>CACHQZ010000004.1 GCA_902582165.1 uncultured Pelagibacteraceae bacterium
TATATCTGCATAGTCTGGTTGGACATGGGATTTAATCTTACCATTTAAGATTCTAAAAACACCTCCTAATGCAACACTTAAATTTGTTTGTAAATTTTCAATTAGTGCAGTTCTCATAGATTGAGGCAAAGAGCCTTGCTCACCGGACCTTCCTTTAATTTTAATTTTTATAACACTTCCTTTTTTTCCCTCGGAGTAATAGATATTTCCTAGTCCGCCATGCTTTCGGTGATTGTAAGAAGTTGATTTACATTTTTTATTTTCACCAATTTGAGCAATTATTGATTTTGACTCATTAGTAATTAAATTCTCATTAATGATAAGCTCTCCACAGTGACCCTCTAAGCACGACATAGCTCCTGATCCCGCACCTAAAGCATAAGATTTCTCTGAGCCTATCCTTTTTGCTATTTCTTCATAATCAAATTCAGTACCTATGAACCTTTTATCGTGCATGTATGGTTCACCTCCAACATCTATAATTCTTTGGTTTCCACTTATACCTTCAGCAGGGCAATCCCACTTTCTTAGATCAGGGCATTCAACAATTGAAACATCAACTTCAATATAGTTTTTTGATAAACCTTTTTTTAAAGCTTCGCTCACTTTTTTTAAGGAAATTTGATGAAACTTGGCTTTTTCAATTGTTAATTCCATAATCTATTAATATCATTTAAAGAAGTTTATCAATTAAATATAATTTTTATTATGAACAAGTTGGGCACAGAACTAGCTAATGCATGGATGAAGAAAACTTTAGTTGATCTAAATGGGTTCAGTGAAAATGAAATTCCAAAAAATCGAGACGAAGCATACAAAGCTTTAAATATATTTTATAAAGAATTGGAGAAAAAGACAGTAGGTTGGAAAATAGGAGCAGTTGCTAAAGAAGTTCAAAAAGAAGAGGGATTCGATGGACCTGTACCAGGTAAAATTTTTGAGGAAACTATTTTACCTACTAATTGCTCGATTAAATATTCAGAAATCCCTTACTCCAACTTGGAATGTGAATATGCATTTGAAATTGATCAAGATGTAAAAATTGATAGCGAATTACTAAATAAAATAAATAATTTTAAATTATATACAGCTATTGATATTACCTCGTCTAGATATGTACAAAGTTCAAAAAATAAATTTGATAAATTAGTTCAAATGTATCTTAGAATTTCTGACCATGGAAATGGAGGTAAGATTATTATTGGAGAAGAAATAAAGAGTTGGCATACTACAGACGTTAATAAAATTAAAATTAAACTAAAAATCAACGATAATGTTACTGAACCTTATTTCACTGGAACAAAAAGAATAGATCCTAGAGACTCATTAAAAGCTTTTGTTGATGAGTTTAAAGATAAAAATATAAGCTTTAAAAAAGGAGATTATCTACTTTGTGGCTCTTTAACTCAACCATATAAAATTAATATGAAAGACAAAATTATTGTGACTTACGAAAATTTAAGAGATATTAATATTAAGATCTTATGAAAACAGCATTAATTACAGGGGCTAGCCAAGGCATCGGAGCAGCAATAGCTGAAAAGCTTAATGATAAAAAAATTAAAGTTATTTTAGTTTCAAGATCAAAAAATAAATTAAAAAGTTTTCAAAAGAATTTAAAATTTCATAAAAATTCTTTAATCATTTCTAAAGACTTGAGATCATTATCTGCATGCAATTCAATTGCTAAAAAAATTAAAAAATTGGATTACCTCATAAATGTAGCAGGGGCAACAAAGGGAGGAAAATTTTTAAATCTGAATGACAATATCTGGGAAGATGGATTCAATTTAAAATTTAAAGCTGCAGTAAGATTAAGCAGAGCTTTTTGGTCTGCCCTAAAAAGAAGCAAAGGAAAAGTTATTAATATTGGAGGAGGGGCCGCTAGAAATCCTTCAAATACATTTATGATAGGTGGCGCTGTTAATTCAGCGCTAAATAATTTTTCAAAAGCTTTAGCTATGCAAGGTAAAATTGATAAAGTTTCTGTATCGATAATTCATCCAGGTATGACTTTAACAAATAGACTAGAAAAACTTCTACAAACAGACGCAAAAATATTTAAAAGAAGCGTTAAACAAATTTTAAAACAAAGGTGCAAAATTGAGAAAATAAAAAGACCTACAAAACCTGAAGAAGTCGCAAATTTAGTTTATAAACTAATTAAAGATAAAAATTCAAATTTTAAAAACCTTTCAATAGATGGCGGAAAAATTAAAAATTTAAGATGATTGTATACAGTCATCTAGATTGTTTACTAAAATTTAATGGACAAGGTCATCCAGAGAGAAAAGAAAGATTAGATAGTATTCTAAAATCTATTAAATCATCCAATTTAAAAGTAGAGTTTAAAGAGGCTCCTAAGGTGGATTTAGAGATAGTTTCATTAGTGCATCCTAAGAAACATATTGAAGAGATATTTGCTAATATTCCAAAGGAAGGAATTATCGGTGTTGAGAAAGAGCCGTACGCAGATACAATGTTATGTCCTAATAGTAAAAATGCAATTTTAAGATCTTGTGGTTCAGGTATTGCTGCTTGTGATGATCTAATTAAAAGTAATGAGCGCGTTTTTTGTGCAGTTAGACCCCCAGGACATCATGCAGAAACTGTTCGAGCTAATGGCTTTTGTTTCATTAATAATGTTGCAGTTGCAGCAAGATATTTACAAAAAAAATATAATATTGGAAAAGTGGCTATTATTGATTTTGATGTTCATCATGGTAACGGAACCCAAGAAATCTTTTATAAAGATAAGTCTGTTGCTTATGGATCTTCTCATGAATTTCCATTATTTCCCGGAACGGGAGCTGAAAATGAAACAGGTGTAGGTAATATTTATAATGCTACTTTAAAAGCTGGTATAAAAAGTAAAGAATTTATCGACACTTTCGAAAAAAAAGTTTTAACACCTGTAGAAAAATTTAAGCCAGAAGTTATTTTAATTTCTGCTGGTTTTGATGCCCATAAAAGAGATCCTCTAGCAAATATAAACTTAGAATCTAGTGATTTTTTTACGATTACAAAAAAAATAATTGAAATTGCTAATATTCATTCTAAAGGAAGAGTAATTTCTTTTTTGGAAGGTGGTTACGATCTACAAGCTTTATCCGAAAGTATAATTGAGCACCTTAAAGGGTTAAAGACCCATATTTGACCAATTATCAGGATTTTCAAATTTCTCTATTTCTTTTTTTGTTACAGGTCTAAAAAGATAATAAATAATATATGCAGATAAAAAAAATAAAAATATTGTTTTCATAAATGAAAGTTTAATATTTAAATTTAAATTTTTCAATCTACAACAATGAGTTGTATTTAATCTCTTGTAAATAAATGTTTTTAAAGCCCAAATCGTTCAATTATTAAATAGTTAATTAAGAATTAAAGATTTATAATTTAGTATGATTAGCTTGATTCCTTTTCTAATTGTAGGACTTGTTATGAAGCAGGTTTACGATGATAATTTCTCGAAAACCAACGATATTTCAGAAGAGAAACAAGTTGTTGTAGAAAAAACAATTGATGCTAAACCTGAAGAGGAAGTAAAATTGGAGCCAGCACCTCAAAAAGAACCTGAGCCTCAACCAGAACCAGAAAAAGAACCTGAGCCTCAACCAGAACCAGAAAAACAACCTGAGCCTCAACCAGAACCAGAAAAACAACCTGAGCCTAAATCAGTAACAGAAAATAAATCTGAACCGGCTCCTCAAACTGAAGAGCCAAAAGAACAGGTTGATGCTACAACCAACCAACAACAAGAAGCCAAACCAGAGGAAGATGAAGTAAAACCAGTTAACGAGGAAACTCCAATTAAAGAGGAAAAAGAGGGAATAAGTATTGTTAATATTATGCTTTATATTCTTGGTGCTATTGCAGTTATTGCTGCTGGAATATATTTCTTTATGAGAAGAGAGCCATCGCCACAAAGTGCAGCAGATATTGCAAGAGCTCAATCACAGGAACCAACACCTGAACCGCAGCCAGAACCTGAACAGCCAGTTCAAGAGGAAACACCAACAGAAACTACTCAAGAAGAACCTCCATCAGAAAATACAGACCAATCGTCTAACACAGATCAATCATCTAATAATGATGATGAAAATAATAACAGATAAATTAAAATTTCTTTCCACCTTCAAGATAAGCACACTTTTCGCAAGTTTTTTCAATTTTAGGCGGTTCATCTAGGTTTAAAACATCTTTCATTTCAATTAATTTTTTTTCTATCCAATCAGTATTTACTCGATATGGGATTAGCGTAGTTTTAAAATCTATTTTATTATCAAATTTATTATTTGTTTTCTCCCCATTACAAACATAAAAAAAAGTTCGGTCTGAAACTTTAAAATTCATTTTTCTTAAGATATGAACATAAATATCCATCTGTAATTTATAACTAAGATGCCATTCAGCATCGAGATAAGAAGAAACTGTTACGGGATAAGTAGACGATTGGGCTTTGTAATCTACAACAACTAATTTTTTTTCATTTAAATCAAACCAAATATCATCAATACCTCCGTGAATTATAAGATTAGTTTTTTCATCTAAATATGAAATTCCACCCTTTAAAGAATTTCTCCAGTTATCTAAGTCTTTGTGCTGATAAGGTACAAAGTTTAAATTATGCTTAACCATAATTGGATGGGGTTTTTGTTCTTTTCTATACTGATCAAATTCTTTCTTTAACAACTCATCGACCGCAACGTTGAGAGCCCATCCAGGCATTGAGGGTTCTTTTAGTCCTTTTACACGATCTAAATAAAAGCACCTTTTACAGCTCATAAAGTTGAAAAATTTAGACCTACTAATTTTAAAAGGATTATTAGATTTTTTATCGTAAATAGAAGTTTTTCTTGTTCTGAAAGATACAGCGTCTTTCATTAAATTTGTTTTAGTCTTTTAAGTACTTCAACCTTATCTAATGAGAGAATAACATCATAAAGACCAGGCCCAAATCTTGAGCCAACTAGCGCTATCCTTAAAGGTTGTCCTACACCTTTAAAACTAGTCTTATGTTTATCAATTAAAGACTTAATTAAAGGTTCTAAAGTTTCTCTAGATAATGAGGAAAGTTTTTCATACTCATTAATAAATTCAGTTATTATTTTTTTTGATAAATCATTAATTAACTTTTTATCATCTGCGCTAATCTCAATTTTATCTTTGATAATGTATTGAGCATTATTCCAAATATCCTCTAGAGTTTTTGCTTTATTTTTTAAAAAACCCATAGATTTTAAAAGAATACTTTCTTTTGATTGATTTAAAGGTTTTTTGTATTTTGAAACATATTCTTTAAAAAAATTAAAAAGATCTTTCTGATCGATACTCTTTATATACGTCTCATTTATTGAATAAATCCTATTCATATCAAGTTTTGAAGGTGATTTTCCAACACCGCTTAGATCAAATAAATCTATACTTTCCTGCTTTGTAAAAATTTCTTTATCTTTATAAGACCATCCCAATCTTAATAAATAATTCCTAAAAGCATCTGAAATAACTCCTATTTTAATATAATCTTCAAGAGTGGAAGCATTATCTCTTTTTGACAATTTTTTTCCTTTTTCACTATGAATTAAAGGAATGTGTGCAAAGTTCGGAACCTCCCAACCCATCGCTTCATAAATTTGTCTCTGTTTAAAAGAGTTAATCATATGATCATCTCCTCTAATAACATGAGTTATTTTCATTTCATGATCATCAACCGTAGCTGAGAGCTGGTATGTTGGAGTATTATCTTTTCTTAAAATTACAAAATCCTCTATAGTAGAATTTGAAATATTTCTATCCCCTTGAACTAAATCTTTTATAATTGTATTCCCTGAAATTTTACTTTTAAATCTTATTACAGGTTTTACCCCTTCTGGAATTTTTAAATCTTTGGCATCTCTCCATTTTCTATTATAAACATATGGCATCCCTTGTTTTTTACATTTTTCTTTTTGTTCGTTAATTTCCTCCTCAGAACAATAACATTTGTAAGCAAAACCTTTTTTTAACAATTCCTCTGCAACTGCAACGTGTTTAGATATGTTTTTAGATTGAATATACTCATCTCCATCATGTTCAATACCAAGCCAAGCTAAAGATGTAATAATTTGTTTTTTAAATTCATCTTTAGACCTTTCTTTATCAGTATCCTCTATTCTAAGAAAATATTTACCCTTATTTTTTTTTGCTAAAAGCCAATTAAATAAGGCTGTTCGAACTCCACCAATATGAAGAGGCCCAGTAGGAGAGGGCGCAAACCTGCAATTAAAAGACATTAATATTAATTAGACTATTTCAATGAAAGTTTCTATATAAAGAAACAAGTTTACCTTGAATTTTTATTCTATTTGCAGCGTAAATTTTAGTTCCGTAGTTTCGATTTGCTGCTTCAAGAGCGATAGTGTTTCCTTTTTTTCTTACTTTTTTTAAAGTAGCTTCCTGTTCGTCTATTAAGACTACTGCAATCTGACCATTGTCTACATTTGAAACTTTTTTTATGATAACTGTGTCACCGTCAGCAATACCAGCTTCAATCATTGAGTCACCTTTTACTTTAAGACCATAGTGCTCACCATTATTTTGAAGGTCCTCTGGCAAAGCAACTCTATCAACTTCTTGTTGAATAGCTTCAATTGGTGTACCAGCAGCAATGCTTCCTAATACTGAAACATCAGTAGATTTATTATCATTCTTATCTAATCCACCTTTGATAACGCTTGGTGTAAATGTATTAAATATATCATTTGCGCTTGCGTTTTCTGGTAATTTTACCACCTCTAACGCTCTTGCTTTATGAGCTAATCGCTTAACGAAACCTCTTTCTTCTAATGCAGAAATTAATCTATGTATTCCTGATTTCGACTTAAGGTTGAGTGAATTTTTCATTTCTTCGTAAGACGGAGAAATACCTGAAGATCTGATCTTCTTATTGATAAATATTAATAAGTTTTTTTGTTTTTTTGTAAGCATAGAACAAACCTCGTACATGCATGTTCTATAAAAGTTCTTTTTGAATTACAACTTCAAATAAGTGGCTTATTTACTCAGTAATTTGAATTAATTCTCTCATTAATTCATCAGGATTGTCAGATTTTAAAAGTGATTCTCCAATAAGAAAATTTTTAATTCCGGTTTTTTCGTAAATATATTTTGCGTCTTTTGCAGTCTTAATTCCGCTTTCAGAAATAATAGGCCCTTTGTGTGTTTTAATTGCTTCAAAAATTGAAATAGTATTATTTAAAGAAACCTCAAGTGTCTTTAAATTTCTATTATTTATTCCAATTAATGCTTGATCAAATTTTAAGGCTGTTTCAGCTTCTTTATGATCATGTACTTCTACAATGACAGATAAATTATGTTTTAAGGCCTCAGAATAAATTTCATCGGCTTGGGCTCCATTAAGAGCCGCAATTATTATTAAAATACAATCACAGCCATAACTTTTAGACAAAGCGATCTGATAGGGATCTATAAAAAAATCTTTAGCTAAAATTGGTATTTGAAATTGTTTTTTTATATCTTGAATGTAATCTAATTTTCCTAAAAAATACTTTTCCTCTGTCAAAACCGAAAGGCATGTAGCACCATTATCTATATACATTTTTGCAATATCTAAATGGTTAAAATTATTTATAAGAACTCCTGCGGATGGGCTAGCTTTTTTTATTTCCGCTATCAAAGATACACGATTATTTCTTTGGATTACTTCTTTAAAATTTAAAAAAATTTGTTCTTTAATATTTCTTTCCAAACTATCTAAAGATTTTTCTCTTTTAATAAGTTCTAAAAAGTTTTTTTTATCTGTAATAATTTTTTCTAAAATATTTGCCATTAATTTGATTGAATTTTTACTAAATGTTTAAATACATTTCCCGAATTTAAATGATCTATAGCCTTTTCAAATGATAATCTAAAATCATTTTCTTTACCTGAAACAATCAACCCTGCTGCAACATTTAGAGCGACAGATTGAGAGAACTCATTTTTATGTCCGTTAAATATTTCTATTATTTTTTCAGCATTATATTCAGCATTTTTTCCTTTTAAATTCTCCTTATTTGAACAGTCTATGCCTAAAGTTTTTGGATCAATTTTAAACTCTTTAATAATATTATCTTTAAGTTCCACTACATTTGTTTTTGCAAATGGTGATATCTCATCCATCCCATCATCGCTATGAACAATAAAAGCGTGAACAACTCCATTTTCTTTAAGTGCCTCAGCGAAAGGTTTCATCCATTTTTTATCAAATACTCCTATAACTTGTCTTTTCACTTGAGCAGGACTACTTAAAGGACCAATTAAATTAAAGATTGTTTTTTTTCCCATTTTTTTTCTAGCAGGACCTACATGTTTCATTGCTGAATGATAATTTGGCGCAAACATAAAAGCAAAATTAAACTTTTTTATACTCTCCTCAGCCTTATCAGGTTTCAAATTAATATCTATTTTCAAAGCCTCTAATACATCTGCAGAACCGCAGTTCGATGAAACAGCTTTATTACCGTGCTTAGCAACTTTAGCACCCATACTTGCTAAAACTATGGCTGCTGCGGTTGAAATATTTAAAGAGTTTTGTCCATCTCCCCCAGTTCCACATGTATCTATAGTATTTTGATCAGCTTTAACTTTAGTAGCCTTTTCTCTTAATACAAAAATCCCCCCAGCTAACTCATCTTTAGTTTCACCTTTTTTTATTAGAGACTCCAAAATTTCAATAATCGAATTTTCATCATACTTACCCTCCATAAGCTCATTAAAAAGTGCTTTACTTTCCTCAAAAGAAAGGTTCTGACCTTTTTTTAAATTTTCTTTAAAATTTGACATTTTAATTAATTATAAAGTTTTTAATTAACTTCATACCTACTTTAGTGCTTATACTCTCAGGATGAAATTGAAATCCATGAATATCATAATCTTTATGCATTAATCCCATAATTGTTTTGTTTTTAGTTTCTGCTGTAATTAATAGACTCTTTGGTAATCTATTACGATCGACAACTAAGCTATGATATCTAGTAGCTTCAAAATTGTTATGAATATTCTTAAATAAACCCTTTTTATTATGCTTAATCTTACTTGTTTTTCCATGCATTAAATTTTTAGCATTAATAATTTTTCCACCAAAAACTTGACCTATGATTTGATGCCCTAAACAAACTCCTAAAATGGGAATCCTTTTATAAACTTCTCTAACTATTTTTAAACAATTACCAGCTTGACTGGGATTCCCTGGACCCGGTGAAATAACGATTTTATCGTATTTTTTTCTAAAAATAGTTTTTCCATCTATTTTGTCGTTTCTTACGACGTCAACATTTTTTTTTATCTTTGAAATGTAATGAAACAAATTGTAAGTAAAACTATCGTAATTATCTATTAATAGAATTTTCATTTAATCTGTAGCTTTTAATAAAGCCCTTGCTTTATTAACCGTCTCCATATATTCATTTTCCGGCTTACTATCAGCAACTATACCAGCGCCAGCCTGAACATAAAATTTATCATTTTTTATAAGCGCTGTTCTTAAAGCAATACACGTGTCAAATTCATTATTTGAAGTAAAGTAACCTACACCACCCGCGTACAATTTTCTTTTATTTTTTTCGAGTTCATCAATTATTTCCATAGCTCTTATTTTTGGAGCGCCACTAACTGTTCCAGCTGGAAACCCTGATAAAAGAGTTTCAAAAACAGAAAAATTATTATTAAACTTGCCGACTACATTAGAGACAATATGCATCACATGAGAATATTTTTCTATTTTAAATTTCTCAGTAACTTTCACGGAATTAATTTTAGATACTTTACCAACATCATTTCTACCAAGATCAAGCAACATAAGATGTTCTGCTAACTCCTTGCCATCTTTCAATAAGTCAATTTTATATCTTTTATCCTCTCTTGAATTCCTACCTCTAGGCCTCGTCCCAGCAATTGGTCTGATTGTAACCTCGTTATTTCTCAACCTTACTAAAATTTCTGGACTACTACCTAGTACTTTGAAATCCTCATAATTAAAATAAAACATGAATGGTGATGGATTTGATTTTCTTAAATTATTATAAATTTCGATTGGTTTTTTATTAATCTTTCTCTCAAATCTTTGACTCAGTACAACTTGAAAAATATCACCTTTCTTTATGTAATCTTTTGCTTTCCTTACTAAAGATTTGAATTTAATTTTAGAGATATTTGATTTCACTGAATTTCTATTTGATTTAAGTGTAAACTGCTCAGGAAGTTTAATATTTTCAAAGTTGTTATATAGCTCAAACTTCTTAATTATAGAATTGTAGGTTTCAAAATAATCTTTAATTTTTGTATCTCCAAAAACATTTTCAATATAATAAATCTTTTTATTCAAATTGTCGTAAATTACTAAATTTCTTGGTCTTGCGAGTCTCACATCTGGAATTTTTAAATCATCAAAACATTTGTTAGGAATTTTTTCAACATAACGTATTATATCATATGAAAAATACCCCACTAACATGGTAGCCATAGATGGTAATTGATTTGGAATTTTTATCTTAAAATCTTTAATCAATTTATTTAAAAAGCTTAAAGGATTTTTTTTAATCCTAGTTTTCTTTCCGTTAGCCTCCAATGTAATAATTTTATTATTTATATTCCAGATTTTATCAGGGTTAAAACCAATGATAGTATACCTACCTCTAATAGTTCCTTTTTCGACTGACTCAAAAATAAAGCTATTTTTCTCTACTAGTAGAAATTTATATAGGTTTTCAATTTTGTAATAATTTTTACAATCAAAAGATTTAAATAAAATTTGATTTTTTTTTTTTAAGTGTGCTTTTTTAAAATCGTGAAAACTTATATTTATACGCATTAAAATGAATTTTTGACTCGCTCAATAGTTCTTTGATTTAATTCTACCTTGTACTTTTTGTTAAGATTATTATCATGAGTTTGATAAATTTTGTTAATCAAATTTAAACGAGCTTTAGCCTCATATTGCTCATACTCATTACTTTTTTTTTTTAGATCTTTATATTTAGTCTCGATTGCTAATATTAAAAAGTTTTTTGTTAATGTATTATTTGTAATAAGGTCTATTTCACCATCTTTTGTTAAAAAAATTCTTTTAATAATGCCTTCAGAAAAAATATCATTTTGTTTAATATTATTAATCGTGTATTCTTTTATCTCTAATTTATTCTCTAATGCAAATTTTTTGAGCTTTTCCTTATCTAGTGTGCCAGTGCTTATATCTTTCAATATTAAAGTGTTATTTTCTATTTTATTTTTAAAATTTAATTGAGAATTTAAAGCTTTCTGAACTTCAGGATCAGTGTAAGGACGATTTTTCTTTTCTATATCAGTTATTTCAGCTAAATAAAATTTATTTTTCAAACTAAATACCTCCGGAGATTTAATTGAATTTAATTTAAAAATTTTCTCAAATAAATCGCTCGGTATATCTTTTATTATAGTTTTATTTTCATTTTCTTTATTGGCATTAATTTTATTTATTGAGATAATTTCTAAGTTGTTATCTTTTACGGTTTCGTCAAATGACTGACCGTCTAAAACATTGTTTTCAATTTTATCTAGTTGTTTATAAAAAGTTTCATTATACTCTTTATCACCATTAATCTTTTCTGGTGTAATTGCAGCGTAACGAATGCTTTTGAACTCCTTAATAAAAATGTTTTTATTTCTCTCGTAGAGATTTTTTTTACTTTCCAAAGACGGTTTATTTTTTGAATGATATTCTTTTAAATCAATATATTTTATGGTCTTAATTTGATTTTCTTTTCTGTATTCTTTAATTACCATAATTTCTGGAATGACTATTCCACCCGACAGAGAACTTAAAAATTGCCTTTTTTTTTCTTGCTCAGCAATATTAGCTTCAAATAATGGAGCTGATATACCACTCTTTATCAAAAATTTTTGATACTCTGTCCTAGAAAACTTTTCGTTCCTAAAAAATAATTTATCGTTTTTGATAATATTTCTTAAAGATTCATCGTTTACAATAATATTTAATTTTGCAATCTCTAAAGACATAACTTTTTTTCCAATATATTCAGATAAAATCTTTTCAATAAGATCTGTTTTCGGTAAATTTTTTATTTCATCTTCACTTAAATTTAGTCGCCTTAAATAGTCTACAAATTCTTGAGTACTGATTTTTTCAGAGTCTATTGAAGCTATAACATTTTGATTTCCACCTCTAAATACATCTCCCATCCCCCAAAATACAAATGGAAGAATGATTATACCCACTAAGAGTTTTATAAAAAAAGACTTAGAAAATTTACCTATTGATGTTAACATAATAATATTCTAATAAGTTTCTAAATAATACACCTATAGATTAAAATTTATATTAAGGCAAATAATGAGATATTTTATCGGCAATTGGAAAATGTTTGGAATTCCAAAATCCATTAATATTCTTAATAAAATTAATTATTTTTATTCAAAAGATAAGAATCGACAAAAATATAGAGTTATAATAACACCACCTTATACCCTTATCGAGACATATGCTAAGCATTTTAAAAACAAAAGGATTTCCATTGGCTCTCAGAATTGTTACCAAAAAGACCAGTTTTCATCTAATACAGCAGCAGTTAGTCCATTCATGATTAAAAAAGTTGGAGCAAAATATACTCTAGTAGGCCATTCAGATAATCGAAGTGAAGGTGATACAAATGAAATGTTAAAAAATAAAGTTTTGTTTTCTTTAAAAAATAATTTAAAAGTAGTTTTTTGTATTGGAGAAAATCAAACACAAAAAAAAAATAAAAAAACTTTTAGTGTTCTAAAAAATCAGCTTACAAAAGTACTAGATAAAAAATTTAATAAGAATAATATCATCGTTGCTTACGAACCTATTTGGTCAATAGGTACTGGCAAAATACCAACAAAAAAAGAATTAGAAAAAACAACAATTTATATAAAACAAGTTTTAACGAGCATATTTCGAAAAAAAAGTCCTGCGGTTCTTTATGGAGGGTCAGTAGATAGTAGTAATGTTGAAATGTTTAAAGAAATAAGAGAAATAGACGGTTTTTTAATAGGAGGAGCTTCAAAATCCTCAAAAAAATTTATTGATATAATAAAGAATTACTATAGATAAGCATCATGGAAAGCTTACTCATTTTAGTTAACATCATACTCGCTTTAATTTTAATAATAGTCATTCTTTTGCAAAGATCAGAAGGTGGAGCTTTAGGTTTAGGCGTTTCACAAGATAATTTCACATCTGCTAGATCTGTAGGAACTTTTTTAACTAAATTTACCTCAATTATAGCCACATTATTTATTATTTGCAGTATTGCTATTGTAGCAATCTCAAGAGATGAGATTCGTGAAACACAGTCAGTATTAGAAAAAGAGGAAGAAGAAAATTCAAACCTTCCACAAATTCCTCAATCTAAGTAATTAAGACTTTGTAATTGGTAATTTTTGAAGTATAACATACTTCCATGGCGCGATACATTTTCGTAACTGGCGGCGTGGTTTCATCTTTAGGCAAAGGATTATCTTCAGCGTCACTAGCTTATTTATTACAATCTCGAGGTTATAAAGTTAGAATTAGAAAACTTGATCCATATTTAAATGTTGATCCTGGAACTATGAGCCCATTTCAACATGGTGAAGTTTTTGTTACGGATGATGGGGCGGAAACAGATTTGGACTTAGGACACTATGAAAGATTCTCAGGAATATCAGCAAAAAAATCGGATAATATCACCACAGGCAAAATCTATAGTGATGTTTTAAAAAGAGAACGACAAGGAAAATACTTAGGAAAGACTGTCCAGGTTATCCCTCACATAACAAATAGAATTAAAGAATTTATTAAAAACGATGTTGTAAAAGAAGATTTTGTTATTTGCGAAATAGGAGGAACCGTTGGAGATATTGAAAGTCTTCCTTTTTTAGAAGCAATAAGACAATTTTCTAATGAAATTGGAAAAAAGAATACTCTTTTCATTCATCTTACTTTAGTCCCATACATGAGAGCCTCTGACGAAATAAAAACTAAACCAACTCAACATTCAGTTAAGGAACTCAGAAGTATTGGAATTCAACCTGATATTATTATTTGCAGGTCTGAAAGATCTATTACATTAGACCAAAGAAAGAAAATTTCTCTGTTTTGCAATGTTGGAATAGAAGATGTAATAGAGACAGTCGATGTTAAAACAATTTATGAGGCTCCGATAAGTTTTAATAAAGAAAAACTAGATGAAAGAGTTCTAAAGTTCTTCAAAATAAAATCTAAAAAAAAGGTAAACCTTAAACCTTGGAAGAGAATTACTAAATTAGTTTTAAACACAAAAAACAAAGTAGACATCGCAATAATTGGTAAGTATGTTGAACTTAAAGATGCATATAAATCTTTAGATGAGGCTTTAACACATGGTGGAATAGCAAATAATTTAAAAGTGAATTTAATAAGAATCGAGTCTGATTTTTTAAAACCAAGTGAAATAAAAAATAAACTTAAAGGAGTATCTGGAATTTTGATACCAGGAGGATTTGGTAAAAGAGGCACAGAGGGAAAAATAGCAGCTATTAATTATGCAAGATTGAACAAAATTCCTTTCTTCGGCATCTGTTTTGGTATGCAAATGGCAGTGATTGAATTTGCTAGAAATAAATTAAATATAAAAAAAGCAACGTCTAGTGAATTTGGACCATCTAAAGCGTCAGTAGTTGGACTTATGAGTGAATGGAGAAAAGATGGAAAATTGATGAAGGGCACTGATAAAGATTTAGGCGGAACAATGCGCTTAGGTAGTTATGAAGCAAGACTTAAAAAAGACACAAAAATAAGTAAAATTTACAATGTAGCGAAGATAAACGAAAGACATCGTCATAGATATGAAGTTAACATCAATTATAAAAAAAATTTTGAAAGTAAAGGTATGATTTTTTCAGGTTTATCACCGGATAATAAATTACCAGAAATTATTGAATTGGAAAACCATCCTTGGTTTATTGGCGTACAGTTTCATCCTGAATTTAAATCTAGACCTTTATCGCCACATCCTTTATTCTCATCATTTATAAAGGCCTCAAAAATCAATAAAAGAAAATGAATAATCATAAAGTAAAATGCTCTAATTTTGAAATCGCTAACAACAAACCATTCACTCTAATAGCCGGCCCTTGTCAGCTTGAAAGCGAGGAGCATGCTATAAAGATTTCTAATGAACTAAAAAAAATTACAAGTGAACTAGGTGTTAATCTTATTTACAAAACGTCTTTTGATAAAGCTAATAGAACAAGTCTAAAAGGAAAAAGAGGTTTAGGTTTAGAAAAATCACTTCCCATTTTTGATAGAATTAGAAAAGAAGTTGGTGTCCCAGTTTTAACTGATGTGCATACCGCCGAACAATGCTCTTTAGTGTCCAATCACGTGGATGTTCTTCAAATTCCGGCATTCTTATGCAGACAAACTGATTTATTAATTGCTGCTGCAAAAACTGGTAAAATAATTAATGTTAAAAAAGGACAATTTTTAGCTCCGTGGGATATGGCAAATGTAATAAAAAAAATTGAAGAATCTGGGAATAAAAATATTTTAATTACAGAAAGAGGAGCTAGCTTTGGTTACAATACTCTTGTTTCAGATATGAGAGCCTTACCTATAATGTCTAAATTCGGATTTCCAATCGTATTTGATGCAACTCATTCAGTACAACAACCAGGTGGGATGGGAGAAAAAAGTGGTGGACAAAGGGAATTTGTTCCTTATTTAGCTCGTGCTGCTATTGCTGTTGGCGTAGGAGCAATTTTCATGGAAACACATGAGGATCCAGATAATGCACCTTCAGATGGTCCAAACATGGTTCCATTAAGTGAAGTAAAAACTTTGTTAAAAAAACTCACCGAGATCGATAAGATAGTAAAATAAAAATGGCAAAAATTAAAAGTATAAAAGGCAGACAAGTCTTTGATAGTAGAGGAAATCCCACAGTGGAAGCAGAAGTTTTTTTAGAAAATAATATTTCTGCCACTGCAATTTCTCCATCAGGTGCTTCAACCGGTGCATTTGAAGCACACGAATTAAGAGATAAAGATGAGAATAAATTTTTAGGCAAAAGTGTAATTGTAGCAGTTGAAAATATAAATAATAAAATCTCAGAAAAACTTAAAGGTTTTGAGTCGGACGACCAAAAAAAAATTGATGAAGCTTTATTAGATTTAGACGGAAGTGAAAATAAAACTAATTTAGGAGCAAATGCTACTCTAGCAGTCTCACTAGCTAATTCAAAATGTTCAGCATTGTCAAATAAAAAATCATTATTTAAATATCTAGGCAACACATTTTCTTTACCTATACCGTTAATGAATATTATTAATGGCGGTGCGCATGCCGACAATGACTTAAATATTCAAGAATTTATGATTAGACCTGACTCAGCCAAAAATTTTATGGATGCTATTGAAAAGTGTTATGTTGTTATTCAAAATTTGAAGAAATTATTAAAATCAAACAAAATGCTCACAAATGTAGGAGATGAAGGCGGTTTTGCTCCATCAATTAATACAAATGAGCAAGCTTTAGAGCTGATTGTAAATGCAATAGAAAAGTCAAATTTAAAACCAGGAAAAGATATAGTTATTTGTCTAGATGTAGCAGCTAATGAATTAATTAACAAAAAAGGAGAGTATTCAATTCAATCTAAAAATTACGCCTCAGTTGAAGATAATATTAGTTATTATAAAAAACTAATATCTAGTTATCCAATAAAATCAATTGAAGATCCTTTTGCTGAAGAGGACTGGGAGTCGTGGAAAAAAATTACAAACGAAATAGGTAAAAAAGTTCAAATTGTAGGAGATGATTTATTCGTTACAAATGCAAAACGTTTAATTAAAGGAATAAAAGAAAAGTCAGCAAATTGTATTTTAGTAAAACCAAATCAAATAGGCACTTTGACAGAAACTTTAGAAGTAATTTCAATGGCAAAAGCCGCAGATTTTAATACTATCATTTCTCACAGATCAGGGGATACAGAAGATACATTTATTGCTGATTTGGCTTCTGCGACTATGTCTTCTCAAATTAAAACTGGATCTTTGGCGAGATCTGAAAGAGTAGCTAAATATAATAGATTATTACGCATAGAAGAAGAACTTGGAAATCAGGCCAAAATGGCTAGAATCTAACTTATGCGACTTATTGAAAGTTTAAAGAAAAAAAAATTTGTATTATTTAATATCTTTTTTACGCTTTATATAGGCATAAATTTAATTGGAGGTGAAAGAGGCTTAATCTCTTATTTTGATAAAAAAAAAATTTATGAAGAGCTTGAGGTTAAGAATAAGGCGCTAAATAGTGAATTAAAAGATTTAGAACATAAAATATCACTAGTTAAAAATAATGACCGTGATTATTTAGATATGCTTTATAGAGAAAAATTTAGATATGGCACAAAAGACGAAATTATTATTAAATTAAAATGAGTCAAAAACCTAGACATCCTGAAAAAGTAAACAAGCCCATTAATCCTATCAAAAAGAAGCCTGAGTGGATTAGATCAAAAATAGTAGACTCGCAAATTTTCTTTCAAACCAAAAAAGTTGTTAACCAAAATAATTTAGTTACAGTTTGCCAGGAAGCAAACTGTCCTAATATCACTGAGTGTTGGAGCAAAAAACATGCAACATTTATGATTATGGGGGACACTTGTACAAGAGCATGTGCGTTCTGTGATGTTAAAACTGGAAAGCCAGGCGATCTTGATATTTTTGAGCCAGCCAAAATTGCTAAAGCAGTTAAAAGTCTAAATCTAAAACATGTGGTGATTACTTCTGTAGATAGAGATGACTTAGATGATGGTGGATCTAATCATTTTTACAAAGTAGTAAAAGCGACAAGAGAAAAAAATCCAGAAACATCAATAGAAGTTTTAACGCCGGACTTTTTAAGAAAAGGAGATGCGTATAAGAAAGTTTTGAAAGCTGATCTTGACGTTTTCAATCATAATATAGAAACTGTTCCAAGACTTTACACAATAGTCAGACCAGGAGCACGCTATTTTGCTTCATTAGAACTTTTGAAAAACGCAAAAAAATTTAACAAAAAAGTTTTTACTAAATCTGGAATTATGGTTGGCCTGGGTGAAAAAAAAGAGGAAGTAATTCAAGTTATGGATGATCTTAGATCTGCCGAAGTTGATTTTATTACTATTGGTCAATACTTACAACCATCTCCAAAGCATCATCCGCTTAATCGTTATTATAATCCTGATGAGTTTAAAGAATTTGAGCAGATCGCAAAGACAAAAGGTTTTCTACTTGTTTCTTCTTCGCCACTAACAAGATCTTCTTATCATGCAGATGAAGATTTTAGAAAATTAAAGGACGCAAGAAATAAACAGCTTGAATGTCATCAGCATTAATAAAAAAGATTATCCCTTGTAAAAAAGAACAATTAGTTGAAATGGTTCTTGATATTGAAAAATACCCTGAGTTTGTCCCTTGGTGTATTGAGGGTAGAATACAAGATAAAAATGAGAGTGCTGATTTGATTACTTTTAACGGAGATTTAAAAGTAGGCAAAAGCATTCTTAACGAAACTTTCTCAAGTCATGTATCTTATTATAAAGAAAAAGATACCATTATAGTGACTAACCTTGATGGACCCCTAAAATATCTTAAAAATGAGTGGAAATTTAAAGAAGTAAACAATTCGACACAGTTAGAATTTTTTATTGATTTTGAATTGAAAAATCCAATTTTGAATGGAATAATGAAAAAATCTTTTGAGCTTGGTTTAAATAAAATTGCTAAAGCTTTTGAAGAAAGAGCAATTAAATTATATAAATAATGTTCACGATATCATCTTTACTAATTTTATTTATCTTATCTTTTAAATTCTTATCCTCATACATTAAAACAATTAGAACAGGTGATCCGAATGAAACTAACTTAACTTATTGGATGTTTTCGTATGATTTCAAATCACAAAATAAAGAGTGGGTACCTGAAGATAAAAAATTATTACAAAGGAAAAGGGCTAGAAACTTTTTAGTTTTTTTACTTTATATTATAGCTTTTAGCATTTTCTTATTACTTAACAGTTTTACTGCCCATCTTTTAGATGTAATTGTAAACCCGGAGTTTAGCTATCCCGTTTAATCAGTTTTTCTAATAAATTTAAAGACTTTTTTACAGTTTGTTTTTGAATAAAAATTCTTCCTTTATTCTTAAAATTACATTTATTAACAACAACCTTTTTTCCGACTTTAATTCCAATATAAACCAAACCAACTGGTTTTTGTTTAGATCCTCCTTTGGGTCCAGCTATTCCTGTTATTGAAACACAGACTTTTGATTTACTAATTTTACTTAGGTTATTAACCATAGCCAAACAACATTGAACACTTACTGCTCCATATCTTTTTATTATTTTATTAGGAACTTTTAATATATTTGTTTTGGCCTGATTTGAGTAAGTGACTAATCCCATAGTAAATACTTTAGATGATCCGTTTACAGAGGTAATAGTGCTAGATAGCAATCCGCCTGTACAAGATTCAGATATTGCTAATCTTAATTTTTTTCTTTTTAGTAACAAAATTATTTTTTTTTCTAAAGTCATTAGAAAAACTTTGATTTAATTATCATAAATATTATCAATGTCAGGATAACATATAGACCTGCAACTATATCATCTATTATTACTCCAAAACTATTTTTAAATTTTTTATCAAAAAAGCTGACTGGAAAAGGTTTTTTAATATCAAAATACCTAAATAAAATAAAAATATATAAATAAAATAAAATTGACTCTTTAGGGTCTTTCTCAATTCCATGTGCGACCTCATAAAGATAAATTGGAATAGATTGACCAATAAACTCATCTATAACAACTTCCTTAGGATCCTTGTTTTCACTATATTTTATATATTCAGATACTGCATAGAACGAATATATAAAAACTAAAAATAAGATTATTAAAATGATAATGCTTGATAGATTAACTATATGAAACAAGCTATATAAAAAAATAGTTGTGATAAGAGAAGTTATAGTACCCGGAGCATATCTTATTGTTCCTATTCCAAAAAATGTAACAAACAGGTAATTAATAGTTTTAATCATACTTAATAATTGAAATTATTACCTCACAAGCGATTGCTTTTTCTTTTCCCACAACACCTAATTTTTCTGTTGTTTTACCTTTTATATTTATCTGTTCTTTTGAAATTTCACATAAGTTGGCAATATTTTTAATCATCATTTTTTTAAAGTTTTTAATTTTTGGTGTTTGAGTAATAATATTAATATCAATATTATTTATGAAATATCCCTTTAATTTAATCTTTTCAATTATTTGTTTTAATAAAATAGTAGACCTTATATTTTTAAATTTTTTATTTTTATCTGAGAAGATTTGTCCGATATCACCCATTTTACAAGCTCCTAAAATTGCATCAGTGATTGAATGTAGAACCGGATCACCATCTGAATGTCCAAGTGTTCCTAATTTTGATTTAACCTTTAAACCAGCCAAGTAAAGTTTTTTTTTGGGTACTAATCTATGAACATCAAAACCTATTCCAACACTTTGATTAGATTTATAAATATTTTTCAAAATTTCAAAATCAGATCTGTCTGTTATTTTGAAATTATTTTTTTCACCTTCAATAAACTTAACTTTATTAAGATCTAAGTATAAAGAAATATCATCATCTCTATATTTTTCAGAATTAGTCTTATGTAAGAAATAAATTTCCTTTAAATTGAAAGCCTGAGGTGTTTGAGTTAAAAAAAGATTGTCTCTTTTCTTGCCAACAATATACTCATATTTACTAGAGTCTATAATTTGTTTTATTGCATCCTGAACTTTAATTTTAGGCACAACTGCTCTAGCATTACGCATATTTTTTAAAATTAAACTCAGAAGTTTTGTTGAATAATTAGGCCTAGCAACGTCATGAATTAAAACTTTTGATGTAACTTTTTTTTTGATCAAATAACGTAAGGCATTGAATGTCGATTCTTGTCTTGTTTTGCCTCCAATAAGTAACTTTACATTTTTTAATTTTAGAGATTTAATATGTTTTGAGTCCTTTTTATTGTAAACAATAATAATTTTTTTAATTTGTTTAAATTTACGTGCTTTATTAATATTAATTTCAATTAATGATTTGCCAGCTATTTTTTGGTAGGGTTTGCCAATTTTAGACCTAAATCTATGGCTATTACCTCCTGCAAGAATTATTAAACAAAAACTCATGGTATATTCTTATAATATATTTATATAGATATTTAATGCTTAATTAAGATGTTTAAAATTATTAAAAACTTTAATTGGATTATTTTATCCTCATTTTTATGTATTTTCATGGGGGTAGTAACTTTTTTAACCTTTATAAACGAGGGTTTTGTAAAATTAACAGATAAAAATCTTCAGACACTACTGATTATTGATATAATTTTACTTTTAATTTTTTTTAGTCTTATCTTTAAAAATTTTTATAGATTTTACTATACTGGAAAAAAAAATAAAAAAGGCGCTCAAACAAATCTTAAATATATTTCGGTATTTTCTCTATTTACAGTAATACCATCCTTATTAGTTGCAATTTTTTCGTTACTTATATTTAATTTTGGTATCCAAAATTATTTTGACAAACAAATAACAAAAGCAGTTAATAATTCATTTGATGTAGCAAGAAATTATTTGAACGAGAGTAAAGAGAATGTTTTGTCCGATGTAATTCTAATGAGTGTTGGATTAAATAGAGCTGCAAGCTTTTACTACACAAACCCTTTGAGGTTTAAGAATATAGTAAAGTCTGAGAAAATTTTACGTAGAGTAGATGATGTTTATTTAATTGATAGTTTAGGTAATATCTTATTATCTGATGTGAGAGATATATCAGAAGAGTTTGTGATACCTTCAGATGATGATTACAATCAAGTCCTTGAGGGAAAACCTGTATTTATTTCAAATAATTTGGAGAATAAAACATCTGTAATGACTAAATTAAATTCATTAGTTGATACTTATTTATATATTTCAAGAAATATTGATCCAGAAATTTTAAGATACTTGAGTGAAACTGAGCAAGCTGTAAGTTTTTATTATTCAGTTGAAAATAGTCAAACTGGTATAAAAGTAACTTTTGCAATTATTTATATCATTATAGTTACACTACTATTGTTTTTATCGACCTCAATAGCTATCACCTTTGCCTCTAGACTAACTAAACCAATAATAAACCTTATTGGAGCTTCAGACTCAATTAGCAAAGGTGAATTAGATGTAAAAGTTCCAGAATTGGAAACAGATGAAGAATTTAAACAATTAAATAAAAATTTTAATTCGATGATAGAAAGGCTAAAAGAACAACAAGATAAGTTATTAACAACAGAACGTTACGAAGCTTGGGAAACAGTTGCAAGAAAATTAGCTCACGAAATTAAGAACCCTTTAACACCTATACAGCTTTCAATTGATAGCTTAAGAGAGAAATATAAAAGTAAATTAACTCAAAATAGTGAAGATTTCGAAAAATATTTAAATACTATCAACAGACAAATTAAGGATATTGAAAATTTGGTTAATGAATTTTCAAATTTTGCAAGAATGCCGAGGCCAATATTAAAAAAGATTGACCTGATAGCATTACTTAAAAAAAGAATTGAATTTATCAAACTGTCTTCAAAATGCTCGATTAATTTAATCGTAAAAACAAATTCAGCACTAATTAACGGTGACGAAGATCAGTTAAATAGAGCTCTATTCAATTTGATCAAAAATTCAGAGGAAGCTTTTAATGAACAGCATAAAAAAAACTATGATTTTAAAGGGATTATTGACATAGAAATTAGTAACAATAAGGATTATATAGTTTGTAGTTTGACAGATAATGGACCAGGTATTACAGACGCTAAAAAAGCTATGACCCCATATTTTACTACAAAAAAAATAGGAACAGGTCTTGGCTTGCCAATTGTATCAAAAATTATTAATGAACATTATGGAAATTTCTCTATTAAAAAAAGAAAAAATACATCTGGTACAATTATAAATATAACCATTCCAAGAATTAATGCATAAAGAAATTTTAGTAATTGAAGATAACCCAGATATTCGAGATTTGATTTCAAATATATTAAAAGCAAAAAATTTTGAAATACGATCGGCTGCAAATTACGACCAAGCAGAATTTGAGATAAATAGAAAATTACCAGATCTTGCAATAATAGATATAAAATTAGACAAACATGATAAAGATGGAATTGACTTATTAAAATTAATTATGAAAAAAAATAAACTGATACCTGTTATAATGATTTCAGGACACGCTACTGTACAAGTTGCGCTAAATTCACTTAG
Organism: uncultured Pelagibacteraceae bacterium; assembly: GCA_902582165.1. Taxonomy (GTDB): domain Bacteria; phylum Pseudomonadota; class Alphaproteobacteria; order Pelagibacterales; family Pelagibacteraceae; genus Pelagilacustribacter. The sequence goes on from CACHQZ010000004.1 coordinate 23,351, forward strand.
ATTAGGTGCTTATGAATTTATTGAGAAGGGTGCAAATTTTTCTTCGGAAAAATTAATAAATTATATAAATAGAGCTTTAGAGTCTTTCAAACTTAAAAAAGAAAAAAATACAATAGAGGACAAATTATTTCATTCTTTTGAGTTGATTGGAAAAAGTCCATCAATATCAAAAGTTAAAAAAATTATTGAAAAACTGTCTACTTCTGAAAGCCGGGTTTTAATTTATGGACCAACAGGATCTGGCAAAGAACTTGTAGCTAGAAAAATTCATAAAAATTCACAAAGAGCTCAAGAACCATTTATTATTGTTAACGCAGCGCTCTTAAAAGAAAACTCTTATGAAAAAGAATTATTTGGTGAGGAATTTGAAGATGGCAATATATCATTTGGTGCTTTAGAGAGAGCAAATAAGGGAACCTTGTTAATCGATGAAGTTTCAGAAATACCTTATGAAACACAAGCTAATGTATTAAGAGTTCTAATTGATCAAAAATTTAAAAGATTAAATGGCTCTAAAGATATAAATGTTAATATAAGATTAATCTCGAGTACATCAAAAAATTTGAACGAGCTTGTACAAGTTAATAGATTTAGAGAAGATCTTTATCATAGACTTAACGTAATGCCTATTGAATTAAGCCCGCTTAATTCAAGAACCGAGGATATACCTTTGCTAATTGATTATTTCAAAAAAAAACTTTCAGAGATTAATGGTGTTCATCAACCAAAAATAGATATCAAAAATGACAATTTATATACTTATAATTGGCCAGGTAACGTAAGAGAATTAAGAAATCTTGTGGAAAGAATTACAATTTTATCATCTAATGATACTAAAGAAAATATCAATAAGCTAATAGCAGATATATTGAACCCACTTTCATCCAATGATAATAATTTTATGCAAAAATCATTTTCATCACCATTAAAAGAGGCTAGAGAAAATTTTGAAAAAGAATATCTAATTATTCAGCTGAAAAAAAATCATGGAAATATCTCAAAAACAGCGGAATTTATTGGAATGGAGAGATCAGCTCTTCACAGAAAAATAAAATCATTAGGAATCAAAGGCATTAATTAATATGAACATTATTATATGTGGGGCCGGCAAAGTTGGCTTCTCAATAAGTAAACAGTTATCTGCGCAAGGTCATTCAGTCACGGTAATCGATCAATCTGTAGAAGATATAAAAAAAATAAATGATACTCAAGATGTCAAAGGTATTGTAGGTAGAGCCACACTCCCAACTGTTCTTGAAAACGCTGGAGCGGAAAATTCTGACATGATTATAGCTGTAACTAGAAATGACGAAACAAACATGATTGTCTGCCAAATAGCTAGTTCATTATTTAATGTTTCAAAAAAAATTGCACGAATTAGAACAAAAGATTTTCTGGAGGGAAAATGGGGCAAGCTTTTCAATAAATCTAATATTCCAATAGATGTAATAATTTCCCCAGAAATAGAAGTTGCTAAATCACTTTATAGACGTATTCAAGCTCCCGGGGCATTAGATAATGTTCCCTTTGCTAATAATAAAGTCCAAATGTTAGAAATCTCAATTGAAAAAAACTGTCCGATTAAAAATGTACCATTAAAAAAATTGACTGAAAAATTCCCAGATTTTAAAGCAAATATTATTGGTGCTTTGAGAAAAGAGAAATTCGTTTATCTCAAAAAAGAAGATCAAATGCTTGAAAATGATAATGTGTATTTAGTAGTAAGCAGTGATCAGCTCACAGCTATTTTAAAAGCATTTGGGCATGACGAAAAAATTTCAAAAAATTTATTGATTATAGGAGGAGGCAACATAGGACTAAATTTAGCAAAAATGTTAGAAGAAAATTTTGAAGATTTAAGAGTAAAAATTATTGAAAAAAATAAAGTTAGAGCCGAAGAAATTGCCAACGAATTATCATCCTCAATAGTTATCAATGGAGATGCACTCGATGAAGATATTTTGAAAGAGGCAAATTTAGAGGGATCCGAAACAGTATTGGCGCTTACAAATGATGACGAAAACAATATGATGGCTTGCGTTTTAGCTGAGAAAACTGGCTTAAAAAAAAGGACGATAGCAATTGTTAATAAATCTAATTATAATTTGCTTCAAGACTCCCTTAATATTGATGACTTAGTTGATCCTAGAATGACTACAGTTTCAAGAATAATGGAACATGTTCATAAGGGAACCATTGGCACAGTATATTCTGTTTTAGATGGAGAATACGAGTTTATTGAGGCTAAAATATTAGAAAAGTCAGAACTACTAAATAAAAGTATAAGAGACTCAAATTTACCAGAGGATATAAGAATTGGAGCTATAGTAAGAAAAAACCAGGTTATAATTCCTCGTTCGAACTTTACTTTTGAAAAAGATGATTTAGTTGTATTTTTAGCAAAAAGAGAGGAATTAAAAGCAGTTGAGAATATATTTAGTGTTGGCGCTATTTAATTTTAATGAATCTAAAAAGTATTAGTTTTTATTTAAGTTTTTTTTGTTTTCCTATAAGCGTTCTTGCTTTTATAAATATATTATATTCATCATATTTTGATTATTTCTTGAGCATTGAAACATATTTTGCAACTTTAATAGTATCTTTAATATTAGGTATGGTGCTTTTTTATTATGGCAAAGATTCAAATAAAAATATTAGTTTTATTGAACAATTAGTTTTAATAATATTTTCGTATCTATTAACTTCAATCTTAATTTCAATACCTTTTTATCTAAGCAACTATCAAGTAACTTTTTTGAATTCAATTTTTGAGTCTATCTCAGGACTAACTGGAACAGGTTTTTCAATTTTTAAAGATATTAAATATCTTGATCCAACTCTTATTATATGGAGATCCTCTTCACAATGGATTGGAGGTTTATATTTTTTATTTTTTTTAATAATAATTTTTTCTAGCAAATCCTTTAACTACAAAATGACCAATCTTTCATATTCTGATGATATTAATTATAATTCAAAGGAAAAAGTAAAAGATAATTTGTTGAGAATATTTATTATTTACTCTGTTTTAAGCATAATTATTCTGAGTTTATTAAATTTTTCAGGAATAAGATTATTTAATTCATTAAACATGACAATGACCTTAGCATCAGGTGGTGGTTTTTTGCCAACAGAAAATTTAGATAAAATTATTTCAACAAATCTCCAAAAATTAATCTTAATTTTTTCTTTACTTATTTCTATGTTAAATTTTTATCTGTTATTTAATTTATTCAATAAAAAAATTCTTATTAACGAACATAAGGAAGATTTATACTTAATCTTTATTACGATCATATTCTTTTTGTTGATTTATTTTAATAATTATGGTGCCTTAGATATAATTATAAGCGTAATAAGCAGTTTAGCCAACTCTGGTTTAACACTTATGAGCCCAGACAATAATTTAGGTTTATATTTTTTGTTAATTACAATTATAGGAGGATCTCTTATATCAAATTCTTCAGGGATAAAGCTTACAAGATTTTATATTTTACTTAAAATTACATCTATGGAAATAATAAAACTCATAAGTCCTAACAGTGTCACGAATAAATCTATTTTCAATTCAGATAAGAAGATTTCAGATGATAACATAAAGATTTCTTTCTTAATATTTATATCCTTTTTTTTAAGTCTCTTCATTTTATCAAGTTTTTTAGTGTTAGATAATATTGGATTTGAGAAATCCTTTAAGCTATCAATTTTAACTTTAACAAATACCGTAAATTCTGAAATGTATAATATGCAAAACCTTAATTTTTCAAATCTATTAACATCTTCAAAAATAAGTTTAATATTTTTTATGATTATTGGAAAAATTGAGTTAATATCTATCTTCTTAATTTTCAGAAAACTTTTATTTAAAAACTGATGTCTAAAATTGTAATAATTGGAGCTGGAGCAATGGGTACAGCTTTTGCTTTACCTTGCTTAGATAATAATCATGATGTCAATATTGTTGGAACTCATCTTGAAAACGAAACTATAGATCAATTTAAAAAGGATGATAATTTTCACCCAGGATTGAATACAAATATACCTAAGGAAATAAACATATTAAGGTTTGAAAAATTTGATGAAATATTAAAATCTAATGTTGATTTGGTAGTACTTGGAATAAGTTCAAAAGGTATCGAATGGGTAGCCGATCAATTAAGCAGGCTTTTCAAAGGAAATAAAATTCCAAACCTATTATTGTTAACTAAAGGGTTAAGTATTCATAAAAATAATTATGAATTACTAGTAGATAAACTTAAAAGATTATTGGCTGACAGGGGAATTTCAAAAACAAATATCTCTGCTGTTGGTGGACCCTGTTTAGCTACAGGACTTGCTAATAGAGTACATAGCAGCGTTGTAATTGCTAATAAAGATATCAAAACAGCTAAAAAATTAGCAGGTATGTTAAATACTTATTATTATCATACTTCATATTCAGATGATTTAAATGGTGTAGAGGTTTCTGCTGCTATAAAAAATATTTTTTCAATGGCCGTCGGAGCTGCAAAAGGTTTGTGTAGTAAAAATATTTCAGAAGAAGTGAGAGAGAAAAATTATCTAAATACAGCTTCAGCCCTCATCAAGCAATCAATTCATGAAATGGAAATTTTTGTTGAACATTTAAAAGGAAAAAAAGAGACTGTAAAAGGACTAGCAGGGTTAGGTGATTTGTACGTAAGCTCAGGCGGAGGAAGAAATGCAAAAATGGGAGCCTATATAGGAGAGGGACTAACATTTACTGAAGCAAAAAAAACAAAAATGGAAAAAGTAACAGTTGAGGGTGCTGACTTAGCTAAAGAGATCGCAAAGAAAGTAAAAGAAGATTTTAATGAAAAACAATTACCTTTAATGCTGGGTATGATTAATGCTATTGTAGAAGACAAAAAACTTGAATTGAATTGGGAAGCTTTTAGATGAAAAAGTTTATAATTTCTATTGATGCAGGCACAACATCTAACAGATCAATTTTATTTGATTTAAAAGGAAAACCGATTTTTTCTTCACAAAAAGAATTTACACAATATTTCCCAAAAAGTGGTTGGGTTGAGCATAATCCAGATGAAATTTGGAAAACAACAATAAAAACTTTAAAAGATGTAATACAAAAAGCTAAACGCTTAAAAGGTACAATTTTAAGTATCGGAATCACCAATCAAAGAGAGACCACTGTTCTATGGGATAAAAAAACAGGAAAACCTGTTTATAAAGCTATTGTTTGGCAAGACAGAAGAACTGAAGAATTTTGTAAAAAGCTGAGAAAGCAAAACAAGGATACGATGGTTTTTAATAAAACTGGCCTTTTGATTGACTCATATTTTTCTGGAACAAAAATTAAATGGATTTTAGATAATGTCCCTAAAGCACGGCAGTTAATGAATAGAAAACATCTGTTATTTGGAACAATTGACAGCTTTTTAATTTGGAGACTTACTAAGGGAAAAGTTCATGCAACAGATGCAACAAATGCAAGTAGAACAATGATATATAACATTTCCTCAAATAAATGGGATGATACAATATTAAATCTCCTTAAAATTAAAAAACATATTTTACCAGAAGTGAAAGATTGTGCAGATGATTATGGTCAAACCCATCCTTCCGTAACTGGTAAACCAATTCCGATTAATGGAGTTGTAGGTGATCAACAATCAGCAACGATTGGCCAATGTTGTTTTGAACCTGGCTCATTAAAAAGCACTTACGGAACTGGTGCTTTTGTATTATTAAATACGGGTTCTAAAAAAATTTACTCAAAAAATAGACTATTAACGACTATTGCTTACAGAGTTAATGGAAAGACAACATACGCAATGGAGGGATCTATTTTTATAGCTGGTGCTGGTGTACAATGGTTAAGAGATCGAATGAAATTTTTTAAGAAAGCACCTGAAACAGAAAAAATAGTTAAATCACTTCAAAACAACAATGATATTTATTTAGTTCCAGCATTCACTGGATTAGGGGCTCCGTACTGGGATGCTAACGCTAGAGGAATTTTAAGCGGCATTACTAGAGATACAAGTCCTAAAGAAATAGTGAGAGCTACGATTGAGGCAGTTGCTTATCAAACTCACGATCTTTTTGAAGCTATGAAACATGACGGTTTGAGACCTAAAATTGTAAAAGTTGATGGTGGGATGGTAATGAATAATTGGTTTTCACAATTTTTATCTGACATAGTGAATGTAAAAGTATTAAGACCTAAAGTTCAAGAAACCACTGCCTTAGGCGCAGCTTTTATGGCTGGTTTGTACATAGGGATATATAAATCGTTAAAAGATATTTCTAAAAACTGGAACTTAGATAAAAAATTTTCACCAAAAATGAAAAATAAATCTAGAACAATTCTAATTAACGGCTGGGAAAAAGCAGTCAAGAGAGCCTTAATAAATTAATACACCTTTAAGTTGTAATTTTAAAAAGTTTCTGCACTGTACTTTTCACATTAATTTTGGTTGAATAAGTGAACTTATAACAACAACAACGAGGGAAATAATCTATGTTTAAAACATTGAAGAGTATTTTAGCTGTTGCTGTTTCAATTTCTCTATTAACTATTTCAAACGCTGTAGCTGACGGACACGGAGCTGCAATTAAGAAATGGTCAAATGGTGAGTTTAGTCTTTCGACAATTTCTGCAAAAGAAAGAGAGAAAGAACTTAATTGGTTTCACGATGCCGCAAAGCCATTCAAAGGAATGGAAATAAACGTATTGTCAGAAACTATTCCAACTCACGAATATGAGTCAAAAGTTTTAACAAAAGCTTTTGAAGAGATAACTGGAATCAAAGTAAATCACCAGTTACTTGGAGAAGGAGAAGTAGTACAAGCTGTACAAACTCAAATGCAAACTGGAAGAAACTTATATGATGCATACATCAATGATTCTGATTTGATCGGTACGCACTCAAGACTTCAGTTAGCAGTAAACTTAACGAAGTGGATGAAAGGTGAAGGTAAAGATGTAACTTTACCAACATTAGATATCGATGATTTCATCGGTAAATCATTTACTACAGGTCCAGATGGTGATTTATATCAATTACCTGACCAACAATTTGCTAACCTTTACTGGTTTAGAAAAGATTGGTTTGACAGACCTGAAATCAAAAAAGGTTTCAAAGCTAAATACGGATACGATCTAGGTGTGCCAGTAAACTGGTCTGCTTACGAAGATATCGCTGAATACTTTACAAAAGACGTAAAGAATATCGACGGTGTAAGAGTATACGGTCACATGGACTACGGTAAGAGAGCTCCAGACTTAGGATGGAGAATGACTGATGCGTGGTTATCAATGGCTGGTGCAGGTTCAGTTGGTAAACCAAATGGTGTACCAGTTGACGAGTGGGGAATAAGAATGGAAAAAGGTTCTTGTAACCCAGTTGGTGCTGACGTAGCAAGAGGTGGGGCTGCTAATGGTCCTGCTGCCGTATATGCAATCAGAAAATGGGACGAGTGGTTAAGAGCTTATGCACCTCCAGGTGCTGCAGCGATGGACTTCTATCAGTCTCTGCCAGCTTTATCATCAGGAAACGTTGCACAGCAAATTTTCTGGTATACAGCATTCACGGCATCAATGGTTGCTCCAAAGAATACTGGAAACAAAACAGTTGATGATAACGGTAATCCTTTATGGAGAATGGGACCATCACCAAAAGGTCCTTACTGGGATGAAGGTATGAAGCTTGGTTATCAAGATGCTGGATCATGGACTTTATTTAAGTCTACACCAGTTGATAGAAGAAAAGCTGCATGGTTATACGCTCAATTTGTAGTATCAAAAACTGTTGATCTTAAGAAAAGTGATGTTGGTTTAACTATCATTAGAGATAGTACAATTAATCACAAGCACTTTACTAAAAGAGCTCCAAAACTTGGCGGACTTGTAGAATTTTACAGATCTAAAAACAGAGTATTGTGGTCACCGACAGGTATCAATGTTCCGGACTATCCGAAACTTGCACAAATCTGGTGGCAACAAATTGGAGATGTAAACTCAGGTGCGTTTACTCCACAACAAGCTATGGATCGTCTTGCAGAAGAGATGAACCTAGTTATGTCTCGTATGGAAGCTGCTGATAAAGCAAACAATACATATGGTGGATGTGGTCCAAGATTAGCTAAGCCGAAAGGCGCTGATTATTGGTTGAAACAACCAGGATCACCAAAAGCTAAACGAAATGAGAAACCTAAAGGTAAAACAGTTCCATTCGAAAGAGCTTGGAAGTAATTTAGGTTTAATCTAAATTTAAAGGGGGCTTTAACGGCCCCCTTTTTTTAAAACGGAATTCAAAAAAATATGAGCCTAGAATTAAAAAACGTAGAAAAAAAAATAGGATTAGATACTCATATTTATTCAACAAATTTAAAATTAGAAAAAAATACTATTAATATTCTTTTAGGACCAACACTCTCTGGCAAGACAACACTTATGCAAATTATGGCCGGTTTGGATAAACCCACGAATGGTGAAATTTGGTTTAATGAACAGAATGTTACAGGAATGAAAGTTCAAAAAAGAAACGTTTCAATGGTCTATCAACAATTCATAAATTATCCTAATTTTACTGTTTATGACAACATTGCATCACCTTTAAAAATAACAGGTGTTAGTTCAGATGAAATTAAACAAAGAGTTGGGAAAGTTGCAGAATTACTAAAACTCTCTGGAATGTTGACTAAAAAACCGAATGAGCTTTCTGGAGGACAACAACAAAGAACTGCTTTAGCAAGAGCACTTGTAAAAGACTCAGACTTAATTCTTTTAGATGAACCACTTGCTAACTTAGATTTTAAATTAAGAGAGGAATTGAGAGAAGAATTACCAAAATTATTTGAAAACAGAGACTGTATTGTAGTTTATGCAACCACAGAACCTTCAGAAGCTTTACTCTTAGGTGGTAATACAGCAACGTTACAGGAAGGTAAGATTATTCAATATGGAAAAACTTTAGATACTTATAATAAACCTAACTCTCTAGTTTCAGCCCAGGTCTTTAGTGATCCACCAATGAATATAGCTAAAATAAAAAAATCAGGAGACCAGTGTTCATTTTTACAAAATGACATTCAATGGAAGACCAAATTAAATATCAAAGATGGTGAATATAAAGTAGGTATTAGACCCCACAATATTACAACTTATAAAGAGGGCAAAAATACACTTGAGATAAAAGGTAAAGTTTTAATTTCTGAAATCAGTGGTTCTGAGAGCTTAATTCACTTTACAAACGGAAATTTGAATTGGGTTTCTTTGTCTAACGGAGTTTTTCAAAAAAAAGTTGGCGATGAGATGAATTTATACATGAATACAGATGAGTTTGTTTATTTTGATCAAAATGAAAGGTTAGTATCTAATGGCTAAAGTTACATTAAAAGGTTTAAGCCATAGTTATTTAAAAACTCAGTCTTCAGATGCTGACTGGGCAATCAGAGGAGTAGACATTGATTGGAATGATGGGGGTGCTTATGCTTTATTAGGCCCGTCAGGTTGTGGAAAGACAACGTTGTTGAATATTATCTCTGGACTAATTACACCAACTAAAGGTGATATATTATTTGATGATAAAATTATTTCAGGGTTGAGTCCTGTAGAGAGAAATATCGCACAGATTTTTCAATTCCCGGTTATTTATGACACGATGACAGTGTATGATAATTTAGCATTTCCTTTAAGAAATAGAAAAATTCCAGAGGAAGAAATCAAAGTAAAAGTTCATGAGATAGCTGAAATGTTGGAATTATCTTCAACATTAAACAATAGAGCTTCCGGTCTAACTGCAGATGGTAAACAAAAAATTTCACTAGGGCGTGGATTGGTAAGATCAGATGTAAATGCTATTATGTTTGATGAACCATTAACAGTAATCGATCCTCATTTGAAATGGATTTTAAGATCTAAACTTAAAGAACTTCATCAAAAGATTAATAGAACAATGATTTATGTAACACACGATCAAACAGAAGCTTTAACATTTGCTGATCAAGTAGTTGTAATGCATGAAGGTCAAATTGTTCAAACAGGAACACCAGTAGATTTATTTGAAAAACCAAAGCATACATTTGTTGGATATTTTATTGGTTCACCAGGCATGAATGTTTTACCTTGTCAAATTAAAGGAAATGATGTGATCGTTAATGGAAAAAAAATAGAAACTCACCAACAAATTAAAAAAAATAATTTTAACAAGACAGAAGTTGGTGTGAGACCTGAATTTATATCTTTTAGTAATGAGGGAATTCCAGTCAAAGTTTTATCAGTAAGTAATACTGGAAGACACAAAATTATAGATACTGAGAGTGAAACGGGAAAAATTAAGATTATTGCAAAATCTAATGAAGATATTCCGTCAGGATCTACATTTTTAAAATTTAAAAAAGAATATACTTATACATATGGAGATAGTTGGATAATTGAATGAATAAAACAGTAAATCAAAAAGCATGGTTTTTTGTAATACCAGTATTTGTGCTAGTAGCTTTCAATGCCATTATTCCATTAATGACAGTAGTCAACTATGCTTTCCAGGAAACTTTCGGGAATAATGTTTTTATGTGGGAAGGCACAAGATGGTTTAAACAAATCATGTTATCTGAAAGATTTCACGCATCACTTGGTAGACAATTTTTATTTACGTTTATAATTTTATTTATTCAAATTCCACTAGGAATAGCTATTGCTCTTACTATGCCTAAAGAGGGAATAGGAGTACCCGTTTGTTTAGTTTTAATGTCTATGCCACTTTTAATTCCATGGAACGTTGTAGGAGCTATGTGGAATATTTTTGCGTTACCAGATATTGGTTTCTTAGGTCATTCACTTAATGCTTTAGGATTTGATTATAACTTTACTCAACAAATTGGCGATGCTTGGTTCACAACTATACTAATGGATGTATGGCATTGGACATCTTTAGTAGTTTTGTTGTCTTATGCAGGATTAAGATCTATTCAACCTGCTTACTATCAAGCAGCAGAAATTGATGGGGCTAGTCGTTGGGCAATTTTTACGAAAATCGAATTACCTAAAATGAAAAAAGTATTAACGATTGCAATACTTTTAAGATTCATGGACAGTTTCATGATTTATACGGAGCCTTTTGTTTTAACTGGAGGCGGTCCAGGCAACGCTACTGCATTTTTATCTATAGACTTAGTTAAAATGGCATTAGGACAGTTTGATTTAGGACCAGCAGCAGCAATGTCTTTGATATACTTCTTTATAGTGCTTTTGGTTTGTTGGGTATTTTACACATTAATGATGAGAAATGAGGAGAAATCATGAAGAAAGCTAAGTGGGTAGTTCCTACAATTTATATTATTTTCTTGATGCTTCCAATTTATTGGTTACTAAACATGTCATTTAAAACGACAACTGAGATTATAAACACTTACACTTTATGGCCCCAAGAATTTACATTAGATAATTATAAGAAAATTTTTACCGATAGTACTTGGTATACTGGATATCTTAATTCTATTTATTACGTAGTGATGAACACCGTGATTTCAGTGGCTGCTGCGCTACCCGCAGCTTACGCTTTTTCTAGATATAAATTTTTAGGAGATAAACATTTATTTTTCTGGCTATTAACTAATAGGATGGCACCACCAGCAGTTTTTGCTTTACCGTTCTTTCAATTTTATTCATCAGTGAATTTATTCGATACTCATGTTGCTGTAGCCTTATCACACTGTTTATTCAATATTCCTCTAGCAGTTTGGATTTTAGAGGGATTTATGTCATCTGTGCCAAAAGAATTAGATGAAACAGCTTATGTTGACGGTTATTCGTTTTGGAGATTTTTCTTTAAGATTTTTATTCCAACAATTACTGCAGGAATAGGTATTACAATGTTTTTCTGTTTTATGTTTTCTTGGGTCGAATTATTATTAGCTAAAACACTTACAGCTGTAGCTGCAAAACCTATTGCAGCTACTATGACAAGAACTGCTAGTACATCAGGGTACGAGTTAGGATTACTTGCTGCCGCGGGTAGTTTAACCATCATCCCAGGTGCAATTGTGATTTATTTTGTAAGAAATTATATAGCTAAGGGGTTTGCACTAGGAAGAGTATGATAATGTTTAATATTTTAAATGCTGCTACATGGGGTGATATGGCAAAGGAAAAGGAGAAAGGTTTTTTTGAATTTGAGTTTATTACTTGGATGGCATGGACCTGGCAGACAGCTGCATTTTTTATATTCATAGCTTTATGTTTAACAGCAATGGTAATCTGGGAAAAGAAATCACCAGGTGGTAATCCAAGAAAGGGAATATTGGGATTAGATACAACTAGAGGCGATAGATTATTTATTTCATTACTAGGCAGTGCGTTCATTCATTTATTTTGGTTAGCTCTAGTTGGAAGTGTATTGTGGATTGCAACAATAATTTGCATTGGCTATGCAGTTGTTGTATTTAGATACGTCTAAATATTATTCATTGAAGGAGATTAAATGGTTAAGGTTGGCATTAATGGTTTTGGTAGAATAGGTAGGTTAATTTTAAGAGCTATTTTAGAAAATTATAAAAATGAAATTCAAGTTGTTGCAATTAATGATTTAGGATCAATAGAAACCAATGCGCACTTAATTAAATACGATAGCACTCATGGGGTTATTAATGAAGATATTCATACCTCAAAAGACGGGTTTAAAATTGGCAATCAGGAAATAAAAGTTTTTGCAGAAAAGGATCCAGCTAATATCCCTTGGGGAAAAGTAGGTGCTGATGTAGTTTTAGAATGCACTGGTATATTTCTAGACAAGACATCAGCAGAAAAACATATAAAAGGTGGGGCAAAAAAAGTAATAATTTCTGCTCCTGGTAAAGAAGTAGATTTCACTATCGTTCAAGGTGTCAATAGCAAGGAGTTAAAAAAAGAGCATAATATTATATCCAATGGTTCGTGCACGACGAATTGTTTAGCTCCTGTTGCAATGGTTTTAGAAAAAACTTTTGGAATTAGCTATGGTTATATGACTACAATTCATAGTTACACAGGTGACCAAAAATTGCTTGATACATTACATAAAGATTTAAGAAGAGCTCGTTCTACAGAAGGAGCAATGATACCTACTTCAACAGGAGCTGCCAAAGCAATGAGTTTAGTTCTGCCGAGTTTAAAAGGAAAGTTAGATGGAACAGCTATTAGAGTTCCTACACCAAACGTTTCATTAATTGATCTAACATTAGTTACTGATAAAGAAGCAACACCTGAAAGTATTAATGAGGCAATGATAGAGGCTGCTAAAGGAGAGTTAAAAGGCATCTTAGATGTAAACCAAAAACCATTAGTATCAAAAGATTTTAATCACAATCCCCATAGCTCGATATTTGACATTACTCAAACCCAAGTTATCAAAGGAAAATTTAGTAGAATTCTCTCTTGGTATGATAACGAATGGGGATTTTCTAATAGGATGTGTGATACAGCTATTCAAATATCTGGTTTAATTTAATTTTTAGATTTTTCAGCTTCTTCGATCAATTTAAGTGTATTTTTAGGAATATTTGAAGCATCAGATTTAATAGATGATTCATTTAAAATCTTTTTATTTTTATCTTTGCTCATATTTTGAAGATCATTAACTGCTGATAAAATTTCATCGATACTGTAATTATCCTCCATTAAGAACCCACTTTATAAAGTCTAACCATATTAGTCATACCAGCCTTACCAAAAGGTAAACCAGCAGTTATGACTACAAAGTCATTCTTTTTGACAAATCTTAATTTTTTTATAATTTCTTTTGAAATAGACATCATATCTTTCCACCCATTTGCATCTCTGCTATTTATAGACTGAACACCCCAAAGTAATGACACCTGTCTACTTACATTTATATTTGGAGAAATAGTTACTATTTTTGCTGCTGGACGCATAGCAGAAACAAGTTTCGCAGATTTTCCTGAGTTAGAAAAAACAATTATAGCTTTAACGTCAGGATTATAAGCCATATCTTTGACAGAAAGAAGAATAGATTTTACGGGGTCTTTATTAGTAATAATAGAATTTTTAAAATCTTCTATGTGCTCTCTTTTATATTTTTCAGTTGATAAAATAGTTTGAGTCATTGTCGAAACAGCTTGGGTGGGAAATTTACCAATCGCTGCCTCTGCAGATAACATCACAGTATCAGCTCCTTGAAATATTGCAGTTGCAATATCATTAATCTCTGCTCTAGTAGCAGTATTATTTTCAATCATACTCTCTAACATTTGTGTAGCAACAATTACAGATTTAGAAAATTGAGAACATTTTTTTATAAGACTTAATTGGACTTTTGGCACTTCACTATGACCAATATCAATTGCCAAATCCCCTCGTGCAATCATTATGGAGTCCGTATTTTGAATAATTTTTTTAATATTTTTTAAAGCATGTTTATTTTCTATTTTTGAAATTATGCCCATATCTTTTTTAATCAATTTTCTTGTTTCTAAAATTAACTTTTCATTTTGTAAATAAGAAAGGGCAATCCAATTACACCCAAGTTTTACTGCAGTCTTTATATCCCTTCTATCTTTTTCAGTAAGTTTATTAAATGTTACATCTAAATTTGGAACATGGAAACTCTTATTACTTTTAAGTGTGCAGTTTTGACTTCGACATTTTGTTACAACTGAATTTCCTTTTTTCCCAATTACAGAGAAAAGATACTTTCCATCATCGATTAAAATCTTATTTCCTTTTTTTAATTTTTTTATAATTTTTGGATATGGAAAATTTACTCTCTGTGAATCTCCAGGTGATTTTTTATTATCGAATATAAACTTTTGGTTAAAACCAACTTTTTGATTTTCATTTTTAACTTGACCTATTCTCAGTTTTACACCTTGTAGGTCAGCTATTAAAGATAATTTTTTTCCATTTTTTTTTTCTACTTTTCTTATCCGTGAAATTATTTTATTAATACCATTTGTGTTATGACTAAAATTTATTCTAAATGCATCAACACCGAGGTCTACAAGCTTTTTTAACTTGTTTTCACTATAAATTGCTGGACCTAAGGTAGCTATAATTTTTGCTTTTTTTTCCATTAAGAGATTTTTATGTTATAACACCACTTCTCTTAAAAAAGAATATTAAAGAAAAATTAATTTAAATGAATAATAAAAAAATAGGAATTTTAACTAGCGGTGGAGATTGCGGGGGTCTTAATGCAGCGATTAGGTCAATTTTCTATAGAGCAAAAAATAAATATAAGATGGATGTATATGGCATAAGAGACGGTACAGCAGGCCTAATAAAACGTCCGATAGACGTGATACAACTAACTCATAAAACTTTTGGAGGATATTTATTGAGACAAGGAGGAACATTTTTAGGATCTACAAATAAAGGCAATCCATTTAAAATTCCAACTGGTGATGGAAAATATTTAGACAAATCAAAAGAAATAATTGCAGGATACCACTCCATGAAACTTGATGGTTTAATAATTATTGGTGGTGATGGTAGCATGCAAATATTAAAAAAATTAGCTAAAGAGGGTGATATGAGAATAGTGGCAATTCCAAAAACAATTGATAATGATGTTGGAGCAACAGAAAGTTCAATTGGTTTTCATACTGCGGTGGATGTTGCAACTCAAGCATTAGATAATTTACAATCTACAGCCGCCAGCCACAGAAGATCAATGATACTTGAAGTTATGGGACGCGATGCTGGGCATATTGCACTTAACGCCGGAATAGCAGGGGGAGCAGATATTATTCTAATTCCTGAGATTAAATATTCAATAGATGGAATAATTAATAAACTAAATTCAATGAAAAAATATGATATCCAACATTCATTAATTATAGTAGCTGAGGCAGTTAAAAAAGAAGATGGATTAAAAGTAGTGCATAAATATCTAGACGGCGAGCAAAGACTTGGAGGTATTGGTGATTATATTGCACAAGAGTTAATGAAGAAAACAGATGTTGAATGTAGAGTAACATCACTTGGTCACGTTCAAAGGGGTGCTCCACCGACAGCTAGTGATAGAATATTAGCTAGTGCTTTTGGTGTTTACGCTGTAGACTTGATAAACCAAAAAAAATTTGATCGAATGGTTGCATGGAGGGACAGAAGAGTAGTAGACGTACCAATTGATGAAGGAATTAAAACATACAAAAACGTTGAGAGAAAAGACTCTTTAGTTGAAACAGCTCTTTCATTAGGAATTTACTTAGGAGATAATATTTAATGCCAGAAAAAAATAAAGATATAATAGTAAATAAACTTGTTAGTGCTTTTTTAAAAAATAAGTTAATTTTTCCAATTCCATCAAAATATACGAAAAAACTTCATAATGCTAATAAATTTAGGAAAATATGTGAAAGCAAAATTGATAAACCAATTTCTGGATATAAAGCAGGCGGAACCGGTATACCCCTTTTAAAAAAATTAAAAGAAAAAGAACCATTTTACGCAACAGTTTACTCTCATAACGTAATAAAAAATAATCAAAAAGTTAAAATAAATAACTACACTTTAGGTATTGAACTTGAAGTTTGTTTTTTAATTAGTAAAAATTTTTTTCAATTAAAAAAAAAGGTTTCAAAGAAGAATATGAAAAAATATTTAATGTTCATCGCTCCTTGTATAGAGATAGTTGGTTACAGGCAAAGAAAAAAGGGGATAAAATCATTTGGAGATTTAGCTTCTGATTTTGGTGGCAATATCAAATTTATTTTAGGTAAAAAAAAAAGATTTAAAAATAATAAAATATCTAATCTTAAAACTATTATTTCAAATAAGAGAATAAACCAATACGTTTATGGTAATACAAATACTGTTTACAACGATCCAATGAACGCTCTATTGTTTGTAATGAAAAAAATTCAAAAAGATCAAATTCTTTTAAATAAAGACTTTTACATATTCACTGGTTCTACAGTTGGGGTCGTGCCTATATTAGGGAAAGGAAAATATAACGGTAAAATTGACAAGATCGGATCTGTTAATGTGCTGATTAATTAGATAATAAATAAGCTGCTATTCCTAATATCGTAACAATAGTGATGAATTTCGTTTTTTTTATTATTAATTCTTTTTTTTCACCTTTTACTTTTCGTTGAGACAAAAAATATATATTTGACTTATCTTTATTCCTAAATTTCGGTCTCAGTGGTGAAGGTATACTTTTATTTTTAATATGTTTAAATTTTTTAGGATTTATTTGAAGCATTTTTACTGCAATTTTATAAACTAAGTTATCCACACTTTCTACTATTTAGAAGTGCGTCAATTATGCAAATGATAATCATTCTCAATATATTGTAAATGATAATCATTATCAACAAATATAGAAAAATGAAAAAACTAACAATTATCACCTATTTATTTTTGCTTTCATTTGCAGGTAGTTTATTTGCTAATGAAGTAAACATATTTAGTGCAAGGCATTATGACTCTGATGTTCAGCTTTATCAAAAATTTACAGCTAAAACAGGAATTAAAGTAAACGTTGTTTCAGGTAAATCAGGTGCTTTAGAAAAAAGAATTGTTGAAGAGGGCGCAGATAGCAAAGCAGATCTTTACATCACAGCAGATGCTGGAAGATTGGGCGCTTTTGAAGCTAATCTTCAAGGGGGACTTACAAGTGCAGCTATTAAATCTGCTGTGCCAAGTAACTTCAGAACATCAAAATGGACTGGTATAGCTAAGAGAGCAAGGATTGTATATTTCGCTCCAGAAAGAGTAAGTGGCGCAGAATTAACTGGTTTAACTTATGAAAGTTTAGCTGATCCAAAATGGAAAGGTAGACTAGTAATAAGAGCTTCTAACAATATTTACAATCAATCATTAGTAGCCTCATTAATCAAAAACAATGGAAAAGTTAAAATTGCTGATTGGTCAAAAGGTATTGTTTCAAATATGGCTAGATTGCCTAAAGGTAATGACAGAGCACAAATTCTTGCCGTGGCTGCTGGTGAAGCTGATATAGCAGTTGCTAATACATATTACTTAGCACTCATGCTTTCTGGAAAAAAGGGACCAGAACAGCAAGCTGCCGCAAAAAAAGTAAAACCTTTCTTTCCTAATCAAGATGGAAGAGGAACTCATATGAATATAAGTGGTGCAGGACTTGTAAGAGGTGCGCCAAATAAAGCTAATGCAATTAAATTGGTCGAGTTCTTATTAAGTGAAGAAGCTCAAAATCATATTGTAAATAATACTTTTGAGTATCCAATGATAAAAGGTGTGTCCCCACATCCACTTGTTGTAAATATGGGATTAGATTTCAAACAAGATCTTAGAACAAAAGTCGTTAATTATGGAAAAAGACAAGCAGACGCTTTAGAAGTAATGACAGCAGCAGGCTGGAAGTAGTTGTTAAACACATGAGGAGAATAATAAAAAAAGAAATAAACTTAAATAAGCTAAAAAAAGGTTGTTCTCCTTGTATGTCAGAAGCTAAAAAAATGGAACAGAAAATCTCCAATAGAAAAATTTCTGAAATTAAAATTAGGGAAGTAAAAGTTATTCTATCTTCAATGTTTAAAAATGACAAAGTATAATATATGGTTTTTTGGATCACTGATTGTGGCTTCAGTGGTAGCTATGCCTATCATAACTGTTTTTTTAAGCTTTTTTAGTGAGACAAGTAATTATTTTTATATTTTAAAAGAAACTTTTTTGTTTGATTATATTTTTAACTCTATAACAATCTTATTTTTTGTTATATTTTTTACATTCATTTTAGGAATTTTTTCTGCATACTTTGTATCTTTTTATGATTTTCCATTATCCAACTTTTTTAGTTGGGCATTAATTTTATCGTTTGCAGTTCCTGGTTATATATATGCATTTTCAATAATTGCCTTTTTTGAAAACTATGGGTCAGCTTTTTCGTTGTTAACTTTTCTTTTTGGTGAAAGTAATTATAATCAAATTATACCTAAAATAGACGGATTATTTGGAGCAATAGTATCTTTATCATTTTCTTTATTTCCATACGTTTATGTTTTAACAAGAGCATCATTTTATTATCAGTCGAATAATTATATTGAAGTAGGAAAAAATCTGGGACTTTCGTCTAATGAAACTTTTTTTAGAATAGTTTTACCATCTGCAAGGCCAGCAATCATCGCTGGTTTAGCTTTAGTATCAATGGAATGTTTATCAGACTTTGGTACTGTATCTTTTTTTAGTGTTAATACACTGACTACTGGAATTTATAATTCTTGGTTATCCTTTGATGACTTAAATACCGCTAATCAGATATCTTTTATATTATTAATCTTTATTCTTTTGCTTTTTTCGGTAGAAATTTATTCAAGAAAAGAAGCAAGATATCATCAACCAGGCAGAGGATTTAAGCCAATCACCAAAATAAAATTAACTGGAGGAAAGTCTATATTCCCAGTTTTAATTTGTTCATTGATTTTTCTATTGAGTTTTATTTTTCCAGCTTCCCAGATGATTTATTGGACTGTAAAGTTTCCTAAATATATTCAAGATATAGATATGTTTAAAATAAACTTAAATACTTTAACTTTAGTCCTGTTAGCTAGCGCTTTTATTGTATCTGTCTCTTTATTTATTAATTATGGAAGCAGAATATCAAAAAGCAAAATTTTAAATTATATTACAATTTTTTCTATCTCTGGTTACGCGATACCAGGGGTTATTTTAGCAGTTGCATTCATTACATTTTTTTCAAATTTAAGTGATTTTTTTACAAATAATTTTGATTTTAAAAGTTCAAAAGGTTTATTTATTGGATCTATTTTTGGATTATTATTAGCTTATTTTATAAGATTTTTCTCATTATCTTTTAATGGAATAAAATCAAGTTACGAAAAAATTAATAATTCTATTGATGAAAGCGCTTATCTTCTTGGATACTCTAAGATTAACACTTTTTTAAAAATTCATATTCCTTATTTAAGCACAAATATAATTTTGATAGTTTTATTAATTTCTCTGGAGGTTATTAAAGAATTACCCATAACAATGATTTTAAGACCTTTTAATTTCGAAACATTTGCTACTCAGGCTTATGTGTATGCGTCCCAAGATTTACTTGAAGCGGCTGCATTACCATCTCTTTTTTTAATATTTTGGTCTACAATTCTGATACTTCTCTCATCTAGATATATACTTTCAAAAAAAAATTAATATAATCAGAAGTATGATCAGTAATTTTTTTGAGATTCAAAATGGTAATTTTACCGCAAGTGAAAAAAATAAGGTAAATAATGTAAATTTAGTAATAGAAAAACAGGGAGAGATTATTTCTTTGTTGGGTCCTTCTGGAATAGGTAAAACCACTATTCTAAGAACAATTGCCGGTTTACAAAAACTTAGCGGAGGTAAAATTAAACTAAGAGATAGAATTTTAGCTTCCGAAGAAATTCATACTGAGCCAGAAAAAAGAAACGTGGCTCTTTCTTTCCAAGATAATTCTCTTTTTCCTAACTATAAAGTTATTGACAATATAAACTTTGGAAAAAAAAGATCTAACGGTCACGGTTCAAGTGTAAATGTTAAAGAAATAATTAAATTATTAAGAATTGAACCTATATTGGAAAAATATCCCCATCAAATAAGTGCAGGGGAGGCACAAAGGGTTTCTTTAGCTAGATCAATAATGTCAAAACCAGACTTATTACTTTTAGATGAGCCTTTTTCAAACATAGATCAAAGTTTAAAAGAAGAAATACAAGTTTCAGTAAAAAAACTTTTGAAAAGAATTAAATTAACAACAATAATTGTAACCCACGACTCCTACGAAGCCTTTTCAATGGCTGACAAATGTGGAATTATTCTAGACCAAAAATTAAAGCAGTACGATGTTCCCTATAATGTACACCATGAGCCAAATTCAATTGATGTTGCTAATTTTTTAAATAAAGGGATTTTTATCGATGTTCAGGTTGTTGATAGTGAGTGTGCAGTTCATAGATTAAAACATGACGAGCTTGGCGAAATTAGGGGGAAATTATCAAACAATTTTCCTTCCGGATCGAAGGTGAAATTACTTTTACAACCTGAAGATTTAATTCATGATGATCAAAGCAAATTAAAATTAGAGGTAGTAGATAGGAAGTTCAGAGGAACCAATTTCATATACACTCTTAAAACTAAAAAAGGGGAGCATTTACCTGTATTTGTTCACTCTCACCATATTCACCAACATGAAAAATCCGAACAATTTGGCGTAAAATCTCCGATTTATATTGACCACTTAGTATGTTTTTAAGTAAATATAATAATATTTGGCGCCCTTAGCTCAGCTGGATAGAGCATCGGTTTTCTAAACCGAGGGTCGTAGGTTCGAATCCTTCAGGGCGCGCCAATTCTTATAAGCGCAATTCATAATGACTAAAATCAATTTTAAAAAGAAATTTGAAGAATTTTGCAAATTAAAAAATTTTGAGAGAAATGAAAAACAAATTGAAATAGTAAATTTATTGGAAAAATTCCTTAATAATAAAACAAAATCCTTACTTTTTTTTAAAAATATAAAGTTTAAATCTTGCTTTTATCTACATGGTAAAGTTGGTGTTGGTAAAACGATGATACTTAATTTTGTCTTCGATACAGTAAAAGTAAACAAAATGAAAAGTCATTTTAATGAATTTATGATTAAATTTCATGATTTTAGACACAAAAAAAAAGATGACAAATCAATTCTTCAATTCGTAAAAGAGCTAAAAAACAAATATGAATTGATCTATTTAGATGAATTTCAGGTAACTAATATCGTAGATGCAATGATACTAGGTAAACTGTTCGAGACAATTTTTTTAGAAGAAATTAAAGTTATTATTTCAACTAATACTAGAGTGAGTGAACTTTACAGGGATGGATTACAACGAGAACAATTTTTACCCTTTATCAATATCATTGAAAAAAACTCAATACAAAAAGAATTACTTTTAGATGATGATTATAGAACTCAGAAAAAAGATAAAAATCAAAAAATTTTTTATCCTATAAACGAAAAAACCTTATTTAATGTTAATCAAAATTTTAGAATTTTAACGAGAAATCTCAAAATAGAGGAAAAATTGATTAATACAAAAGGAAGAAAATTTAAAATTAATAATTATTATGAGGGTGTGGCCAGGTTTAATTTTAAAGAATTATGTGATGAAAATTTAGGAGCAGAAGACTATTTAAATCTAGCTAATATTTGTAATCATATTTTTATTGAAGAAATTCCTAATTTTGATGAATATAATTCCAACCAACAATTAAGATTTATTACTTTAATAGATATTTTGTACGATAAAAAAATCAGTTTAACTTTATCCATGGAGACAGAACTAAAAAAAATAAGCTCTTCTAAAAAACATTCAGAGACATTTAAAAGAACAGTGAGTAGACTTTACGAAATGACATTATCAAAAAATTCTTGATTTTAAGTTGTATTTAAAGATATTTAGTTAAAATTAGTGAATATTAGCCTAGATATTGAGCCTCATAAAATTGAAGTCACTACAAAATAAATTATATTAAACCTGTTTTGAATTCTTAATTCAAAAATATTGTTAACAATAAAAAAGGAAATCTTAAATGATGAAATCTATAAAAACTTGGATTTTAGTAGGATTTGCATCTTTGCTTTTGGTCGCTTGTGGTCAAGGTGGAGGGGGAGCAGGTTCAAAAAAATCTAAAACTCTAGACAATACTAAGAAAGCTGGTTTTGTGAAATGTGGAGTTTCACAAGGTCTACCTGGTTTTTCTAATGCTGATGCATCAGGAAACTGGTCTGGTATTGACGTGGATGTATGTAGAGCTGTTGCAGCAGCTGTTTTAGGTGATGCTGATAAAGTTAAATATACTCCATTAAGTGCCGCAGAGAGATTTACAGCTTTAACATCAGGTGAAATCGATGTTCTTGCGCGTAACACAACTTGGACATTATCAAGAGACGCTGACATTGGTTTAACATTTGTTGGTGTAAACTTTTATGATGGACAAGGGTTCATGGTAAGAAAAAATTCTGGAATTAATTCCGTGAATGATTTCAAAGATGGTATATCAGCTTGTACAAATACAGGTACAACTACCGAGCTTAATATGAGAGACTTCTTCAACTCTAAAAATATTAAGTATGAACCAATTGCTTTTGAAAAGGCAGATGAAGTAGTTCAAGCTTATGATGCAGGAAGATGCGATACTTATACAACTGATAAATCTGGATTAGCTGCTCAAAGAACAAAATTGAGTGCACCAGATGATCATAAAGTATTACCTGAAACAATTTCTAAAGAACCATTGGGACCTGTTGTAAGACAAGGGGACTCAGTGTGGGAAGATATTGTAAGATGGTCTCTAAACACAATGATTGAAGCTGAAGAGTATGGTGTTAATTCATCAAATGCTTCAAGCCTAAAAGATTCTGACAACCCAGCTATAAAAAGACTAGTTGGTGCAGAAGGAGAATTAGGTGCTGCATTCGGTTTAGATAACGATTGGAGCTTAAGAATTATCGAGCAAGTAGGAAATTATGGTGAAAGCTATAAAAAACATATAGCTGATACTGGAATTTTACCAAATAGAGGTCCAAATGAATTATGGACTAAAGGTGGAATTCTATACGTACCACCAGCAAGATAATTCCTAATAAAATTAAAAAGGGCTGGATTTATCTAGCCCTTTTTTTTATTCTCACTTTATAAATGAATCTTAAAAAAATTAATATTGAAAACAAAAAAATTAGAGATCTAATACCTCAAGTATTAACTGTATTAACCTTAATTTCAGTAATTTTTTATTTTGCAACCAATGCTCAAATCAACATGGGCAACAGAGGAATATCCTTTGGTTTTGGTTTTTTAAGTCAAGAAGCATCATTTGATATAGCTTTTTCTTTAATCGAATTTGATGGATCTTATTCTTACGGAAGAGCCTTTTTAGTTGGTTTGTTAAATACTATTTTAGTTTCAGTTATAGGAATTTTTTTAGCAACAATTCTCGGCGTAATAGTGGGTGTTGCTAGATTATCTGATAATTATTTGATAGCTAAAACTGCAGAATGGTATGTAGAAATATTTAGAAATATTCCATTAATTTTACAAATATTTTTTTGGTATTTTGCAGCACTTAGGGCGTTACCTTCGCCAGAAAATGCTATAAATTTTTATGATATATCTTATTTGACAATCAAAGGTTGGTATATTCCAAAGTTTGTGTGGATCAATTTTGATATATTTTGTTATTCACTTATTTTAGCTTTTGTATCAATATATTTTTTATATCGATATGCAAAAAAACAGCGTGAAGAATTTGGTAAAATTTTACCTACATTTACTTTATCATTAGGGATTTTAATTTTGATACCTTTATTTAGTTTTCTTTTACTAGGCGTATCTCTTACTTTTAATTATCCAGAATTAAAACAATTATCAGAAACATCTTATACTTATGAGAATGGAGTTAGTATAATACCAGAATTAATGGCGCTAGCTCTTGCACTTTCTATGTATACAGCGACTTTTATAGCTGAAAATGTCAGAGCAGGTGTTATGGGTGTGGGTAAAGGTCAAAAAGAGGCTGCAGCAAGTATTGGATTGACCAAAGGTCAAATTCTTAAATTAGTAGTGATGCCTCAGGCATTAAGAATAATTATTCCACCAACTACTAACCAATATTTGAATTTAACAAAAAATTCATCTTTAGCAGCGGCAATAGCATATCCAGATATGGTTTTAGTTTTTGCAAAAACTGCTTTAATGCAAACAGGAAGAGCGATTGAAATTATTTCAATTACGATGCTAACTTACTTATCTTTGAGTATATCAATATCTTTACTTATGAACTGGTATAATAAAAAAATGGCTATCAAGGAAAAATAAATGAATTTAGCTTATTTAAAACCAACAAAAGAAAAAATTAATACTTTTTTACTCTTAGGAAGTATTTTTGTTATATTTGCCTTTTTTGATATTTTGACAAATACTTTTTTAAATCGCAACATTACGGGTTTTTTACCTCAAACAATAAGTTTTTTTACTCCATTAATATTAGGCTATATTGGTTTTTATCTAATTAGAATAGAGTTCAGCGGTAATAGATTTTTAGATAAATTAAATAAAAATATTAATTCAAGTAATTTTAATGCTTTTCTAACGCTTTTAATTTTATTCATAATAATCAAGGCAATTTCACCTTTGATAAATTGGCTAATTTTAGATGCTAATTTTGTTGGTTCTTCAAAAGATGATTGTACTGGCAATGGAGCTTGTTGGGTCTTTATAAAAGTATGGTTTAATAGACTAATGTATGGGCTTTACCCTGATGTAGAGCAATGGCGAGTTAATAGCGCTTTTATATTATTATTTACTCTAGTGGGAATAGCCTTTTTTGTGCCTCAAAAAATTAAAAAATATTTTATCATTTTTTTACTTTTTGTTTATCCTTTCATTGGTATTAAGCTACTATCAGGCGGAAGTTTTGGTTTAGTATATGTTGAGACTGCTGCGTGGGGAGGTCTTTCGTTAACTTTCATTATTTCTGCGTTTGCAATCCTTTTCTGTTTTCCAATTGGTGTTTTTTTAGCATTGGGTAGAAGATCTTCACTGCCTGCTATCAGATATATTTCGATTGGTTTTATAGAACTTTGGAGAGGAGTGCCCTTGATTACAGTTTTATTTATGGCAGCTGTAATGTTTCCAATGTTTTTACCAGATGGTACTTTTATTGATAAGCTAATTAGAGTTTTAATAGCGATCACATTGTTTGAAGCTGCTTATATGGCAGAAGTTGTCAGAGGGGGTTTACAAGCTTTACCTAAAGGTCAATATGAAGCAGCAAAGTCTTTAGGAATGGGTTACTGGAGAATGAATATTCTTATCATATTGCCTCAAGCGCTAAAATTAGTAATACCTGGGATAGCAAATACTCTTCTGGCTTTAGTAAAAGACACGCCTTTAATTTTCGTAGTAGGGTTGATGGAATTAGCTGGTATGATAGGTTTAGCAAAGACTAATCCGAAATGGTTAGGTATGGCTATGGAGGGATATGTATTTGCTGGTTTAGTTTTCTGGGTAATATGTTATGCAATGAGTAGATATAGTCAAAATTTAGAGAAGAAATTAAGCACAGAAAGATAAAATGGGAAAAATTATAGAATTAAAAAAAGTAAATAAATGGTTTGACAAATTTCAGGTTTTAAAAGATATAAACCTTGAAGTAGCTCCTCAGGAGAAGATCGTAATTTGCGGTCCTTCAGGATCTGGAAAATCCACTTTAATCAGATGTATTAATAGATTAGAGGAACATCAAGAGGGAAATATTGTTGTTGATGGTGTAGAACTCTCTGAAAGTACAAAAAATATAGAAAAGATAAGAGCCGAAGTAGGTATGGTATTTCAACAATTTAATTTATTTCCACATTTGTCAATTTTAGACAATTGTTCACTTGCACCAATATGGGTAAAAAAACTACCGAAAAAAGAAGCCGAAGAAATTGCAATGAAAAATTTGACAAGAGTTCAGATTGATGATCAGGCTCATAAATTTCCAGGACAATTATCTGGTGGTCAACAACAACGAGCGGCTATAGCAAGGGCGCTTTGTATGGAACCTAAAATAATGTTATTTGATGAACCTACTTCTGCTTTAGATCCAGAAATGATCAAAGAAGTTTTAGACGTAATGGTAGATTTAGCAAAAGGTGGTATGACTATGATTGTAGTAACCCACGAAATGGGTTTTGCCAAAGAAGTTGCTGACTATATGATTTTTATGGATGAAGGTAAAATAGTTGAAAGAGCAAAAACAAAAGAGTTTTTTGAAAACCCAAAATCAGATCGAACTAAACTTTTTTTAAGTCAAATTTTATAACCATTTTGGCACCGGCAGATTTTTACTTCTTAAAAATTCTTTATTAAAAATTTTACTTGCATATCTTTTACCGTGATCACAAAGAATAGTAACTATAGTTTTCCCGGGACCCATTTTTTGTGCAAGTTTAATGGCACCAGCAATATTAATACCAGAAGATCCACCAAGTACAATTTTTTGCTTTTCAATTAAATCATAAACTATATTAAGAGCCTCCGTATCATCTGTTTGAAAAGCATCATCAACTAATGCCTTTTCGAAATTTTTGGTAATTCTTGCAGTACCAATACCTTCTGTTATTGAGCTACCTGAGCTTTCTAATTTATTATTCTTAATATGAGAGAATAGCGAAGAACCCATTGGATCAGATAAAGCTATCCTTATATTTTTATTCTTATTTTTTAATCCTATGGATACTCCTGCCAAAGTTCCACCTGTGCCAACTGCACAAGTAAAACCATCTACAGAACCAGCAGTTTGACTCCAAATTTCTTCTGCGGTAGTCTTGATATGAGCATCTGTATTAATAATATTATCAAACTGATTAGCCCAGTATACTCCATTCTTACTTGTTTTATTTAAATTTTCAGCAATTTGTCTTGATTGTTTAATATAATTTTTAGGATCAGAGTACGGAACAGCATCAACTTCAATCAATTCTGCACCTAATTTTTTAAGAGTTTCTTTTTTTTCAATTGACTGAGTATTTGGGATAACTATTTTTAGTTTGAGGCCATATTCTTTACATACAACTGCTAAACCTATTCCAGTGTTTCCAGCTGTTCCCTCTACAATAATACCACCTTTTGTAATTAGTTTTCTTTTAATTGCATCCTCAACAATAAATAATGCAGCCCTATCTTTTACTGACTCTCCAGGATTAAAATATTCTGCCTTTCCATAAATATTACATCCAGTCAATTCAGAGGCTTGTTTTAACCTCACTAATGGTGTATTTCCAATTTGAGATATTACAGAATTAGTTTCCATATCATTAAATATATGAAAAAATATTTACTTTCAATTGCTTTAATATTCTTTTTATCTTTAAATATTAATGCTCATATCGATCATTATAAGAAATATGAATATTTAGAATATGAATTATTCAGAAACGATAAATCTATTGGTT
This sequence comes from uncultured Pelagibacteraceae bacterium, assembly GCA_902582165.1. Classification (GTDB taxonomy): domain Bacteria; phylum Pseudomonadota; class Alphaproteobacteria; order Pelagibacterales; family Pelagibacteraceae; genus Pelagilacustribacter. The sequence goes on from CACHQZ010000004.1 coordinate 51,289, forward strand.
TTCATAAGTTTAATTTTGAGAGAAATGGAAATAAATTAACAATCATTAGTGAGGTAAGTTTTAAAATTACAAAGCTAGGTGTGGATCTTTATAAATATTACGCAAAAGGAAAGGAAAAGTATGAAAATGGAATTTTTTTAGGTTTCAACTCAGAGACTAATCAAAATAAAAAAGAGAAATACGTTAACATTACAATTGATCCAACTGACAAAGGTTTAAATATCGATGGATCTTCTTTTAAAGGCAAAGTAGATAAAGATTTGATTATTGGCACCTGGTGGAATCACGAAATAGTGCAAAAAAAAGCTCAAATCAGCGCTGTTTCAGGAAGAATTATTGAACAAAAAGTTGAATTTATAGGAAAAGAAGACGTTAAAATAGGCGATAAAGTTTACAAAACACTAAAATTTAATTTTAGTTCATCCGACCCAAGTTTGTCTAAAGATAAAAAGCTTAATACTGATATTTGGTATGAAGAGGAAACTTTCCTTTGGGTAAAAGCAGCTTTTGATAAAACTGGTTATTGGGAGTACAGGTTAAAAAAAGTTAAATAGTTTAAATTTGACACTTCATTTTTTTCATTAAGTCAACAATAAATATAGGTTTTTTTTGCATTTTAGACCCCCCAAAAAAAAAAATTATTGCTATTGCCAAAAAGTTCATTTTGAGGTTTTATTATTAAAAATTAGGGAGTTCTATGGAAGAAAATTTTAATATCCATCTAGGAAAAAAACTAAGAATGAGAAGATTATCTCTAGGATTAACGCAGACTAAAGTAGCTCAAGCAATAAATGTTACATTTCAGCAAATTCAAAAGTATGAAAAAGGAACTAACGGTGTAAGCTCTAATAGATTAATGCAGTTATCACTGTTTTTAAAAGTGCCAATTATATATTTTTTTGAAGACTTTAAAGAGTTTAAAGATATGAGCTCAGGAGATGGTTCAAATGACGATTTAAATTATTCTTTTTTGAGTAGAACTTTTTCATCATTATCTAAGCTTCAAAAAGAAAAAATTTTACAGATTTTAAACAATACATCTAAATTTGAGAAGGTTGGGTAACTGGCTCCTCGGGCAGGACTCGAACCTGCGACCAATTGATTAACAGTCAACTGCTCTACCAACTGAGCTACCGAGGAATAAAAGCGAACATACTTTTTTTAATAAAATAAAACAACTAATTTTTTTGGAGGCCACGCCCAGAATCGAACTGGGATAAAAGGATTTGCAATCCTCTGCGTAACCATTCCGCCACGTGGCCCCTGTTTTAGATAAAATCCTTAAACTCATGATGATTTTAATCTATTTTTGTTACTATCAAATAAATATATCTTATTTTTTTGGAAGTAAATTGTAATATTTTTATCTTTTATATTTTTAGCGCTTTTTATTCTAATTTCGGAACCATTTAATCGTGAGTAAAGTATTTTCTCTGATCCTAAATTTTCAATTAAATCAACATTTATTTCAGCAACATATTCACTTTTATTTTCTAGAGAGATATCCTCTGGTCTAATACCTGCATAAAGGACATCTTTAAAATTTAAATTTTCAAATTTAATTTCTCTATTGAATAATTTAAATGTATTTTTATTTACAATATCCTCAGTTTTAATTTTAAAAATATTCATTTTCGGATTTCCAATAAATTCTGCAACAAAAACATTATTTGGATTGTTATAAATATCCTCGGGACTTCCAAATTGTTCAATCTTTCCTTTATTCATAATTACAATTTTATCAGCTAAAGTCATAGCTTCAATTTGATCGTGAGTTACATAAACTATATTGCTTTTTAATTTTTTGTGTAATTTTGAAATTTCAACTCTCATTTCTGATCTTAGAGCCGCATCAAGATTTGAAAGAGGTTCATCAAATAAAAATAATTTAGGATTTCTTGTAATTGCCCTACCAATAGCTACTCTTTGTCTTTGTCCACCAGACAATTCCTTTGGTCTTCGATCCAAAAGGTCTTCAATTTTTAAGATTTTTGCAGCTTCAATTACTTTATCTTTGATGTCATTTTTTGAAATTTTTTCAGATTTAAGGCCAAAAGAAATATTTTGAAAAACATTCATGTGGGGATACAAAGCGTAAGATTGAAAAACCATCGCAATTTGTCTTTTTGAAGGTAATAAATCATTTAAAAGATTATTCTCTAAAAGTATTTTGCCATTATCTATTTTTTCTAGTCCAGCTATCATTCTTAGTAGTGTAGATTTTCCACAACCAGACGGACCTAACAGAACAATAAATTTCCCTTTTTCAACCTCTAGGTTAAATTTACTAATTACGTTGTTTTCACCAAAAGATTTATCTATATCTTCAAATTTTAAAAAAACCATAATGCGTATTTATCATAGAAAATTCATTATCTTATTGTTAAGCTTAATTCATTATTTAAATAATTAATAGGAGGAAAAATGAGAAAAATAATAGCCTTCATTTTTGCTTTAACTTTTTTAACGTCCAATAGTTATGCCGATATCACTTTTTGGACTACGGAAGTTCAACCAGCAAGAATGGAAAAACAAATGGAGATGGCTAAATCATTTGAAGCTAAAACTGGAATTAAGGTTGAAGTTATACCGGTAGAGGAAAAAGATTTAGGATCGAGAGCTACTGCAGCTGCAGCTGCAGGAAATCTTCCTGATGTAATTTATCACACACTTCAATATGTTTTACCTTGGGCTGAAGCAGGCATACTTGATGTAAATGCTAATAATGATGTTGTTAAAAGTTTAGGAAAAAAAACTTTTGCTCCGGGAGCATTAAACATGGCAAAGAAGGGTGGAAAAATTGCTGCTGTGCCAGTTGACGGCTGGACACAAATGGTAGTTTATAGAAAAGACTTATTCAAACAAGCAGGTCTTGAACCACCGACTAGTTATGAAAATATTACAAAAGCTGTGAAAGTTCTTTCAAGCGGAGACATGTTTGGATTTGTAGCTGCGACTAAAACTGATGAGAACTTTATGAGCCAAGTTCTTGAACACGTTCTTTTAGCAAATGGGGTAAACTTTGTAAAAAAGGGTGGAACAAAAAAACAAGGCAAAGCTCTTAAGAATTCTTTAGAATTTTATAAGGTTATAGCTAAAGCTAGTCCTCCAGGAGAGTTATTCTGGAAACAATCTAGAGAGTTATACTTTGCTGGCAAAACGCCAATGATAATTTGGTCACCGTTTATAATGGATGAATTAGCTGGACTAAGAGATTCAGCTCCACCAACAATAAACAGCGATCCAACATCACCTGAACTTGCTTCTAAAACTGGTTTCATAACGAATTTTAGTGGACCAAATAATAAGAAGGGTGCTGCATGGGCAGATGTAAGATATTTCGGTATTACAGCTGATGCAGATACTGATGAAGCTAAAAAGTTTGTTGAGTATTCAATGGACGAAGGTTACACAAGTACGTTAGCAATCGCTCCAGAGGGTAAATTTCCTGTAAGAAGAGGAAATTCTTCAGATTCTGCAGCGTTTACAAAAGCTTGGAGTAAATTGCCAGTTGGTGTAGATAGAAAAAAACCATTAACTGATCTTTATTCAACTGATGTAATCAATAACATTGTTGCTGGATTAGATACTGCAAACAGATGGGGTGTAAAAGAAGGTGAGCTTTCTAGAGCATCAAAAATAATCAATGCCCAATTCTTGAATAGAATTACAAGAGAATACATTGATGACCAGATAACTGTTGATGAGGCAGTTAAAAAAATTAACGCAGAATTAGCAAAATTCTAGCAAATTTATTTCTTAAAAGCGGATAATAGGTTATTATCCGCTTTTAAATGAGTTCCTCATTATCAAAAATAGAAAAAAGGACTGCATATACACTTCTTTTACCTGCTGTATGCCTGGTATTTGCAATAATTTTATTTCCAATTTTTGCAAACGTTTGGATTAGTTTCAAAGAAGTTGGGCTTAAAGATATAAGAATTCCTGAGCCTAGAGCAAAAAAAATTGTAAAAAATATACAAGATAGCAATTCTGAATTAAAAATTATCTATAAATTAAGAAATAGTTCTTTAATTCAAGATATTAGAGAAGTTAAATTTTCAGATAAATTACCAAAAAATATTGAACCAGTTAATTTGGACAAAAGATGTGAATTTAAGTCACAAAAAATTAAATGTTTTTTTGGAAATTGGGAGGCAGGCTATCGTGAAAATTTGGAAATTTTTGTAAAAAATGTGAATAACAATGCTATTAACAGTAAATACATTAAATCTAACAAGCCAGATTTGAATGGAAAATCAAATAATATTTTATTAACTACAGATTTTACTTTCAAAAATTTTAAAAATGTTTTCATAAATAACAATTTTGTTGAGCTTTTAATGACGACTTTTTATTTTACTTTTTTTGGAACAGTTGGAGCTATTTTACTCGGCATATTCGCTGCCCAACTTGTAAATCAAAAATTTTATGGAAGAACTTTTATGCGAAGTATACTACTTTTTCCCTATGTAGGACCTGTGGTTGCTTTGGCTTATACCTGGACTTTACTCTTAGATCCTAATAGCGGTACGATAAATTCTCTTCTTGTTAATTACGGAGTCATTGAAAAACCTATAAATTTACTTGGACAAAAGTATTTAATTATTAATATTTTAGGATTTGAGCTGAAACTTAGATTAGCATTGACCACAGTTATATTTTTTGAGATTTGGCGATATTTTCCTTTAGCTTTTTTATTTATATTAGCTAGACTACAAGCTATTCCAAAGGATCTGTATGAGGCTGCGGATGTAGATGGTGCTGGGCCATTTAGAAAATTCTTTCATATTACTCTTCCACAAATTACAGCCATTTTATCAATATTATTCATGATTAGATTTATTTGGAACTTTAATAAATTTGAAGATATATTTTTATTAACAGGCGGTGCTTCGGGTACTTTAACGTTACCAATAAGCGTGTATCAACAAGGATTTGCAGTATCAAATATTGGCATGGGCTCAGCAGTTTCAATAGTAATCGTATTATTATTAATAACTTTTATGATTATTTATTTCAAATTAATTGGAAAAAAGGCAAATGAAATTTAAATCTTTAATAATAACTTTATTTGCATCATCAATTTTTCTCTCAATAATAATTTGTATATGGAAAATGTTAGCAACTTTGCAAGGAGTAAGTTTTAAAAATCTTAACTTTAATCTAAATCTATTATTATCACTCGGATTGGTTATAACTTGTGTATTTATTGGAAAAAAATTTAATCATAATTTAAAAATTTTTGTATTATCCTTATTATTTACAATTTTATATACATTTTTGAATGAAAACTCCCCTATGTGGTTTTCAGTAGGCATTTTTTTACTAATTTTATTTTTTACAAATAAATTAAAAAAATATGATTTAAAATATTTAAATCAGGATTTTATATCTGAAAAAATTGTGTTTGAGTTTTTATCTTTATTTGCAATAGTATTTTTTGCATTAGTTATATTGTTTCCATTTTATATAATGTTTGTTACTAGCTTTAAAACGCAAACCGCTTTATTAATCAACCCGATTGATCTAAGTATTGATTTTTCAAAAAATATCTTTGAAATATTCAAATCTTACTTTGTCATTTTCAAAACATATGATTTTGGTAGATATATTCTTACAAGCTCGTATGTATCAGTTGGAACTGTTTTAATAACCTTATTATTTGCTATCCCCGCAGCGTACGCTGTTGCAAGATTAAAGTTCTTTGGTAAGACCTTTCTTTCAACATCAATATTAATAATTTATATGTTTCCAGCAATAGTATTAGTAATTCCTTTATACACTGTTTTTAGTCAACTAGGTTTGAGGAATTCTGTGGAAGGCCTACTAATAGTTTATACAGCAACCACTTTACCAGTAGCCATCTATATGCTTCAGGGATACTTTAAAAGTATACCTAAAGAAATTGAAGAGGCGGGACTTATAGATGGACAAAATTGGTTTGGAATAATTATTAAAATAATAATTCCTCTCAGTTTACCTGCTATTGCTTCAGTATCATTGTATGTCTTTATGATAGCTTGGAATGAATTTTTATTTTCTCTTATGTTTTTGGATAATCCAAAAACATTTACATTATCTAGAGCAATAAATCATTTAACTGGTGATGCCGAAACACCACGACAATATCTAATGGCTGGATCTGTGGTAGTTACTTTACCAATACTTTTAATTTTCATATATTTTGAAAAATATTTAGTAAGCGGTTTAACAGCTGGAAGTGTTAAAGGATAATGAATAGCTCAATTAAAGAAGCAAAGAGAACCTTAATAAATAACAGAAGATTAAATTACACTTTACCCACTAATACTAAACTTTATCCAGCTCAATGGAATTGGGATTCAGCTTTTATTGCATTAGGATATTCTAATTTCAATTTAGACTATTCATTTAAAGAACTTGAAACTCTGATTTCAGGACAATGGGATGACGGAATGATACCACACATTCTTTTTCATATTAAAGATTTAAATTATACTCCTAACTATAAAGCTTGGAATTGTGGTAAAAAAGTTCCGTCATCTGGAATAACTCAACCACCAATCTTAGCAAGTATTTTAAGGATAATTATTGAGAGACAAAAGTTTTCAAAAAAAGAAATAAAAAAATACCAGCCTTTAATCTTAAAGATTAAAAAATGTTTAGAATGGTTTATTAGATACAGAGATCCTAAACGTACTGGTTTAATTTCCATACTTCACCCATGGGAAAGTGGTTATGATAATTCCCCTTTATGGGACAAACCGATGAGTAAGATCAAAACGGAATTAAATCTTAATTATAAGAGAAAGGATAATAAAATTGTTAACCAAAACCAAAGACCTTTGAAAATTGATTATGATAGATATGTAACTATTAAAAATCATTTAAAGGAAATGAATTATGATCCAAAAAAACTTTATTTCAAATCAAAATTTAATGTTGTAGATGTCGGATTTAATTCGCTTTTTCTAAAAGCTTTAAAAGATATGGATTTTTTACTTAGATGTATAGATAAAAGAAATTCTTCCATAAAAAAATATATTCTTTTAAATGAGAGCAAGCTTGTAAAATTATTTAATTCACAAAAAATGATATTTAAAAACAAAGATATAAGAAATAATAGTTTAGTAAACATACCTTCAATAACTAATTTTTTTATGCTATTTGCTGATTTAAATAATAATTCCATTAATAGATCATTAATAAAAAGTTTAAAAAAATATAATAAAAATAATAAATATTTATTTCCTTCAATAAATTCTAAACATAAATTATTCGAGGAAAAACGTTACTGGAGAGGGCCAGTATGGGTTAATTGTAATTGGATTATATATCAAGGTTTGAAAAATAAAGATAAGAAGTTCGCAGAAACAATAAGAAAAAAGACCTTGAATTTAGTCGAAAAAAAAAAATTTAGAGAATATTACAGTTGTAAATCAGGTTTGGGAATGGGTGCTAAAAATTTTTCTTGGACTGCTGCCTTATATCTAGATTTTAAACTTAATAGTTATTGAAATCTGATATATATCTCTAGATATCAAAAAAATGGAATTTAAAAAATATAATCATAGTAAAGAAGAAAAAAAAATCTCAGATTTTTGGATTAAAAAAGGCTTATTCAAACCAAAAAAAAATAAATCAAATAAAAAATTTTCTATAGTAATTCCTCCACCTAATGTAACTGGTAGATTACATATGGGACATGCTCTAAACAATAGTCTCCAAGATGTTTTAGTTAGATTTAATAGAATGAAAGGCCTCGAAACTCTATGGCAGCCAGGAACAGACCATGCTGGAATAGCAACACAAGCAGTTGTAGAAAACAACCTTTTAAAAGAAGGAATTAAAAAAAATGATTTAGGAAGAGAAAAATTTATTAAAAGAATATGGGATTGGAAAGAGGAGTCTGGCGGAATAATTTTAGATCAACTTAAGAAATTAGGTTGTTCGTGTGATTGGTCAAGAACCAGGTTCACCATGGACAAAGATCTTTCAAAAGCTGTAATTAAAGTTTTTGTTGATCTTTATAAAAATAAGCTTATTTACAAGGACAAAAAATTAGTCAACTGGGATACTAAACTTCAAACTGCTATTTCCGATTTGGAAGTAAACCAAAAAGATGTTCAATCTCAATTATATTATATTGATTATACGATAGAGAACTCAGATCAAAAAATCACTATCGCCACTACCAGACCAGAAACAATGATGGGAGATAGTGCGGTGGCTGTAAATCCAAAAGATAAAAGATATTTAAATTTAGTTGGAAAAAATGTTCTTATTCCAATTGTTAATAGAACTGTCAAAATAATTTCTGACAATTACGCTGATCCAGAACAAGGTTCAGGAGCAGTAAAAATTACACCAGCACATGATTTTAATGACTATGAGGTAGGCAAGAGAAATAAATTAGAAATAATAAACATTTTTGAAGCGAATGGGAAAATAAACAAAAATGGAATTAAAGAGTTTCATGGTTTAGACAGATTTGAAGCAAGAAAGCTTATAATTAAAAAATTAAAGGACACAGGTTCTCTTGTTAAAATTGAAAATATTAAAAATAAAGTTCCATATGGAGATAGATCAAACACTATAATTGAACCCCTATTAACAGAGCAATGGTTTGTTGATGCGAAAAAATTATCTAAAAAACCAATTAAGATAGTTAAAGAAGGCAAAACTACTTTTTTTCCAAGCAATTGGTCAAAAACATTTTTTCAATGGATGAATAATATTGAGCCTTGGTGTATATCTCGACAGATTTGGTGGGGTCATAGAATACCTGCTTGGTATGATGAAAATGGGAATATTTTCGTTGCTGAAAATGAAAAAGATGCAGTAAAGCTAGCAAAGAAAAAAAATAAAAATAAACAATTTAAATTAAGACAGGAAACAGATGTTCTAGACACTTGGTTTTCGTCAGCTCTATGGCCTTTTGCTACTCTTGGATGGCCAAACAAAACTAAAGAACTTAATAAATTTTATCCAACTTCAGTTCTTGTTACTGGTTTTGATATAATTTTCTTTTGGGTAGCAAGAATGTTGATGATGGGAAATTATTTCAGAAAAAATACACCTTTTCAGAAAGTATATGTTCATGCCTTAGTGAGAGATGAAAAGGGGCAGAAAATGTCAAAGTCAAAAGGCAATGTTATTGATCCATTAGATTTAATAAATGAATATGGGGCAGATAGTTTAAGGTTTACTTTAATTTCGATGGCCTCTCCAGGACGAGATGTAAAATTATCGAAAGATAGAGTTACTGGAAATAGAAACTTTATAACAAAAATTTGGAGCGCAAATAATTTTTTAAAACTTAATAATTGTAAATTAGATAAAAAGATAAATTTGACCTCAATTAAACTTTCAATAAACCATTGGATTTTCAACGAATTTATAAAAACACAAAATTTAATTACGAAAAATATTCAAATATTTAGGTTTGATGAGGCTGCTAGGTATGCATATCAATTTGTTTGGCATTCTTATTGCGATTGGTATTTAGAGTTCCTAAAACCTGTTTTTAATTCAAAAAGTAAAAGTGAAATTAAAGAAGCTAAAACTTTCTCATCATTTATGATGGCAAATATTCTTAAAATTCTTCATCCTTTTATCCCTTTTTTTACTGAGAACTTGTGGTCTATAAATGCTTATAAAAAAATTTTCAACAATTATTTAATTAGTTCCAGTTGGCCAGATTTTAAGATAATTAATAAATTTAGCAAAAATCAAAATAATATAAATGATTTAATTGAAATAATTTCTAACATTAGATCTACTAAAGCAGAGTTAAAAATTACGCCGAAATTATATTGTGACATATTTTTTGATGATAAATCAGGGAAATTAAAGAAATTGGTAAATAAAAATATAAATTTGATAAAACAGGTTGGTAGAGTAAATAATGTTCTTACAACAAAGATGAGAGATAAAAATTCAATAGATATCTTAGTTCTTAAGGAAAAACTCTCATTAAATTTCAATGAGGATGTAAATTTAGGATCTCAAAAAGAGAGAATTTCACAAAAAATTGAGAAAATTAATAAACAAATAACTAGTTTAAATAATAAGCTTAAAAATAAGGCTTATGTGACAAATGCACCTAAAGAAATAGTACAAAATGATAAAAATTTAGTTAAAGAATTAACTATTGAAGATGGAAAATTAAGAAGTATTGTATCTAGTATTAATTAAATGTCTAAAATTGATAAAAAAAAACTACCAAGTCGTCATACTTCTTTAGGTCCAGATAGAGCTCCACATAGATCTTTTTACTATGCAATGGGAGAAACCGAACAGGATGTAGCGAAGCCGTTTATAGGAGTAGTATCAACTTGGAACGAAGCCGCACCTTGCAATACAGCTTTAATGCGACAGGCGCAGTCTGTAAAAAAAGGAGTAAAACAATCTGGTGGAACACCAAGAGAATTTTGCACTATAACCGTAACAGATGGTATTGCCATGGGTCATGAGGGAATGAAATCATCTTTAATTTCAAGGGAAGTCATAGCTGACTCAGCTGAACTGACAGTTAGAGGACATTGTTATGATGCATTAGTTGGTATTGCTGGATGTGATAAATCTCTTCCGGGCTTGATGATGTCTATGTTGAGATTGAATGTACCTAGTGTGTTCATTTATGGTGGATCAATTCTGCCAGGAAAATTTAAAGGAAAAGATGTTACAGTTGTAGATGTGTTTGAAGCAGTAGGCAAACATTCCTCAGGTAAAATGTCTTCTGAAGAATTAAGAGAATTAGAATTAGTAGCTTGTCCAAGTGCCGGGGCTTGCGGAGGTCAATTTACAGCTAACACAATGGCATGTGTCTCGGAAGCTATAGGATTGGCTTTACCTTATTCAGCTGGTACGCCAGCACCTTATGAGGAAAGAGATAAATATGCTTACGAAAGTGGTCAAGCTGTAATGAATTTATTAGAAAAAAAAATTAAACCAAGAGAAATAGTTACTAAAAAATCTTTAGAAAATGCAGCAACAATTGTGGCCGCAACTGGAGGTTCTACTAATGCAGCCCTTCATTTACCTGCACTTGCTAATGAGATAGGAGTAAAATTTGATTTAATGGATGTTGCAAAAATATTTAAAAAAACCCCTTATCTTGCTGATTTAAAACCTGGAGGGAAATACGTTGCAAAAGACATGTGGGAAGCTGGTGGCGTTCCTATGTTATTAAAAACTTTATATGACGGAGGATATATTCATGGTGAGTGTATGACAGTTACAGGTAAAACTATGAAAGAAAATTTAGCAAATATTAAGTTTAATACTAATCAAAAAGTTTTAAGAGAATATGATAACCCCCTTTCTCCGGATGGTGGAGTTGTTGGATTGAAAGGTAATTTAGCTCCGGACGGAGCAATCGTAAAAATTGCAGGATTAAAAAAATTACAATTTACAGGTAAAGCTAGATGTTTTGATAATGAAGAAGATGCAATGAAAGCAGTACAGACAAAAAAATATAAGGACGGTGATGTAATAATAATCAGATACGAAGGACCAAAAGGCGGACCAGGAATGAGGGAAATGCTCTCAACAACTGGAGCTATTTACGGACAAGGCAAAGGTGAAAAAGTTGCACTTATAACTGATGGAAGGTTTTCAGGAGCTACAAGAGGTTTTTGTGTTGGTCACGTTGGCCCAGAAGCTGCATTGGGCGGTCCAATTGCACTCCTTAAAAATGGAGATTTAATAGATATAGACGCAAAAAAAGGATCAATTAATGTAAGACTTACTAGCGCACAATTAAAAAGTAGAAGAAAAAAATGGAAAGAAAAAAAATCAAGTTTTGGATCGGGAACGATTTGGAAATATGCTCAAACAGTAGGACCTGCTTATCTCGGTGCTCCAACACACCCAGGTAAGAAAAAAGAAGTTAAAGAATATTCGAAAATTTAATGAAAATACGCCCAGTAATTTTATGTGGTGGTTCTGGCACAAGACTCTGGTCTGATAAAAGACATCATCAACCAAAGCAGTTTATCGATTTTGGGAATTGGACATTATTCGGAAAAACTCTAGAGAGAATAAAAAATTCTATATTTGATTATCCAATAATAAGTACTAATAAAAAATATTTAAGAGAAATTAAAAAACATTTAAGATTGAAAGGTTTTAAGAAATATAAAATTATACTTGAACCAGCGAAAAGAAACACTGGTCCTGCTATACTCA
>CACHQZ010000005.1 GCA_902582165.1 uncultured Pelagibacteraceae bacterium
AAAAAAATTTGAGTATAAAGATAAAAATTTAAGATTTATCAAAGGAGATATAAATAATTATAGTCAAGTTAAAAAAGCAGTTAGAAAATGTATTTATGTTTTTAATCTAGCTGGAATTTCTGATATTGGTGAGGCTTTAAAAGATCCTAAAGGAACTGTTAAAACTAACATACTTGGAACTGTGAATATATTAGAAGCCTGTAAAGAATTTAAAATTAAAAAACATGTTTTTGCAAGTAGCATATATGTATTAAGTAGTCAGGGGGGGTTTTACAGAACTAGTAAATCAGCATGTGAATTGTATATTCAAGAGTATAAAAAAAGATATAATTTGGACTTTACAATTATAAGGTATGGTTCAGTTTATGGAGAGAAAGCAAGTATAAAAAATGGAATTAGTAAAATAATTTTTAATTATTTCAAAACTGGTAAATTGAAGTATTCAGGAACTAAAAATGCGATACGAAATTTCATACATGTTAAAGATGCAGCAAAATTGACCATAAAAACTTTATCTAAAAAATATACAAACTTTTCAGTTCTTATAACCGGCAACCAAAGTATAAAAATAAAAGATTTAATGAATTATTTAAAGAAAGAACTAGGAACGAAAAAAAAATTAGTATATAGCAACAAAACTGAGCTAGGGCACTACGATAAAAATCCTTACTCATATAAAAAGATAAAAAATAAAGTTCTTAAATTTAAAGAGAAAATTAGTTTTTATAATAACATGGATATGTTAATTAACTATATTAAAAATGAGCAATTTAAATAATTTAAAATTACAAAGAGTGGTAATGGAAGTCTTTGGAGGGTGTAACTATACGTGCCAAATGTGTCCACAATCTAATCCAGGAAGAGGTTCAAATTTTACAAGAAAAATGCCACTTAAAAATTTTGAAAAAATTCTTGATGATTTAGTTCCAAAATACGGCTCACCTCAAATTAATCTTGAAGGAAGCGGCGAACCAACAATGGCTAAAGATTTAGATCTTTACATTAAAGCAGTAAAAAAAAGAAATCTTAAGTGCTTCATGTACTGTAACGGAGCAAGACTTAAAGGGGATTTTATGAAGAAAGTTATCGATGCAGGTATAGATTTTATTAGAATTAGCGTTATAGGCTATAATAAAGAGTTATATAAAAAATGGATGAACGTAGATAACTTCGAACTTATTTTTGATAATATTAAAGAATTAAAAAAATATATTTCAGAAAAAAAGAGCCTTTGCAAATTAAGTACATATCATTTGGTAACTAACAATAATGAGGTAAAACAAGAAATTGAAAGTTATAAATCACAAGTAATAAATAAATTGGGTACAATCGGTTATATTTGGAAGATGCATAATTGGAGTGGTAATTATAATAATGAAAACCCTAGAGAAAAAACCGAAAGAAGAAGCTGTGGAAGACCTTTTGCACCGGAAATTACTATTAGAGCTGGAGGCGAAAAAGGAAGAAGCGCAGCGATAGTCCCATGTTGTCAAACTTTAGGCCCTCCTAATGAAGAAAAAAGTATTCTTGGTCATTTAGATAACGATAAGTTCGAAGATATTTATAAAGGTGAAAAATGGAGCAAGTTGAGGGAGGCACATGAACAAAAGAAGTTTGATAGCATTGAATATTGTAAGAATTGTGATTTTTTATATAACGATCCAGAAGTGCTAGTCTGGAGCAATGATCCTAGCGCAAAAGTGAATCATATGCTTGGCACACAAGAAGATTTTATACTTACAAAATATTCAAGATAAAATCAAAATTTCAATAAATGAATTTAAAGAGATTAAATTTGTTTAAAAATCTTGTTAAAAATAAAAATTTTTCACATATTTTTAAATCGATAAGAGTTTTGTATATGGTAAAAGTTCATCCTGAATACTTAAAAAAGGATAGACTAGAATTTAAAACAATAATTAAAAAAATAACTATTAGATATTATAACTATATTAAAAATATTTTCTCATTTTCGTATTCTCAAAAATATAACAAATTAAAAAAAAAACGTATAATTGTAATTTCTCATTTATTAAATGAAAAAAGACTAAACAAAAAAGATTTTTACTTTGGTAATCTTGGTAAAATTTTAAAAAAAAATAAAATTAGTCATCAATTTCTTTTAATAAACCATACCAAAAAAAATAGTATTTATTTAAATAATAAAATAAAGATTAGTAATAATATAGTCATCGATGATTATTTAAATTTTTTAATGGAAATTAATATCTTTATTTTACAAATTAAAGAACTGTTTTTGATATTTCTAAGAATTAGAATAATAGGGTACTCCAACCTTAAAGAGATACTATTTTCTCTGTTTAGTAGTCAAACTAAAAATTCAATACGATTATATTTTTTGATGAATAAATATTTGGAAAAAATAAATCCTAAATTTTTGATATCAACATATGAAGGGTTTCCTTGGGAAAGACAGGTTTTCAAAGCTACAAAAGATTTTGATAAGAATATAAAAACAATAGGATATCAGAATATATTTTTAACAAGTAATTATAAATCGATTTTTTTAAGTCTAAAGGATGGCTTTGATCCTGATAGAATCTGGGTGCCTGGAGAGTTTCCAAAACATTTATTTGAAAAATCTGAGCTTAAAAATAAAAAAATATACATAGTTGGTAAATTAAAAAATGATAAAATTATTTTTAATCAAAAATATTTGAAAAAAAATCAAAAAACTAACAAATGTCTTATCATCCCAGAAGGTATTTATTCTGAATGTTTAAAACTTTTTAAATTTTCTTATGAGTGTTCGTTATTAAATAAAAATCTTAAATTTATTTGGAGAGTTCATCCTGTTATCGATATAAAAAAAGTTTTATTTGAAATGAATCTCAATTTTGAAAGTTTGCCAAGAAATATAATTATTTCAAAAGAAAAAAATATTTTAAAAGATATTTTCAAATCAAAGTTTGCGCTTTATCGGGGAAGCAATGCAATTATTACTGCAATTAAAACTGGGATAACACCGATTTATTTGGATACTCTAAATGGGCCTAATATTGACTTATTAAGGTTATATAAAAAATATAATAATTATGTTAATAATCCAAAACAATTAGCTGATTTAATAATTAATAGTTCAAATATGAAAAAAACAAACATTGAAAAACTAAATAAATTTATTAATAAAAATGAATTTAAGATTAATGAAAAATTAATTTTAAATTCATTAAGGTAAGATTATGGACGAAAAAAATTTTGTAGATAGTTATTTATCTGATCTCTCATCTTTAATTAAGCCACAAAAAGACCTAGTTGAGAAGTTAATTGATATAAAAACAAAAATTCAAAACGTGCAAAGTGAGGGAAAGAAACTGTTAGTTTTTGGTAATGGAGGAAGTTCTGCTATTGCAAGCCACTTTAGCGTTGATATGACAAAAAATGCAAAAGTAAGATGTATTAATTGTAATGAGGCTGACTTAATAACTTGTTTTTCAAATGATTATGGTTATGAAAGATGGGTAGAGAAGGCAGTTGAGTTTTATGGTGACCAAGGAGATATGTTAATAATCATATCGTCAAGTGGAAAATCAAAAAATATTATTAACGGCTGTATGGCAGCTAAGAACAAAAAATTTAAATATATAGTCACATTAACTGGACACGAAAAAGATAGTCCAGTTTCGAAACTTGGTGATGTTAATTTGTGGGCTAATAGCAAAGCATATAATTTTATTGAAAATGCACATCAAATATGGCTCTTAACTATTGTAGATTTAATAATAGGCAAAAGAGAATATCCAGCTAACTAATAAAAAATTGTACTGTAAAAAATTCAAAAGTACTTACAAAAATTTGAAAGTTCTAGTAACCGGTTCAACTGGTTTTAAGGGCTCTTGGCTAAGTTTTTGGCTAAACAAACTTAACGCTAAAGTAATTGGTGTTGGTCTGAAACCTGAAAAAGATAATATTTTATTTAGCTCTCTAAAATTAAATAAAAAAATAAATCAACATTTTATAGATATTTGTGACTATAATAAATTGAGCTCAATAATACAAAAAGCTCGACCCGATATTATATTTCACTTAGCAGCACAATCAATTGTATCAGATAGTTATAAAGATCCTTTGCATACAATTAAAACTAATACATTAGGTAGTACTAATTTATTGGAAATTGTAAAAAAGAATAAGTTGAAAAACTTAATCTATATTACGTCAGATAAATGTTATTTAAATAATGGTGATAAATTTTCTTTTAACGAATTTGATAAATTAGGAGGTAATGACGTTTACTCCTCCTCTAAAGCAGCTGCAGAAACAATTTTTCACTCTTATTACAATAGTTTTTTTAAAAAAGATTCTAAATATTTAAAAATGGCGACCGCAAGAGCAGGAAATGTTATTGGTGGAGGTGATTTTAAAAGAAACAGAATTATTCCTGATTTATTTAAGTCAATAAAGTTTAAAAAAAAATTAATAATAAGAAATCCTAATTCCCTAAGACCTTGGCAACACGTTTTAGAACCTTTATCTGGTTACTTATTATTAGGTGAAAAAGTGTTATCAAATAATCTAAAAAATAATTTATATCCTAGCTGGAATTTTGGGCCAAATGTGAAAAATTGTAAAAGAGTTATCGAAATCATAAAAAAATTTTATGAATATTTAGATATACCAAAAAAATATAAGATTTTAGGGAATAGTAAAATGAATGAAGCAAAAATTCTAAGGCTTAATATAAATAAATCTAATCAAGAACTACTTTGGAAACCAAAATTAAACTTAGACCAATGCATTCGTTTAACAAGTAACTGGTACATTAATTATCTTATTAATGAGGACGTTTTCAATATCACTAACGAACAAATTGAATTTTTTTCAGAAAAATGAAATTTAGAAAAAAATGTAGAATTTGTTATGGCACTTTAAAGAAAATAATTTCTTTTAACAAAATTAGTCTAGTTGGAGATTTTTCAAAGAGAAAAACGAATAAAACAAAATATCCTATATCTCTTAATTTTTGTAAAAAATGCAAACATATTCAAATTGCAGAAATA
This sequence comes from uncultured Pelagibacteraceae bacterium, assembly GCA_902582165.1. GTDB lineage: Bacteria > Pseudomonadota > Alphaproteobacteria > Pelagibacterales > Pelagibacteraceae > Pelagilacustribacter. The sequence continues at coordinate 5,022 of CACHQZ010000005.1, forward strand.
ATTAAACCTGAAAAGCTTTTTTCAAAATATTTATGGCAAACAGGCGTTTCAAAAACAAATATATTATTATTTGATGACTTAATAAAAGACTACGAAAATAAAATTAATAGTAATACTAAAGTATTAGAAGTTGCAAGTAATGACGGATCATTTCTGAATTATTTAGATAAAAAATTTAATAATTTTATTGTAGGAATTGATCCTGCAAAAAACTTACAAAAAAGAAATAAAAATTTGATTCAAATCCCAGGTTTTTTCAATTTCACGGAAAGTAAAAAAATTTTAGAAAAATTTGGTAAGTTTGATTTTATTTTTGCCAGAAATGTTGTGGCTCATGTTTCAAATCCTAATGAGATCTTCTCAGGGATAAAAAATATTATCAAGAATGATGGTTATGCAATAATTGAAGTGCCCCATCTTTTACCAATATTAAAAAATTTACAATATGATAACGTTTTTCACGAACATCAGGGCTTCCACTCAATAAAGTCTATATATGATTTATGTAAAAGAAATAAATTAATATTGTCAAAAGTAAAAATGATAAAATCACAAGGAGGTTCTATAAGGTGTGAAGTGAGAAAAAAAAATCATTTAAGAATTAAAAGAGCGAAAATCTCTAAATATATTTATAATGAAAGAAAAAACGGTTTATTTAACCAAAATTATCTTAAAGAATACAGCTTAAGGATATTAAAACACAAATCTAAATTAATAAATTTACTTAAAAAGATAAAATTAGAGGGTAAGAGAATATCAATTTATGGAGCCTCTGGAAAAGGCCAAGCTCTAATTCAATTTTGTAATATTGATAAAAAATTAATTGATAATATTTATGATATAAGTAAATTAAAACATAATAAATTTACACCTGGTACTAATTTAAAAATTTTAGACTCAAAAAGAATTAGAAAAGAAAAAAAAATTGATTTTCTTTTTTTATCATCTTGGAATCTTAAGAGGGAAATTATTCAGCAGGAAAAAAAATTTAAAAATAGAGGAGGGAAATTTATTATACCATTTCCAACCCCTAGAATTATTGTAAAATGAAAGTAGTTATATTAGCGGGTGGTTTTGGAACTAGATTATCAGAATATACTGAAACTATACCAAAACCAATGGTGCCTATTGGAAATATTCCCATAATACATCATATAATGAACATCTACGCTGGTTATGGGCACAAAGATTTTTATATCGCACTTGGTTACAAGGGAGAAATAATCAAAAATTATTTTAAAAAACAAATTAAAGATTGGAAAATTAATTTAATTGATACTGGATCTAGTACTCTAACTGGAGGCAGAGTAAAAAGATTAAAAGAATATTTAGGTGAGGAAACTTTCTTTTTAACTTATGGCGATGGTGTTTCAGATATAAATATAAATTCTTTGTTAGAATTCCATAGGGCTCATAAAAAATCTATTACTATTTCAGCGGTTAAACCTCCAGCAAGATTTGGCTCATTAGTATTGGAAGAGTCCAAAATTATAAAATTTCAAGAAAAAGTTCAGCTTGAAAATAATTGGATTAATGGTGGTTTTTTTGTAGTTGAACCAAATTTTCTAAATCTTATAGAAAATGATCAGACTATATTAGAGCAAGACCCTATTCAAAAAGCTGTACAACAAAATGATATTAGAGCATTCAAGCATCATGGTTTTTGGCAGTGTATGGATCACAAATCAGACAAAGATCTACTCGATAAAATGATCAAAGAAAAAAAAGCTTTATGGATAAAAAACAAAAGATCTTAGTAGTAGGTGGAACTGGTTTTTTAGGTAAACACATACTAAAAAAAAGTTTAAAATTAGGCTATTCGCCAACAAGTATTTCATTAAAAAAACTAACTAAAATAAAAAAAATAAAAGGAGTTGACTATATAAATCTAGATATAAGAAAAAAAAAAGAATTTCGTAAAATTACAATAAAATTTGATTATGTTGTTAACGTCGGTGGATATGGAGGTATTAAAAAAAAATTTAATCCTTATGAAGGCTTAGAGAGCCAATATATCGGGCTTAAAAACTTAGCAGGATATTTTTTAAATAAAAAATTAAAAAAATTTGTTCAAATTGGATCTTCTTTAGAGTATGGAAACAACAAAAGTCCTAACTTTGAAAAAATGGTGCCTAAATTACCTTTAACTGACTATGGAAAGGTAAAGCTAAAAGCAACTAATCATTTGAAATTCCTTCATCAATTTTACGATTTTCCCGTAGTTATATTGAGACTATATCAAGTTTATGGCCCTGGTCAGGATAAAAATAGATTGTTAGGATATTTGTTGAATTCAATAAAAAATAAAAAAATAATTAAAGTCTCAAAAGGAGATCAAATGAGAGATTTTCTTTATATATCTGACTTTATAGAAGCACTTTTTCGGTGTTTAAAAGAAAAAAAAACTGAAGGTGAAATCATCAATATTGGTCAAGGTTCGCCAATCAAAATTAAAACATTAATAAATAAAACAATGAGGTTTTTTTCAACAAAAAAAACTAGGATTAAATTTTCAATTAAAAATAGTGAGATTAAAACACTTTATCCATCAATTAATAAAGCAAAAAGATTAATTAGATGGAAACCTAAAATTAAAATAGAAACAGGCCTTAGAAAATTATTTTCATTACATGCTTAACCCTCTAGTTAGTATAATTATGAATTGTTATAATGGTGAAAAATATCTTTCACGAGCATTAGAAAGCATAAAGAGACAAAAATACGAAAATTTTGAGTTAGTTTTTTTTGATAATCACTCTAATGATAAAAGTGAGGAAATATTCAAAAAATTCAATGATAGTAGGTTTAAATATTTCAAATCAGATAAACATAAAATTCTTTATGAAGCAAGAAACGATGCTTTAAAAAAATGTAACGGGAAATATATTTCATTTCTTGATACAGATGATTATTGGTTTGAAAATAAATTATTTTTACAAGTACCAATACTTGAAAAAAACCATAATATTGGATTAGTTTACGGTAACTTTATAAAATATAATGTAAATAAATTTCTCTTTAAAAAAAAAAGTCTTAAAAGTAATCTTTTTCAATCAGGAAAAATAACTAAATCTTTAATCAATAATTATTATATCGGTTTATTGACTGTAATAATAAGAAAAAGTTTTATGAGTGGTGATTTAGAATATTTTAATCCAAAATATAATTTGTTGTCAGATTTTGATTATATTATCAGATTTTCCCAAAAACATAGTTTTGATTTTGTTAAGCAGAATATAGCTGTTTATACTCAACACGAAAATCAATTACAGTCTAAGTATATATCTGTCCAAGCTGCTCAATTTGATCATTGGTATAAAATGAACATTTTAAATAAAAAATTATCTGAAAAAGAATATAATTTTAAAAATATTAAAGAAAAAAATAATTTTCTTAATTTTGTAGCCCAAATAAAAGAAAAAGATAAACTTAAACTATTTAAGGAAATTATTTTTTATTCTAATAACTTTTATAAAATAAAAATTATTTTATTAATTTTGCTTCCAGAAAAAATCTGTAAAAAAATATTTAGCTTAACCTAATTATGAAATCAAATAAATATTCTGTCGATGTCATAATACCAAACTATAATAAAGGTAAATACCTTAAGCAATCAATATACACTGTATTAAATCAATCATTTAAAAAATGGAAATTATATATTATTGATGATAACTCTAGTGATCAATCAAATCAAATTTTAAAACAATTTAGAAATAAAAAAAAAATAAAAATTATAAATTTGAAAAAAAAAAGAGGACCCGGTAATGCAAGAAATTTGGGAATCTCAATCTCAAAATCAAAATACATAGCTTTTTTAGACTCCGATGATCTTTGGAGTAGAAATAAACTTAAAGATCAACTTTATTTTATGAATAAATATTCCTATAAGATCAGTTACAGCGATTATGTGCCCTTCAAAGATAATGAAGAAAAAAAAAACAAAAGAAAAATTAAAGTTCAACCTTATTTTAGTTATAAAAAATTTATTCATGATACATCATTAAGTATGAGCTCACTAATTATTGAAAGATCATTGACAAAAAAAATAAAATTTAGAAATTTGAATATCTGTGAGGATTATTTATATAAGTGTGAAATATTAAAAAAAATTGGCAAAGCTTTTAAATGTAAAAATACCATGATGTACTATAGAATTTCCGATAACTCAATGCAAAGTAATAAAATCAAAAATATTGTTTGGGTATGGAAAATTAATAAAAATTATAATAAACTTAACTTTTTTCAAAATTTAAAATCTATATTCTTTATTTCTATTAATTCTTTAAAAAAATATGGATTTAAATAATAAAATTTTGGGCGTGTAGTTCAGTGGTAGAACGCTACGTTGACATCGTAGAGGTCATAAGTTCAATTCTTATCACGCCCACCACAAGACCCATTTAAGCTAGTTTTTTCAGCTATTTACAATTTAAATTTAAAATATTATAAACCCTTGCCTGGTAATTATTGCGAAGGGGCTACACCCGATCCCATTCCGAACTCGGAAGTTAAGTCCTTCAGCGCCGATGGTACTTTGTCTTAAGATATGGAAGAGTAGGACGTTGCCAGGCTTTTAAATTATGAAAGTAGCAAGTTCTTTAAAATCGTTGAAAAAAAGAGATCTTAACTCTAAGCTAGTTAAACGTAGAGGAAAGCTATATATAATTAATAAAAAAAACCCAAAGTTTAAAGCTCGTCAAGGTTAAAGATGAGTGATAACGATTTCAAAAAAACTTACAACGGTTTTACAAAGTTTGTACTTTGGGGAACAATTGCGGTAATTGCAATATTAGTAATATTAGCAATTACACTGCTCTAGAATTTTAAAATTAAAACTATGGTAGTCGGTTCAATTAAAGAAAATACTGCATTAGAAAAAAGAGTTTCTCTAACTCCTGAGTCAGCAAAAAATATCATTGGACTTGGATTAAAAGTGTGTGTTGAAAAAGGTTATGCACGTCACCTTGGAATTGAAGACAAAGAATATAACGATATTGGAGTTGAGATAAAAGCATCATCAAAAGAAGTATTAAATTCAAGTGACTTAATTACAAGAGTAAATTGTCCCTCGGAAGATGAAGTTGGAATGTTAAAAGATAATACAATTTTAATTGGAATGCTCAATCCATCAAATAATAAAAATCAAATCGATAAAATTATTAATAAAAAGATTAAGCCTTTTTCTTTAGAATTATTGCCTAGAATTACAAGAGCTCAATCAATGGACGTTTTATCTTCCCAATCTAATTTGGCTGGATATAGAGCAGTTGTTGATTGTGTTGCAGAATTTGAAAAAGCTGTACCTATGATGATGACAGCGGCTGGAACCGTTCCAGCAGCTAAAGTTTTGGTTATTGGAGCAGGTGTAGCAGGTTTACAAGCTATCGCTACCGCTAAAAGATTAGGCGCGATTGTTTCAGCAACAGACGTTAGAGCAGCATCTAAAGAGCAAGTTGAAAGCTTAGGTGGTAAATTTTTAACAGTTGAACAAAACGAAGATATGGAAACTGCTGGTGGATACGCAAAAGAAACATCAGATGAGTATAAAAAAAAGCAAGCAGAAATGATGAAAGAAGCACTTAAAAAAAATGATATAGTTATATGTACAGCATTAATTCCTGGAAAACCTGCTCCAAGAATACTAACAGAGGATTTAGTTAAACTTTTGAAGCCTGGGTCAATCGTTTATGATTTGGCAGCAGAACAAGGAGGAAACTCTGCATTTTCAGAAGCAGGTAAAATTAATTCAGTAGATGGAATAAAAATAATAGGAGTTAAAAGTTTAATGAATAGCTTACCACTTACTGCTTCAAGCTTATATGCTAAAAACTTATTTAGTTTTATTCGTAACTTGTATAGTAAAGAGAAGAAAGATTTTAACATTAATTTAGAGGACGAAATAATAGAAAAATCATTAATCAAAAGAGTTTAATTATGGAAATAGACCCGTTTATATTTAGATTAAGCATTTTTATTTTATCGATTTTTATTGGTTACTATGTTGTATGGAGCGTAACTCCATCTCTTCATACTCCATTGATGTCAGTCACTAACGCTATTTCATCAGTTATTATTGTGGGTGCTATTATTGCAGCTTTAGCAGGAACTTCCGAAAGTATTTTTAATACGTCGAGTATTTTTGGATTTATAGCTATCATTTTAGCAGCAATAAATATTTTTGGGGGCTTTTTAGTGACTCAAAGAATGCTTCAAATGTACAAAAAAAAAAAAGATAAAAAGAAATGATCTCAGCTAACCTAGCAGCAATTTTTTATTTAGTATCTGGAATATTATTTATTCTTGCGCTTAGAGGATTATCGTCTCCAGATACATCTAGACAAGGAAACTACTTCGGAATTGCTGGAATGATAATTGCAATCGTAGTGACATTCCTATCAATTGGAAATTTTTCAACATCTCTAGTATACGTAGTTATATTTCTAGTAATCGGTGGAGCAATAGGCGCTTTTATAGCTTTTAAAATTCCGATGACTGCAATGCCAGAATTAGTGGCTGGTTTTCACAGTTTAGTAGGTTTAGCAGCAGTTTTTGTAGCGATCGCAGCCTTTTTAAATCCCGCAGCTTTTAATCTAGGAATTGTCGGTGACATAAAACTAGCTAGTCTTATTGAAATGTCTATTGGAGCAGCAGTAGGAGCGATAACTTTTTCAGGGTCTATAATAGCTTTTTTAAAGTTAAGAGGAATAATGTCTGGCGCTCCTATTACTTTTAATGGTCAGCACATTTTAAATTTGATACTTGGAATAGGTATATTTGTTTTAATTTTTTATCTATGTAAAACTCAATCTACAAATATTTTTTGGACTGTAATTATAATCTCATTTCTTGTCGGAGTTTTATTAATTATCCCTATAGGGGGTGCAGATATGCCTGTAGTAATTTCAATGCTTAATTCCTATTCTGGGTGGGCTGCAGCCGGCATAGGTTTTACATTAGAAAATACTGCTTTGATTATAACAGGTGCGCTTGTCGGATCCTCAGGTGCAATACTTTCATATATAATGTGTAAAGCCATGAACAGATCTTTTGTAAGTGTAATTCTAGGTGGTTTTGGAGCAGACAATTCAGCTGATGATAAAAAAGAAAAGAAAGATCAAAAGCCAGTTAAAAGTGGTAACGCAGAAGATGCAGCTTTTTTAATGAAAAATGCCTCATCTGTAATTATAGTTCCAGGGTACGGTATGGCCGTTGCTCAAGCTCAACACGCTCTTCGAGAGATGGTAGATAAATTAAAAAAAAATGACATTAAAGTTACTTACGCTATTCACCCTGTAGCTGGAAGAATGCCTGGTCATATGAATGTTTTATTAGCTGAAGCAAATGTTCCTTATGATGAAGTTTTTGAATTAGAAGATATAAATAACGATTTTGCTAATTCTGATGTTGCATTTGTTATTGGAGCTAATGATGTAACAAATCCCGTAGCGAAAACAGACCCAAAAAGTCCAATATTTGGAATGCCAGTTCTTGATGTTGAAAAATGTAAATCTGTTTTATTTGTTAAAAGAAGTTTGTCACCAGGGTATGCGGGTATAGATAATGAACTCTTTTATAAGGATAATACGCTAATGTTGTTCGCAGATGCAAAAAAGATGACAGAAGACATAGTAAAAAATTTAGACTAATGAAAACAAAAATTTTTTGTGATATTGCAGACTATAAGACAATTAAATTTTTTAATAATAAGTCTTTAGTTGATGGCTTTACAACCAATCCAAGTTTAATGCGATTAGCTGGAGCTAAAAATTACAAAAATTATTCTATTAAAATTTTAAAGGTTTGCAAAAAAAAACCAATTTCTTTTGAAGTATTTGCAGATAATTCTAGAGACATGCTGAAACAAGCCTATGAAATTAACTCTTGGGGTAAAAATGTTTACGTAAAAATTCCAGTTGTAAATTCTAAAGGAGTTTTTACAGGACCGGTCATCAAAGAATTAAGTGATGAAGGAATTAAACTTAATATAACTGCAGTTTACACATTCGATCAAACTGAAAAAATTTTGAAAAAATTAAATAAAAAAACAAAATCAATAATTTCAATATTTGCAGGCAGAATGGCTGATAAAGGTAAAGACCCTCTTCCGATATTTAAAAAAAGCATATCTTTGACTAAGAAATATAAAAATATTGAAATTCTTTGGGCTAGTACGAGAGAAGCTTATAACTTTATTCAAGCAAAACAATTAAATTGTAATATAATTACAATGCCACCAAAAGTAATAAATCAAATTGCAGGATTCGGTAAGAGTTTCAAATCTATGACACTAGATACTGTAAAAGGTTTTTTAACAGATAGTAAAAAATCAAGATTCAGTCTTTAAGAAGCCTTGGCTCTTGATCGCCTTTTTCTTTCATGAGGATCCAATATTAACTTTCTAAGTCTGCAAGATTTTGGAGTTATCTCTAAAGCTTCATCTGTATTAAGCATACTTAGCTGTTCGGCTATAGCTATCTTTCTTACTGGTGTTAAAACAACATTTTCATCAGTTCCCTGGGTCCTCATGTTTGTAAGTTTTTTCCCTTTTAAAACATTAATTTCTAAGTCACCACTTTTTGAAGAAAGGCCTACTATCATCCCTTCGTATACTGGATCATTATGTTTCACAAACATTTCACCTCGTGCTTGTAAATTAAAAATAGCAAAGGCAACTGCTTTGCCATTTTCCATGGAAATTAAAGCACCGTTTCTTCTTCCCTCCATTTCTCCGGTGTATTCTCCATAAGAGTGAAAAATTCTATTTATTACGCCAGTACCTTTTGTTAATGTTAAAAATCTACTTGTGTAACCCATTAATCCCCTAGTTGGCGCATGAAATATCAATCTTTTTTTATTTTTTCCAGTATCCTTAAGATCAATTAATTTACCCTTTCTCCTATTCATGGAGTCTATAATCTTTGATGAAAACTCTTCGTCTAAATCCATTGTTATTTCTTCGATAGGCTCCATTTTATTACCTTGATCATCATTTCTTATTAAAACTTTTGGTGGGCTTACAGTCATTTCAAAACCCTCTCTTCGCATCTGTGTTAAAAGAATCTCTAACATCAACTCACCTCTACCACTTATAACGAAAGCATCTTTATTTTCATTTTCCTCAAAGTTAATTCCAACGTTATTTTCAGCTTCCAAAATTAATCGATCCCTTATTTGAGTGCTTGTTAATTTTTTTCCTTCCGTCCCTGCTAAAGGAGAATTATTTACGGTAATTGTTATTGACATGGTAGGGGGGTCAATAGGGGTTGCATTAATTGGATCGTTTATTTCTAAATCACAAATTGTATCAGCAACGTTAGCTTTTTCTAACCCTGCAATAATTACTATATCTCCAGCCTCACCTTGTTCGATTGGAACTTTTTTTGTTCCTTCATATCTAAATATTTTTGTAAGCCTTCCTTCATCAACTTTTTTTCCACTTAGATCTATGGCTTTAATTTGCTGATTTGCTTTTGCAGTCCCTTGAGCAATTCTTCCTACTAAGCTTCTTCCTAAAAAACTGTCGGCATAAAGGAGTGTAGAAAGCATAGCGAATGGTTTTGTTTTATCAAAAGTAGATGGTTTAACATGGTCAATTATTAAATTTAATAAGGGTTGCAAATTTTCTCTTGGACCATCTATCTCTTTAGATGCCCAACCAGATCTTCCACTTGCGTATAATACAGGAAAGTCTAATTGCTCCTCATTTGCATCAAGACTTACAAACAAGTCAAAAGTTTCATTTAATACTTCATTTGCTCTTTGATCCTGTTTATCAAGCTTATTAATTACCACAATCGGCTTCAGACCTTGCTTCAAAGCTTTAGATAATACAAATTTCGTTTGTGGCATTACTCCTTCGGCTGAGTCAATTAGCAATAAAGCTCCATCAGCCATGTGTAAAACTCTCTCAACTTCAGCTGCAAAATCTCTGTGGCCTGGTGTATCAATAATATTAATTCTTGAGTTTTTCCAATTAATCGAAGTAGGTTTTGCAAGAATTGTTATTCCTCTTTCTTTTTCTAGCTCTCCAGAATCCATTACTCTTTCTTCAACATTTTCATTTTGCCTAAAAGTTCCACTTTGTTTCATAAGATTATCAATCAAAGTGGTTTTTCCATGATCAACGTGAGCTATGATAGTAATATTTCTGATTGTGTCTGTCATTTTGGTTGCGGGGGTAGGATTTGAACCTACGACCTTCAGGTTATGAGCCTGACGAGCTACCAGACTGCTCCACCCCGCGTTAAATTATTTAGTTTTCTTTATATTTATAGCTTGAAGTTTATCTTTTTCTTCTTTTATATCGTAGTAAATTTTTTGTTCCTCTTTTAAAACTCTTAATTTTGAGTTTTCTAATTCAGAAACATGAAGAAAAATATCTTTGCTTGTCTCGTCGTCTGTTATGAATCCGTAACCTTTTTTGGCGTTAAACCATTTCACTTTACCAGATGGCATTGTCAGTCCTCTCATTATAAAATTAATATCTATTTTTTAGTTTTTGGAGTTTTTTTATTCTTTTAATATTTTCTGTTTGAACTCTTTTTTTTCTCTCAGAGGGCTTTTCGTAGGTGCTTTTCATCTTCATAACTTTGAAGAATCCCTCTTTTTGAAGTTTCCTTTTTAAAACTCTTATAGCTTGTTCAACATTATTATCTTTTACGTCTATTTTAATAAATTCCTCCAGTTAACAACAAGCTAGTTATCATCAGAAACCTTTTTTGTCTATAGAGAAGCTGCTTGCGCCTTTTTTTCCTCTCTAAGTTTAGCTTTTTTCTCTCTCTCGACTCTTCTTTTAGCTTTTTCTAAACTTTTTTGGTAAGCATCCTGAGTACAAAGTGCCAATATTACAGGATCTCTAGCTTTTAAATTTGAAAAATTCCAATAACTTCTTTTTCTTATTAAAGAAACTGTACCCTTAGTACTCCCCACGAGCTTTGAAATTTGACCATCAGTTAATTCTGGTGCATTTTTACAAAGCCACAAAATTGCATCTGGTCTGTCTTGACGTTTTGATAATGGAGTATATTTAGGTTTTTTTCTTTCTTTTACTTCAATTTCATCAAGCTTTTTTAGTAAACTAAGCTTCTTTGAGGGATTTTGTGAACATTGTTCAATTTCCTCTCTAGATAGTTGACCAGCTAATATTGGGTTATAAGCTTTAATTCCTTTTGCAACATCGCCATCCGCTATTCCTTTAACCTCTAGTTCATGTAAATTACAAAATTCAGCAATCTGTTTGAATGTTAATGTAGTATTTTCAACTAACCAAACAGCAGTTGCTTTTGGCATAAAAGGTGTATCTGTCATAATTTATTTCTTTAATCTTAGGTTGCTGAATTTCTTATTGTATTTACTTACTCTTCCTTTATCTAGAATTTTTTGGGTTCCGCCAGTCCAAGCATAATGTGATTTTGGATCGATGTCCAATTTTAAAGTGTCGTTCTCTTTGCCCCAAGTAGATCTAGTCTCAAACTCTGACCCATCTGTCATTACTACTTTAATTTTATGATAATTTGGATGTAAATTTTTTTTCATTTGCGGTGTTTTATAATAATAATTGTTTTTACTCAATATCTTTTTTTAAAATTAAACCTTTTAATTCTTCATGAATACTAGAGTTAGAGGCAATAACATTCCTTTTTAAAGGCAAGTCTGCATCATTCTCAAAAAAATCTATAAATCCACCTGCTTCTTTTATAATTACCATACCTGCAGCAATATCCCAATAATTCAATTCTCTTTGCCAATATCCATCAAATCTTCCACAGGCAACATAAGCAATATCTAATGCAGCGCTTCCAAATTTTCTAACATTAGAAACTCGTTTAGAAATTTCAATGTATTCTGAAAAAATTTTATCTTTGATTTTACTAGCTTGCTTTGGTCCCCCAGTCACTATCAAAGCATCAGTAATTTTATTTTTTTTGGAAACTCTTATTCTAGAATTATTAAGATAAGCACCATTTCCTTTTTCTGCACAAAACATTTCATTAGTAATAGGATTAAAAATAACCCCACATTTGATTTCCCCTTCCTCTTCGTAACCTATCGAGATAGCAAATTGTGGTATACCATTTAAAAAGTTCATTGTTCCATCAATAGGATCAATAATCCATCTATTTTTATCGTTTGACTTATTAATATATCCAGTTTCTTCAGTTATTATTCCATAATCAGGATGTGCTTTATACAATTCGTCAATAATAATTTTTTCTGTTCTTTTATCAGCGGAAGAAACAAAATCACCTGGACCTTTAGTTGATACTTGTAAATTTTCTATTTCTCCAAAATCTCTAATCAAAAACTTAGAGGCTTTCATACAAGCCCTATTTATTAAATTTATTTGTGGAGAGTTTAATCTCATCAATTTACTCTTTTTACATATTCTAATGACCTTGTATCAATAATAATTTTTTCCCCACTCTCAATAAAAGGTGGTACATTAATTTTAATTCCACAATCTAAGACAGCAGGCTTATATGAGGAGGAGGCAGTTTGATTTTTAATAGCCGCATCAGTACTTTCAACTATACACTCGATTGTATTAGGAAGTTCCAACGAAATAGGTTTATCGTCCATAAAAGAAATTGATACTTCTAAATTTTCTTTTAAAAGTTTATATTTCTCTCCAGCAATAGTTTTTGAAAATTCGACCTGTTCAAAAGTTTTATTATCCATAAAATGACAGTTTTCACCATCAATGTACAAAAAATTAAACTTTTTCTCATCGACCTCAGCCTTTTCAACAGTTTCATTAGATCTAAATCTCTCATTCAACTTTGTACCCTTAACAATACTTTTTAATTCTACTTGGTTAAAAGCCCCACCCTTACCTGGTTTGACATGTTGAGTTTTAAGCACATTCCAATAGTCGTTCTTATGTTCTATTATCATTCCTGGTTTTATTTCAATAGCAGTTATTTTCATTTAAATTTTCTAATCGCTTGTTCCGGTTTTAGATTTGGGTTATCCCAAATAAAACTTGATAATGCAATATATTTTGCTCCAGCATTCATTAATTTTTTGTAATTAATATTATTAATACCGCCAATTACGACAATTGGTTTTTTTATATTTTTTTTTGCCCATCTTAAAATACTTAAATTTGCTTTTTTGGCATTTGGTTTCAGTCTTGATTTAAAAAATGACCCAAAGGCAATATAATCTGCTTTATTATTAATAGCATTACTTGCAAGGATTTTAGAATTATGACATGTAATCCCTAAGATTTTCCCTTTAAGTAATTTTCTTGCAATCTTAAAAGATCCATCGTGTTGACCCATATGACACCCATTAGCATTAGTTTTGGAAGTTAAAATAAAATAATCATTGATAATTAATTTGACTTTATGTTTATTTGTTATTTTTTTTATCTTTTGTGAGATATTGTAAAGTTTTTTTTGATTTACGTTTTTTAATCTAAGTTGGAAAAACTTAACATTTTTAACTGACAATACTTTATCTAAAACATCATAGAAACTTTGACTAACTTTGTTTGGTGAAATTAAGTAAACAAATCTCTTCAAAATTGCTAGGCCGCAAATTCTTTTTCTAAATCTTCTGACCACTCCCCTTTAGATGAAAGACCATTCATTCTAGCTCTATGGTTAAAAGCTTTTTGAATATTTTCTATATTTTCTTGATTTTTTCCGAACTCTTTTAACGCGCTTGCTTGCAATCCTCTTCCATACGAGAAAGTAATTAAAAAATTAGAATCGTTGATTTTATTAATTTCATTTAAGTTTTTACTAGCCTCTATTTCTGACTGCCCTCCAGACAAAAAAGCTATGCTAGGCACATCAGCTGGAACATTTTTCCTCAAACAATCTAAAGTTTTATTAGCAATTTCCTTTGTGCTAGATTTATCTTTGCAACCTGAGCCGGGTATAACCATATTAGGTTTAAGTACAGTTCCTTTTAAATCAACTTTATGTATTTCGAGCTCATTATAACACTCGTTAAGCACATTCGTTGTAACTTGGTAGCATTTGTCAATATTATGCGAACCGTCCATTAAAACTTCTGGTTCAATAATTGGTACCATTTTAGCCTCCTGCACTAAAGCAGCATATCTTGCTAATGCATGGGCATTGGACTTAATTGATTGAGAAGAAGGAGATTTATCTGTTATTTTATATACTGCCCTCCATTTTGTAAATCTTGCACCTAATTCGTAGTATTCTCTCAACCTTTCTCTCAAACCATCTAAACCTTCTGTTACAGTCTCATCAATAGATCCAGCTAATAGTTTAGCACCTTTGTCGACTTTTATACCAGGCACAGCTCCGTGTTTAGAAATTAGTTCTGGAATTGAAGGGCCTTGAGTAGTTTTTTGCCTAATTGTTTCATCAAATAAAATTACTCCGCCAATAAAATCTTTCATAGCACTTGAATTAAAAAGAGTTTGTCTAAAACTTAGTCTATTTTTTTCTACATTTTCAACATTTATACTTTTAAATCTTTTAGCTATTGTTCCAGTACTTTCATCAGCTGCCAGAATACCTTTACCTTTAGCGCACATTTTTTTTGCAATTTCATTTAATGTCATAGCGATTATTTATTTTAAAACACTTATACCAGGCAAGTCTTTTCCTTCTAAGAACTCTAAAAATGCCCCTCCTGCTGTTGATAAGTGTGAGAAAGAAAGTTTATTATTATATTTGTTTATTGCAGCTAGAGTGTCACCACCCCCAATCACAGATATTAAAGATTTTTTAGTAGTATTTTTAGAGATGATTTCTGCAATCGAAAAAGTACCCTTAGAAAAATTTTCATTTTCAAAATATCCAGCTGGCCCATTCCACAAAACCGTATTAGATTCGTTTATCTTTTTTTTTATATTTTTAATTGTGTTATCACCAATATCTAAAATTATTTCTTCATCATTCACTTCGTCAAGATTTTTATATTTACCTGTTCCATCATAATCTATACCCACAACACAATCCTCTGGTATTAGTATCTCACAATTACACAACCCTGCTTTTTTATAGATATTATCAATTATCTTTTTTGTGTTATCCTCAATTAAAGATTTTCCAACTTTTAAATTTTTATAAACAAAAAAGTTATTGGCCATAGCTCCAACAATTATAAGATTATTAACTTTTTTTATGAGACTAGTAATAACATTAATTTTTGTTGAAATTTTAGATCCACCTAAAATGCAAGTGACTGGCTCTTTTTTATTTTTAATAATAAGGTTTATTGCTGTTATTTCCTTCTTTAATAATGGACCAGCATAACTTTTTTTTACAAAATTTGTGATATTATGTATAGAAGCCTGTTTTCTATGAGAGCATGAAAATGCATCGTTAATGTAAAAATCTCCGAGTTCACCTAATCTTTTTGAAAATTCCTCATTATTTTCAGTTTCTTCTTTGAAGTATCTGATATTCTCAATTAGTATAACCTCACCTGCTTTGAGGTGGGAAAATTTTTCTTTTGTTTCATTATCGAGGTCTCCTTTAAAAAAAAATACATTAGTTTTAAGCGCATTTTTAAGATATCTATAAATTGGTATTAAGGACAATTCAGGAACCTTAACTCCTTTAGGACGACCTAAATGACTTATTATTATTATTTTAGCTTTTTTTTCTATTAATCTTTTAATAAATGGCAAGCACAGTATAATTCTAGTATCATCAGTTATTTTTTGATCTTTTATTGGAACATTCAAATCCAATCTTAGAATAATTTTTTGGTTTTCAACTATTAGCTCATCAGGAAAGAAATTTATTTTATCCATTAACTACTCTCTTAATTTTTTTTGGATAATACCTGTAATATCTTCCTCTGATAATTTAAAATATTTGTATACTTCTTTATAAGGGGCGCTTTCTCCAAATTTGTTTATACCAAGATTAAGTCCTTTATTCTTTATGTATTTTTTCCAAGACATTATATTCCCGGCTTCTATTGTCACAATTAATGAATTGTCCTCTAAAATATCTCTACGGTAATCTTCTGACTGTTTGTCAAAAAGCTCCATACATGGCATTGAAACTACTTTGGAATGAATATTATTTTCTTTAAGTCTTTCTTGAACTTTAAGAGCAAGTTCTACCTCTGTACCTGAAGCGACTATTGTTAGGTTACTTTCATGAGAGGTAATATTTACTACGTACGCACCTTTTTCACACTTATTCTCTTTTGTATTTGTTGGATTAATGTAAGGGACTTTTTGTCTTGATAACGCAATGACACTAGGTGTCCTATCGCTTTTTAATGCTATCTCCCAGCACTCCAAAGTTTCATTTATATCTGCAGGTCTAAAAACGTTTAAATTTGGAATTGCTCTAAGCCCAGTAAGCTGTTCAATAGGTTGGTGAGTTGGACCATCTTCTCCTAAACCTATTGAGTCATGAGAAAAAATGTATATTACTTTCAGACCCATCAAGGCAGACAATCTTATTGAAGGTTTACTATAGTCAGAAAAAATCAAAAAAGTTCCTCCATAAGGAATTATTCCCCCATAAAGAGCTAGACCATTCATTATTGCTGACATACCGTGTTCTCTAACTCCGTAATGTATATAATTTCCATCGAAATTTTTTGAATTAATAATTTTTGAATTATTAGTTTTAGTATTATTAGATCCGCTCAAGTCAGCAGAACCACCTATGAGTTGTGGGAGTAAAGCAGAAATACTTTCAATTGATGCCATAGAGCATTGCCGAGTAGCTAAGCTAGGCTTTAAGTCATAATATTTAGTTTTTTCTTTTTCAATTAAGTTTTCTAGGTTGCTCAAATTAGAATTTGTAAAATTTTTGTCTAAAACATTTTTATTTTTTGAATTCTTTTTATTAATTGTTTGTTGCCATTTTTTCTCCAATATTTCACCCCTTTTACCAATTTTTCTCCATTCATCTAAAATTTCTTGAGGAATCTCAAACGGTTTATTTTTCCATTTAAGTTTTTTTCTTACTAGTTCGATTTCTTCATTACCAAGAGGAGAGCCGTGGGAAGAAGCCTTTCCAGATTTGTTTGGGGATCCAAAGCCAATTATAGTTTTACATGATATAATAGTAGGTTTATTCGATTTACATGCTTTTGAAATTGCTTTAGATATTTGTTTTTCATTGTGTCCATTTATATCTAAAAAGTTCCAACCATAGGCCTCAAATCTTTTTTTATAATTATCGGAAACACTCAAGGAAGTGGAACCATCAATAGATATTTTATTATTATCAAAAAAAACTATTAAATTTTTTAATTTTAAATGTCCTGCTAAACTCATTACCTCATGACTAATTCCCTCCATAAAGTCTCCATCACTAGCAATCACGTAAGTTTTATTATTAATAAAATTTGAACCAAATTTTTTTCTATAAATTTCTTCAGCAATAGCCATACCAACAGCATTACCTAAGCCTTGACCTAAAGGTCCAGTGGTTGTTTCAATTCCAGTTCCTTTTTTGTATTCCGGATGACCGGCACAAATACTTTTAAATTGTCTAAAATTTTTTATATCCTCTAGTGAAACCGATTTATAGCCTGTTAAATAAAGAAGTGAGTATAAAAGCATCGATCCATGTCCTGCTGATAAAATAAATCTATCTCTATTGATCCAATCAGGATTTTTAGGATTAAACCTCAGGTGGTATTTAAACAACACAGTAGCAACATCAGCCATTCCCATAGGCATACCAGGGTGACCAGAATTCGCTTTTTGCACAGCATCGATTGATAAAAATCTTACTGCGTTTGATAATTGATTTAAATTAATGCTCACTTTTAATAACCTATATAGACTTAAACTAAGTATATCAATATTATGATATAATATTTTATGAGTATAATTGAAAAAAAAGAAAAAAATTTAATTCAACTAATTGATAAATTAAATTCACTTTCACTTAGTTATTCACACCCGACTTATGAAATTGAAAAAATTAAAACTGAAAAAAATGAAATATTGAGACAAAAAAATGAAATCGAAAATAAAAATCAAGTTTTACTAAGAGAACACAAATATTTAAAAGATAAAATAAAGAGTTTACAAAATGAAGCTCAAAAGAGAGCAGAATTAGAAGATAATTTTAACAGGGAGTTAGACGAGCTAAATCAGGAAACTGAAAAATTAGTTTCAGATATTGAAAAATGGCAAATGTAAATATTAAATTTAATAATAAAGATTATTTGTTATCTTGCGACGATGGACAAGAGGAGTCCTTGAAAAAACTTACCCAGTTTTTAGACAGAAAATACTCTGAGCTTAAAGAAAAACTAGGTAATATCGGAGAAAATAAACTACTGCTAATTACTACTATAAAATTAATTGATGAATATTTTGATTTAAAACAAAAAGTTACTCATCAAAAAAACAAATTAGATGAAATATCAAATAAATTTAGGGAAATAAGATCTTTGGCAATAGAGTACAAAAAAGGCAAAGATATTGAGACGCAACAATTAAATAGTGAATTAGATAAATTTAAGGAAATGATTGAAAAAAATAATTCATTGTACGAGTCAATGCTAGATAAAACAACGCAGTCTCTAGAAAAAATAATCTCAAATACAGAGCATCTTTCTAAAATCCAATAGATGGATAAAAGTTTATTAAGGAAAAATTTTCTTTTAAAACGTAAGAAAAAATATTATGAGATTAATGAAAAATTTTTTAATCCTCTTTTTCAATTAATAAAGAAAAAATATAAGAGTAAAAAAATCAACTTATCTCTTTACTATCCAACTTTTTCAGAGGTAAATGTTTTCGCTATTTTCAAAAATAAACAAGCATCTCATTTTAAATTTCTTCTTCCAATCATTGAACAAAATAATTCGATGAATTTTCATAGATGGAAAATAGGAGATGTTTTGACAGTCAATAAATTTGGGATACCTGAGCCTTTAAGAACCAAATCAATAATACCTGATATACTTTTAGTTCCTCTAATATCATTCGATAAGGCAAAAAATAGACTTGGTTATGGAAAGGGTTATTATGATCGTTTTTTGAATAGATATTTAGAAAGAAAAAAAAATATTTTAACAATCGGAGTTGCTTTTTACTTTCAAAAATATCATAAACTCCCAAAAACAAAAACAGATGTTCAATTAGACAAAATAATAACTGAAAAGGGAATTTTTTGATAAAAATTTTAGTACTTGGTGATGTGATGGGTTTAGCTGGTCGTAAAGCTTTAAAAAAAAATCTAAAGAGCGTCCTTGATCAAAATCAAATAGATTTTACAGTAATAAATGGAGAGAATGCTGCAGATGATGGAAAAGGTATTACCGAAGATATTGTTAAAGATTTTTTCTCATTAGGTATTGATGTAATTACTTCAGGAAATCATATTTGGGATAAAATGGAAACTTCTAAGTTTATTGATAAAGAAAATAGATTATTAAGACCTGCAAATTTGGTTGAAGGCTCTCCTGGCAGAGGACATGGAATTTTTTTAGATAAGAATAGAAAGTATAAAATTGGAGTGATAAACTTAATGGGAAATATTTTTATGAGAAAAACAGATGATGTTTTTGTAACTGCAAAAAAAATTTGTAAAAACTTTACATTAAAACAAAATGTTGATTTCTTGATAGTTGACTTCCATGGAGAAATTACAAGTGAAAAAATGGCTATCGGGCATTTTTTCGATGGGATTTCAACTTGTGTAGTTGGTACTCACACGCATGTTCCGACCGCTGATACGCGGATTTTAGAAAAAGGTACAGCCTATCAAACAGATATCGGTATGTGCGGTGATTATAATTCTGTAATCGGAATGAATAAAGAAAATTCAATAAAAAAATTTTTTAAAGATAAAGACGCAATTAAACATTTTCCCTCTGATGGAGAAGGAACCCTATCAGGTATTATAGTTGAAGCTTCAGAAAAAACAGGCTTAGCAAAAAAAGCAACTAGATTAATTTTAGGCGGGAACTTAGAGCGATAACAATGGCAGGACATTCACATTGGGCTGGAATAAAACATAAAAAGGGAAGAGCAGATCAACAGCGAGCAAAAATATTCTCTAAACTTTCCCGAGAGATTACTGTAGCTGCAAAATTAGGAGATAAAGATCCTGACATGAACCCAAGATTACGTTCAGCTGTTCAAGCAGCTAAACAGGCTAATATGCCAAAAGATAATATATCAAGGGCAATTAATAAATCTGATTCTGTTAATGAAAAAAATTACGAAAATTTAAGGTACGAAGGTTTTGGCCCATTTAATACTGCACTCATAATTGAAACGCTAACAGACAATAAAAATAGATCTGCATCAAGTATAAGGACTATTTTACAAAAAAATGGTGGTCGTTTAGGAGAAACAGGATCAACCTCACATATGTTTGTAAATTGTGGCATTATCCAAATAGATAAAAATAATTTAAATGAAGAGGAAGTTTTTGAAGTGGCTATAAATTCTGGAGCAAAAGATTGCACTCTTATTGGCGAATTGTACGAAGTAGTTACTCGAAAAGAGGATTTTTATAAAGTAAAAACTTTTATTGAAAAAAAAAATTTTAGTTTAGCTTATTCTGCTATCGAGTGGCGAGCTCTTAATTATTTAGAATTAAATGTAACTCAAAAAGATAAAATAATTGAAATATTAGGCTTACTTGAACAATTAGATGATGTACAGAATATATTTTTAAATGTTAATTTACAAAAATTTGATAGATGAAAATTATTGGAATTGACCCTGGCTTAAGTGGAGCTATTGCGATTTTAAAGGAAAATAAGGTATTAGGTTTGTTTGACATTCCGGTAATGTCTGAGGGAAAAAAGAATAAAAGACAACTTAATAGTGCTCAACTCGTCAATATCATTAGAGAAAATACTTTAAAAGATGACGAAGTTGTTGTGGTAGTAGAACAGGTAAACGCGATGCCAGGACAAGGTGTTACAAGCATGTTTAATTTTGGTCAAACATTTGGAGCTATAAAAGGTGTTTGCGCCGCTCTAAATCTTCCTATCTTTTTTGTAAGGCCTTCAAAATGGAAAAAACATTTTGAATTAATTAATTCCTCAAAAGACTCTAGCAGAACAAAAGCCATTGAAATGTATCCAAGTTTATCCAATGAACTTTCCAAAAAAAAAGATGTGAACAAATCAGACGCTATATTAATAGCTAGATTTTATAGTGAGACCAAATTTAAAGAGATTAATTAAATTTTGATATCAAATACGCCAAATTCATGACACATTCTAAAAGTAATTAACATTAATGGAACAAGATATTGCTGCACAAGTAGTTGGTTTAGGTGGTTCAAGTGACTTCTCGCTTTTAAGTTTGTTTTTAAGAGCAGACTTTGTAGTAAAATTTGTCATCATTTTATTGATTTTAAGTTCAATTTTTTCTTGGGCTTTAATTTTTGATAAATTTAAACTATTCAAATCAATAAATAAGTCCACAGATGACTTTGAGAAAAAGTTCTGGAAAGCTAAATCTGCAGAAAGCTTCAATAATAATTTACCAGTTAATTCTAACGATCCAGCAACTTTAATTTTTAAAGCTGCAATGACAGAACTTTTAAAGACCAAGAGACAGTCAGCTTCTGTGCAGTCAGCTAGAGTAGAGAGAATTCTTGAAATTGCTACAGATACTCAACAGAAGAAAGTTGAAAAAAATTTCACTTATTTAGCAACTATTGGATCAACCGCTCCATTCATTGGTTTATTTGGAACGGTATGGGGAATAATGAATTCTTTCCAATCAATTGCAATTTCAAGAAACACTAGCTTAGCTATTGTAGCGCCAGGTATCGCCGAGGCCTTATTTGCTACAGCATTGGGTTTGCTAGCTGCAATCCCAGCAGTAGTTGCATATAATAAATTTAACAGTGACTCTCAGAGATATTTTTCAAAGATTGAAAATTTTTCAAAAAGATTTCTATCAATAATTTAAAATGGCTTTTAAATTTAATCGTTCACGAAAAGAACCAATGAGTGAAATTAACGTAACTCCATTTGTGGATGTTATGTTGGTGTTGCTAATAATTTTTATGGTTACAGCTCCATTATTGACAGTTGGAGTTCAGGTAGATTTACCTGAGTCTTCAGCAGACTCTTTGCCTGATGATCAAGAGCCTTTAACTATTAGTATTAATTCTAAAGGAGAGATTTATATTCAAGAACATCAAGTTACTTACCAAAAGATGATTCCAAAATTATTAGCAATAGCAAAAAATAGAACAGATACGAGAATATACGTTCGAGGAGATAAAAATATTAATTATGGAAGAGTTTTAGAGGTTATGGGAACTTTATCAGGTTCTGGGTTTTCAAAAGTTGCCTTAATATCTGAACCATACAAGCAATAGGATGATATATGACAAGGAGTTTAATATTTTCATTAACATTTCACTCAATAATGATTTTACTAACTGCTCTGAGCTTACCTTTTATGATTAGAGAACCTATAGAATTACCGCCAATTGTATCAGTAGAGCTAATACAGATCTCCGACAAAACTGTTATTCCCTACGCTCCAAAAGCTAGAAAAATAATTGAAGAAACAAAAAAAAAAGAGGAAGAAAGAGTTGTCTCAGAACAAGCGCCACCAGCTGCAAAAGCAAAAGAAAAGCCTGACAGGATTCCCCTACCTAATGATAATAAAGAAAAAAAACAATTAATTAAAAAAAAACAAAACCCCGAGGATATCAAACCTCAAATTAGACAATCATCAGAATTTGAAAAAAAAGAAATTATCGATACAAATCAAATAGCCGCTTTAATTGATAAGGCAAAAGAAATAGAAGCTATTGAACAAAAAAAAACAAATCAAATCACTCAAAGCAATCAAAAAAATACTTTTGCAACTGGTCTAAGTTTATCTGAGGAAGATGCTTTGAGAGCCCAAATCTTTGGATGCTGGAGTATTCCTATAGGCTTGCCTTATGATGATAACCTCTTGGTAAGAATTAAGTTAAATTTGAAAAAAGATGGAACAATTATGAAGTCAGAAATTTTAGATCATGAAAGAATGAATAGACCAGGGCAGAAATTTTATAAAGTACTTGCGGAGAGCGCTTTAAGAGCCGTAAGGTTATGTCAGCCGCTAAAAGTACCGCCAACTGGATATGAAAAATGGAAAGATTTACAGTTGAACTTTAATCCGGCTGAAATGTTAAAAGGTTGAAATGAAAAAGTTTGTCTTAATATTAATATCAAGTTTAATTTTTATCTCTAAAGCTTATGCATTAATCCAAGTAGATATTACTCGGGGAAATTTAGACCCTTTACCTATTGCAGTCTCTCCACTCCATGTTGATCCAAAGTCTGAAAAACAAGAGGATCTAAATGTTAGAGAGCTAGGAGAGGAAATATCTAAAATTATAGAAAAAAATTTTAAAAACACAGGACTATTTAATCCTCTTAAAAAAGAAGCTTTTGTTCAAAAGCCAGATATAGCTCATCTAAAACCAAGGTTTGAGGATTGGAGATTAATTAAAGCTCAAGCTCTGGTTACAGGTAAATTACTTGTTAACAAAGATAAATTAAAAGTTGAGTTTAGACTTTGGGATCTTACTGCAGCAAAAGAAATGGTTGCTTTGGCTTTTACAACAACTCCATCTAATTGGAGAAGAGTCGCTCATATAATTTCAGACAAAATTTATGAAAGATTGACTGGTGAAGAGGGATATTTCGACACTAGAATTATTTACGTTGCAGAAAGTGGTCCAAAAAATCAAAGAGTTAAAAAACTTGCGATAATGGATCAGGATGGATCAAATACTAAATATCTTACTTTAGGGAATGAATTGGTTTTAACTCCAAGATTCAATCCAACTAATCAAATGGTTACTTACATGTCTTATTTTAGAAACATGCCTCGAGTCTATTTGTTAGATATAGAAACAGGAACACAAGAGGTTGTAGGAAATTTTCCTGGTATGACTTTTGCACCGCGATTTTCACCTGATGGAAAAAAAATTATTATGAGTTTTGCAAAAGATGGTAATTCTGACATTTACACAATGGATTTAAACTCAAGAGTGGTAGAAAGAATTACAGAACACTCCTCAATTGACACTTCACCTTCATTTTCACCTGACGGAAAATTTATTGCCTTTAACTCTGATAGAAGTGGCTTACAGCAAATATATGTTATGAGAAGTGACGGTAGTAATGTTAAGAGAGTAACTTTTGGTAAAGGAATTTACGGAACTCCAGTTTGGTCACCAAGGGGAGATTTAATAGCTTTCACGAAAATGCACAAAGGAAGATTTTATATTGGAGTAATGAGAGTTGATGGAACGGGAGAAAGATTATTGACAGAAAATTATTATCAAGAAGCACCTTCTTGGTCACCTAATGGAAGAGTATTAGTTTTTTATAGAGAAACTAAAGCTGGTGAGAAAGGAGAGGGGTTTTCAGCAAAACTATGGTCAATTGATATAACTGGTTATAATGAAAGGAGACTTTCCACTAAAACCGACGCTTCAGACCCATCTTGGTCCTCATTATTATCAAAGTAAGGTAAAATTTTATGTAAAATATGCTTGAAAACTTTCTAATAATTTGAAATAACCACAATGAACCTAGGGGAAAAAATGACATTACAAAAGAATTTAAAAAACATATTACTCGTAATTTTTACGACATTGATACTTAGCGCATGTTCGACAGCTAAAAAGTCAGGTGATATTGATGGAGATGTTTACACTGGAAAAGAAACAGTTGAGTATTTAGCATCTGGAGTTCCTGATAGAGTGTTTTTTGCAACAAACAAATCTTCTTTAACTACTGCCTCAAGAGCTACTTTAAGAAAACAAGCAACTTTCTTAAGAAAAAATAAAGATCTTAACGTTACTATAGAAGGTCACGCAGACGAGAGAGGAACTAGAGAATACAACTTAGCTTTAGGTGAAAGAAGAGCTAATGCTGCTAGAGATTATCTGATGACATACGGTATTTCAGGAAAAAGAATTTCTGTTATCAGTTACGGTAAGGAAAAACCTGTAAATCCAAAGTCTTCACCAATATCTTGGTCTCAAAATAGAAGATCAGTTACGGTTAAAGTAAATTAATTAAGTTTTTTTAAGACCCTTTAATAAGCTATTTTATTAAAGGGTCTTTTTTTTGCCATTATATAAAAATAAATATTAATGATGTTGTATTTATTAAATATAAGAACTTTTTTTGTTTACTTAGTAATTTGTTTGATCACATCTATAAATAATCTAAAAGCCGAGGAAGAAGAGATATATTTAAAATCAATTTCAGATCAAATTCAAGTAATAACAAAAGATCTTAAAACTTTAGAGAAAGCTGTTTATCAGAAATCTGATTTAACGTCCTCAAATGCTTCAAGTTTAATGAAGTCAGACGGTTTAAATGAAGATATTTTAACAAAACATTTGTTAAAATTAAATAAAATTGAAGATCAATTCAGACAACTTACAAATAAATTTGAGGAAGTAAATTTTAAATTGGATAAATTATCGACCAGAGTAACTAAAATTCAATCAGATAATCAACTTAGGTTCTCAGATTTAGAAAATACAAATGTTGAAACTCCTAAAAAAGAAAAAGTAATTTTACCAGGAACAAGCAAACCCCAAGATTTTGGTTCAACACCAGCTTATCAAACTTCCAATTTACCAAAACAACAAACAATAAATTCAGTTGAAGCAGCTCAAACCGTGATCTCTGAAGAACCTAAACCAAAAGACTCATTATTACCTACAAACAAAAAACCCAAAGAACAGTATGAGTTTGCGGTAAGTTTTATGAAAATCGGTGATTATGAAACTGCTGAATTTGCTTTAAAAGAATTTATCGATACAAACAAAGATCATGATTTAGCAGGAAGTGCCCAGTACTGGTATGGCGAAACTTTTAGGATAAGACAATTGTATTCAGATGCTGCCACAGCTTACTTGGACGGTTATCAAAATTATCCAAAAAGCAAAAAAGCGCCAGACAATCTTTTAAAATTAGGAATAACTATGGTCAAACTTGGGGAAAAAGATCAAGGTTGTAAAATGATTTCAGGACTTAAAAAAGAATACCCAAAAGCAAGTAAGTCTGTGTTACAAAAAGCTCAGTATGAGCAAAAAAAATTCAAATGTAATTCTTAAGAATTATTTTAAAGATTTTAAAGAATTACATGAAATATATTTAAAATTTAAGATAAAATTAAAAAACTTCAAAAAAAAAACTTTTGTTGTTGCTGTTTCTGGAGGACCTGATAGTTTAGCTTTAGTTGCACTAACAAAATCTTTTCATTATGAAAATAAAACCAAATTCTTTTACGTTTTAATAAATCATAATATTAGAAAAAAATCTTCTCAAGAAGCTATCAAAGTTAAAAAACTGCTTTTTAAAAAAAAAATTAATTTAAATATAGTATCTAATCAGCAACTCATAAAAAAAAATATCCAAAGTGAAGCTAGAAATATTAGGTATAATTTATTATTAAAATTTTGCAAAAAAAAGAAGATTAATAATTTAATCACAGCTCACAATTTAGAAGATCAGGTAGAGACTTTTTTTATAAGGCTTTCAAGAGGTAGTGGGCTGACAGGATTATCATCCATGAAACCAATTTATAAAATTAAACCAAATATAAAATTACATCGACCACTTCTAGATATAAAAAAGGTGCATTTAATAAAAATTAGTAGACTTATTTTTGGAAAATTTATTTCAGATCCTACAAATACTGATACTAAGTTTTTAAGACCAAAAATCAGAAATTTAAAAAAACCATTGGAGGCGAGCGGGATAGAATATACTCAAATCATAAAGTCTATTAAACACTTAGCGTCCAGTAAAGAAACATTAGAAAAATACTTCACCAAGGAATATAAAAATGTAGTTCAGAATTATAGAAATAATTTAATAATTATTGATATGAATAGATTTAAAAAGCTTAATCAAGAAATGAAAATAAAAGTAATTAATGCATCAATCAAAAAACTAAAAAACAATTACTACAACCCAAGGTCAAAAAAGGTAATAAATTTGATCAATAAACTTGAAAATAAAGCTGGTAATAAATTTACATTGGGTGGATGCATATTTATCAAAAATAGCGAAAAATTAACGTTAACAAAAGAAAGACCTTAAAAAAAACCCTTAAAAGTTCTATTTTGTCTTATTTACAACCTAATTTTTATTAGAATATACTTGTTAAATAATTTTAAATGACTATTTAGATATCATGAATTTAAAAAATCTAGTTATGTGGGTGATAATAGTTCTACTTTCAGTAGGGCTATTCAATATGTTTCAAGACCCAAATAAATTGAATAATGAAAAAAATTCTCTTTCCTTTTCAAATTTTTTAAATGAAGTAGAGGCAGGTAGAGTTGTTGAAGTTAAGATTCAAGGAAATAATATAAACGGAGTATTAGCTGACGGTAAATCTTTCACAACTTATTCCCCAAATTACCCAGAGCTAGTAGATAAGCTTTCATCTAGCGGTGTAAGCATTGTGGCAACACCTACAGAGGATAAGATGCCTTCATTATTAGGAATTTTGTTATCATGGTTTCCAATGCTTCTTCTTATTGGTGTATGGATATTTTTTATGCGACAGATGCAAGGAGGAAAAGGCGGTGCTATGGGTTTTGGGAGATCTAAAGCTAAGCTACTTAATGAAGCTCAAGGAAAAGTTACTTTTAATGACGTGGCTGGTGTAGAGGAAGCCAAAGAAGAAGTTGAAGAAATAGTAGAATTTTTAAAAGATCCAAAAAAATTTAGTCGTTTAGGAGGAAAAATTCCAAAAGGCGCACTTTTAATAGGACCACCTGGAACAGGAAAAACATTATTAGCAAAAGCTATAGCAGGGGAAGCTAACGTTCCATTTTTCTCAATTTCAGGTTCTGATTTTGTTGAAATGTTTGTTGGGGTTGGTGCATCAAGAGTTAGGGATATGTTTGAACAAGGTAAAAAACATTCTCCATGCATAATTTTTATAGACGAGATAGACGCAGTTGGAAGAAGTAGGGGCGCTGGACTAGGAGGTGGAAACGATGAGAGAGAACAAACACTTAACCAATTACTTGTTGAAATGGATGGATTTGATACTAATGAGGGAATTATATTAATTGCAGCAACTAACAGGCCAGATGTTTTAGACCCAGCATTACTAAGACCTGGAAGATTTGATAGACAAGTTGTTGTTGGAAACCCCGATATAGTTGGTAGAGAGGCAATTTTAAAAGTTCATGTCAAGAAAATCAATATTAGTCCTGACGTTAAATTAAGAACAATAGCTAGAGGAACACCTGGTTTTTCTGGAGCAGATTTAGCAAATTTAATAAATGAGTCAGCTCTTCTCGCCGCAAGAAAAAATAAAAGAGTTGTTACAATGTCAGATGTAGAAGAGGCCAAAGATAAAGTAATGATGGGAGCCGAGAGAAGGTCAATGGTTATGTCCGAGGATGAAAAAAAACTAACTGCTTATCACGAAGGTGGACACGCAATTGTAGCACTGAACGAACAAGCATCAGACCCTATTCATAAGGCTACCATTATACCAAGAGGTAGAGCTCTCGGAATGGTAATGAGATTGCCAGAGAGAGACCATTTATCAGTTTCAAGAGAAAAAATGCACGCCGATATTGCTGTAGCAATGGGTGGAAGAATAGCTGAGGAAATAATTTTTGGACACGATAAAGTTACCTCTGGAGCTTCTTCAGATATTGATATGGTTACAAAAATGGCAAAAAATATGGTTACAAAATATGGTATGAGCACTGAGCTAGGAACTGTTGCATACGGTGAAAATGAGGAAGAAGTTTTTTTAGGAAGGTCAGTTACTAAACAACAGAATATGTCAGAGGAAACAGCAAAAAAAATAGATGCTGAAGTAAAAAAAATCGTAGACAAAGGTTACGATAGAGCTAAGAAAATACTTAATGAAAAATTAGATGACCTTCATAAAATTGCTAAAGCTTTACTTGTTTATGAAACTTTATCAGGTGATGAGATTAGAGATCTCATATTAAAGAATATTAAGCCAACAAGATCATTTAAAGAGGAAGATAGCGAGGATAACAATAAAGCCGCATCTGCTTTAGGATCACTAGGTTTGAAACCAAAACCTGTGATCTAAAATGATAAAATATTACACAAGAGCGTGTAATTTTTATTACGGAAATCAAGCACAAACACTAATCAAGAAAAAACACGCATTCCCATTATGTGGAAATAAAAATTTAGCATTCGATAGTGTCGAAATATACACAAGAAAAAATAATAAAGTATCAAGCAAAATTATATTGATAAAAGAAATTAAAAAACTCTCTAAAAATCAAAAAAAAAAGACTTTATCTGATTTAAAAAAAATTATATCAAAAAGAAAAAATTTTTTAAAGTTTATAAATTTTTCTTCACCTTCTATTATGGGAATATTAAATTTAACTCCAGACAGTTTTTCGGATGGAGGGAAGTTTAATTCTAAAATAAAATCTTTGAAGCAGATTGATTATTTGATTAAAGCTGGTGCGAGAATTATTGATATTGGAGGTGAGTCTTCCAGACCAGGATCAAAACCCGTCAATGAAAAAACTGAGTGGAAAAGAGTAAATTTTATTATTAAGCATTTTAAAAAAAGATATAATAAGTATTGTTTATCTTTTGATACGAGAAAAACAAATTTAATGGTAAAAGGAATTAAGCATGGCGTAGATTTAATTAATGATGTTTCTGGTTTTGAATATGACAAATATTCTCTTAAAAAATTACAAGTTTACAAAATTTCAAAAGTTCTTCATCATATGCAGGGAACACCCCAAACAATGCAAATTAATCCTAGCTATAAAAACGTATTATTGGATATTTATGATTTTTTTGAAAAAAAAATTAAATTAAACAAAGGAGATAAAAAATTTATTTTGGATCCAGGGATAGGATTTGGTAAAACTTTGAAACATAATTTGACTTTAATTACTAAAATTTCTTTGTTTCACAGCTTAGGATTGCCTATACTTGTTGGTACGTCGAGAAAAAGATTTATTGGTCAAATCTCTGGAAAATTTGACAGCAAGGAGAGATTAGGGGGCACTCTAGCTTCGGTAATTTATTTATTAATGCAAGGTGTTCAAATATTTAGGGTGCATAATGTTAGTGAAGTTAATCAAGGAATGATTGTTTTTAAAGAGTTTTTATCAAAAAAATGAAAAATAAATATTTTGGTACTGATGGTATAAGAGGTACAGTAAATCAAGGGAACATTACTGGAGAAAAGTTTTTTAAATTTGGTTTGGCGTCAGGCACTTTTTTTAAAAATCAAAAGAAGAATAAACAAATCGCAATTATTGCTAAAGACACTCGTTTATCAGGATACACACTAGAACCTGCTTTGGTCTCTGGACTTGTCTCAGGAGGAATGCATGTTTTTACATTAGGCCCGCTTCCTACAAATGGATTAGCAATGTTGACTAAATCTATGAAAGCGAATATGGGGATAATGATAACAGCTTCTCACAATCCTCACTATGATAATGGTTTAAAACTTTTTGGTCCCGATGGTATGAAACTTTCAGATAAAATTGAAAAAAAAATTGAAAAATTAATTGATGCCAAAAATACAAAACAACTCACAAATCCAAAGTTACTTGGTAGAGTAAAAAGATTAGAAGATGGAAATGATAAATACATTCGAATTTTAAAAAATAATTTTCCAAAAAAATTTAATTTGAAAGGCATGAAAATTGTAATTGATTGTGCAAATGGCGCATCTTATAAAGCAGCACCCAAATTATTGAGGGATTTAGGGGCTAAAGTATACCCAATTGGAGTAAAACCTAACGGTTTTAATATTAATGAAAATTGTGGATCTACGAATCCTTCAAAAATAAGGTTAGCTGTAAGCAAATATAAAGCTCATATAGGCATTTCTTTTGATGGAGATGCAGATAGAGTTATTATGTGTGATGAAAGAGGAAAAATTATTGATGGAGATCAAATAATCGCGATGCTTGCGAATAGATGGAAAACAAAAAAAATTTTAAAAGGGGGAGTGGTTGGTACATTGATGTCTAATTATGGATTGGAAAAATTTTTGAAAAGACAGAATATAAAATTTTTAAGATCAAAAGTTGGAGATAGATATGTTAAAGAAAAAATGAAAAAATTAAATTTTAATTTAGGCGGTGAGCAATCTGGTCATATTATTCTTGGAAAATTTGCCACAACTGGAGATGGTTTATTAGTAGCACTTGAGGTTTTATTTTCTTTAAGAAAAAAAAGAAAAGCTAGCAAGTTACTTAATGTTTTTAAGCCGTTGCCGCAAATATTAGAAAATATTGTAGTTAAGAATAAAGATATAATTAAAAGCAAAAAATGCAAAAAAGCAATTTCAGATGCAAATAAATTAATTTCAGGACGAGGGAGAATATTAGTTAGAAAATCTGGCACTGAGCCGAAGATTAGAATTATGGCAGAGTCTTATGATAAAAAAATGATTTTAAAATGTATAAAAATAATTGTAAAATCAATAAAATAAATTGAAACCTAAGTCTAAAATTTTAATAATTGCAGGATCAGATTCATCAGGTGGAGCTGGAATTCAAGCTGACATAAAGACAATAACATCTTTAGGTTCTTTTGCCATGACTGCAATTACAGCCGTTACTGCTCAAAATACTAAAGGTGTTAAATCTATTATCTCTATCAAAACAAAAGAAATTGAAAATCAAATACTTTTTACCTCCGAAGATATCAAACCAGATGCTGTCAAAATAGGTATGCTTCATTCATCTAATGTAATAAAAACTGTCATTAGATCTCTTAAATATATTAAAACTAAAAAAATTATTTTAGATCCAGTAATGGTTGCAAAAAGTGGAACCAAGTTAATTAATCAGGAAGGTATTAATTGTTTAAAAAATAAATTGATAAATAAAATATACATGATAACTCCGAACTTACCTGAGGCAGAGATATTAACTAATATTAAAATCAAAAATATAGAAGATATGAAAAAAGCCGCTAAAATTTTGCTTAATCATGGAGCTAAGAATGTTTTAATTAAAGGTGGGCATAAAAAAACAAAATTAGTACAAGACTTATTTTTAAATAAAAATGAAATAAAAATATTTTCTAATAAAAAGATATTAACAAAAAATACCCACGGAACAGGTTGTACACTTTCAAGTGCTATTACAACATTTTTATCATGTGGAAAACCTGTAAAGAAATCTTGTGAGTTAGGAATTAAATATGTTAACCAAGCTATACGATCAAATTTAAATTACGGGAAAGGACATGGTCCAATCAACCATCTGGTATCTATAAAAATTAATAAAGAATTTGATTAAATGAAAAATGTTGTAGTTGTTGGCTCTCAATGGGGAGATGAAGGCAAAGGAAAAATTGTGGATTGGCTTTCTAGTGAGGCGGATGTTGTCGTACGCTTCCAAGGTGGCCATAATGCAGGTCATACTTTAGTTATAGGAAAGAAAATATTTAAGTTGAGATTACTGCCATCAGGAATAGTAAGAGATGGAAAAATTTCTATACTTGGAAATGGCGTAGTAATAGATCCATGGGCTCTTTTAGATGAGATCAAAGAAATAAAAAAACAAGGCATAAATGTAAATCCTACAAATTTTATGATTTCAGAGTCATCTTCATTAATTCTACCGTTTCATCAGGAAATGGATGAGATAAGAGAGGATACAGCTGGCAAAAAAAAAATTGGCACTACTAGAAGAGGAATAGGACCTTGCTATGAAGATAAAGTTGGCAGAAGATCTATTAGAGTGATGGATTTAAGATCTGAAAGTAACCTCGATAGTAGATTAGAAAATGTTCTTCTACACCATAATGCGATCAGAAAAGGTCTTAAAAAGAAAATTTTTAAAAAAGATGTACTCAAAAAAAAGTTATTAAAAATTGCACCAGAAATCCTAAAATTTGCAAAACCTATCTGGTATAAATTAGATGAGTTCAAAAAAGATAGAAAAAAAATTTTATTTGAGGGCGCACAAGGAGTACTTTTAGATGTCGACCATGGAACCTATCCATATGTTACTTCGTCAAACACTGTGCCCGCAATGGCAGCAACTGGTTCAGGCACTGGTCCAGGAAAAATTGATTATATTTTAGGTATTACTAAGGCTTATACTACTAGAGTTGGAGAAGGTCCATTTCCAACTGAACTAAAAAATAAAATCGGTAATACAATCGGAGAAAGGGGAAAAGAGTTTGGAACGGTAACTGCCAGAAAGAGAAGATGTGGTTGGTTTGATGGAATTTTAGTTAAACAAACAATTAAAATTTCGGGTATCGACGGAATAGCATTAACTAAATTAGATGTTTTAGATGAATTAGATGAAATTAAAATGTGTGTTGGATATACTTTGTATGGAAAAAAGCTAGATTATTTCCCAGCAGCTTCAGAAGATCAATTTAATATAAAACCTATTTACAAAATATTTCCAGGTTGGAAAAGTAAGACTCAAGGTATTAGAAATATAAAAGATCTCCCCGATAATGCGAGAAAATATATTTTCGCTTTGGAGGATTTTGTGGGTGCAAAAATTTCAAGCATTTCAACAAGCCCTGAAAGAGACGACACAATTTTGATTGAAGATCCGTTTAAAAATTAATTTGGTGGTAGCAAGTTTTTTGAGTTATTAGCATTTATCATTGATTTCTGGAGTTTTTCAAATGCTTTAGTTTCGATTTGCCTAATACGCTCACGGCTTATTTTAAATTTTTTACTCAGTTCCTCAAGAGTTTTTGGATTTTCAGTAAGTCTTCTTGCAATTATAATATCTTTCTCTCTTTCTGATAAAATTTTCATTGAACTTTCTAATAATTGTTTTTTATCTTCGAATTCTTGCTTTTGAGATATTAGAAGTTCTTGATCAAGACTGTCATCCACTAGCCAGTCTTGCCATTCATCTGTTTCACCACTTTTTATAGGATCATTTAGAGATTTTTCTTGCCCCATCATTCTTCTATTCATATTAACAACCTCATGAGAGTCGACATCTAACCTTTTTGAAATTTCTTTTACATGTTCATCTCTTAAGTCTCCATCTTGATCTGGTGCTATTTGATTTTTTATCTTTTTTAAATTAAAGAAAAGTTTCTTTTGAGCAGTGGTAGTTCCCATTTTCACTAAGCTCCAAGATCTTAACACATATTCTTGAATTGAGGCTTTAATCCACCACATTGCATAAGTAGCTAGTCTAAATCCTTTATCTGGATTAAATTTTTTTACTGCCTGCATTAAACCTAAATTTCCCTCTGAAATTAACTCGTTCAGAGGAAGCCCATAACCTCTATAACCCATTGCAATTTTAGCCACTAACCTCAAATGACTTGTAACAAGCTTGTGTGCTGACTGAAGATTACCACTCTCTCTCCAATTCTTTGCTAACATATATTCTTCCTCAGCATCCAACATTGGAAATTTTTTAATCTGCGTAAGATAAACTGATAATCCTCCAATAGATGGGGAAGGCAAATTTGTAATTTTATTTTTTTCACTCATAAAAATAGATTTATATAGTTATCAATATATTTCAACCTTTGAAATTATTAAGAAAATTCAATATATTTTGAAAATGGTCAGGTAAATTTGAGTTAAATTTTACCCATTTATTAGTTCTTGGGTGAATAAATTCTAAAGTTTTCGCATGTAGTAATTGACCACTCAATTCCGATATATAATTTAAAAATTTTTCATTGATCTTTTTGAATCTTAATTTTTTTTTCCCATATTTATCATCTCCGATAATAGAGGAGCCCTTGTACTCTAGGTGAACTCTTATTTGATGTGTTCTACCAGTTTCTAATTTACATTCGACTAAACTAACCTTAGGAACTTCATTTAGAACGAACGTTTTAAGAGTTTTATAATTTGTAATAGCTTTTTTCCCTTTATAATCACTTACTGACATAATCTGTCTTTTATAAAGATTTCTAGTAATAAATGTTTCAATTCTACCACTTAATGGACGAATAACACCCCAAACTAAACATTGATAGATTCTTTTTAAAGAGTGATTCTCAAACTGCTCACTGAGTTTAAAATGAGAAAAATTATTTTTAGCAACAACTAACAATCCACTTGTATTTTTGTCTATTCTATGCACTATTCCAGGTCTTAAGCTACCATTTATAGAAGATAAATTATTACTATATTTATATTTAAGAGCATTTACTAAAGTATTTTCTACATTTCCAGCACCAGGGTGCACAACCATTCCTATTGGTTTGTTAATTACAATAATATCATTATCTTCAAATAGAATATTTAAACTAATTCTATTAGGTACAATTTTGTTTGTTACTTTTTTTTGAAAATTAATATTAATTTGATCATTCATCCTAATTTTTGACGAAGGTGAATAAATTATAATTTTATTAATTTTTACAAACCCATCTACTATCAATTTTTTTATATAGGTTCTTGAAATATTTGGTATTTTCTGAGTCAAAAATACATCAATTCTTTTTAAATTTTCATCTTTATTTACAAAAAATTTCATTGAGTTATTCATAAATTAATTTAAATTGATATCCATGCGCCGGTAGCTTCAACTGGATAGAGCGCCGGATTTCGGCTCCGGAGGTTATGGGTTCGACTCCTATCCGGCGCACCAATTCTTAAATCAACCATTTTTTAAGTTTATCTTTATTTTCTAGAATATAATTTGGGAAACTATTATCTAGACTTATCTTTTTTAAATTATGATTGCGTCCAAAAATATCTTCATTTTTTAATATTTTTTCCTCAATTTTTTTTTCATTAAGAAAACCGTCATTATATTCTCCATGTGAAAAAGATTTAATTTTCATCAAAATTTTATTTGGACTTTGTAAAAATGAAAAGTGCCATCCGCCTTCAATTATTTGCAAATCTCTTTTATCAATTCTCCAGAAAGGATATTTCTTAAATTTTAAATCTCTTAACTCTTGCATGGTAATTAAATTTTTTTTTTTTGTAATTTTTGATCCAATCCAGCCACTTTCCTCTAAATTTTGTAAATTAATTTTGTACATAAACATTTTTTGTGAGAAGGCTATAAACTTTTTATTTTTTTTAATTAAATTCATTTTTTTTAAATCTGGTATCTCGTCTGAGTCAGAGAGTATTATGTAATCATCTGGCAATGCATCTTTTAAACCATTAATTAAAAAGTTTCTTTGAAATTGCTCTATTGGCGACTCTCCCCCTTTGTGATTTTCAAAATCAATTCTCTCATCATAATTAGAAATTAGATATCTAATTTTACTTTTAAACTTTGGAAATTTATTTATATCGAAATTTAATTTTTTTTGATGACCCTGATGCGATTTATTGGACTCACAAATTATGAAGTAATCTACGTACTCATTTAATATATTTAGCCGTAGATCAACCATTTCATCCTCATTAAAATATTGAAAGCAATCGTAAATAGCCATTAATTAAAATATAAATCCTCAAAATCTTTTATTTTATCAAAATCAAGTTTTAATCTTAAGACTAGACTTTTAAGTAATTTTATTTGACCAAAAATTAACATCAAAGAAATAAAATTCTTATATGAATCATGTATAATTTTTTTTCCAGCCTCTGTTTCAAAATTTGGTATAAATATCATATCAGCCTCAGCAGGAATTCTTGTTATGTGTTTTCCAATACCTTTCAAATCAATCAAAATATAGTCAAGTTTATAAAGGTAATTTACTAGCTCATTCCAGCTCGGAACTTTTTTATACATTGAAAAAAAATGTACCTCAATTTTTATTAGGAGAGGCTTATATTTTCCTAAACCTTTTAAAATTTCAAGCTCAGAACCCTGAGTATCAATTTTTAAATAATCTAAATTATCAATATTTTTTTCGTTTAAAATTTTTTCGATTGTGTCACAGTGAATATCAACAGTTCTAGTTACTTTAAATTTTGAGAAATCTTTTAAGGGAATATCGTGCAAATCAAAATTTTTTTCATTTGGCTCAAATATTGATGAGCTACCAACCCTATTATCTAGTATATTCAATTGTTTTACCTCCTTTTTACTCCAAAGACCTTTGTTTATTAAATTGTTGTCATTAAGTTTATTAGCTTCGTCAGTATTAGGCTCCACCAATATATTATTAAAAAACTTAATATATTTTTTTGAAAAAAAACCATCAGAATTAAAACCTCCTTGAGCCCCAACATCTAATGCAAAAAGTTTTTTTGAATTTAATAGGCTTTCAATTATTGGAGAAAAATTATGGTTAGAATTACTAAAGTATGACTTCTCTTGTAAATAATTAATTACTCTTCTATTTACTCTGAGACTTATAAATATTTTAAAAATAATTGGTAGTATAATCTTAATAACACTTCTATAGAACTTAAAAAATATTTTATTTAACATATGTAAGGTAATACTACTTCTTTGTAAAAGTAGTAAGACCTAATTTTTTTCCCTCAATAACTGAGGAAGAGCAGTGTAAATTAGATCTATCAAAGATAAGCATTGATCCAACCTCCCACTCATAAATAAGCTCAATCTCAAGGCCTGTGAGATTCTCTAACTTTTCGTGTTTAAGGAATTTTTCATGAAGATTTTTATCAAATGGCTTGTCTCCAAACATCCCAATATGTTCTGAGGACCTTTTATTTTGACCGTATTTTAAATCTTTTTTTTTAAGCTCATCTTCGTCCGTGGTAAAATTAGTTGATTGACCATAATATCTATTTTTAAATATTACTGTACTGCCAACTGGAGTTAGTGGAATTAATGTTTGTTTAAAAATAAGATCATCAAGATTAAATCCCCCGTCTATATGCAAACCGATAGGATTATAACTTTCTTGAAACAAACCTAATATATCTCTTCCATCGTCAGTTTTTAAATTATCATATTTGAAATCCCCTATTTCTTGTCTCACTCGACTATAATAAATTTTTTCTACCTCACTGCCGTAATCATTAAGCCACCTTTTTTTAATTACGTTTTGTTTTTTATTATGAACTGTAATAGGTAATTCTTTATAAAGGTTTTGAAATTTTTCAATTTGTTGCATATCAAAACAATTCTTAACAACCAAAGGTTTTCCCTCATTTTTTTTTATTATTTCTATTTTTCTTTGCATACTATTCACCCATATTCATTAAAGTTCCTCTTTTTTTTGCTCCAAAATAAGAGAAGTAAAAAATTATCACACCAAAAACAAAGTATATAACAGATATAGCAATTGATTTTATTATATTTAAATAATTAACCGTGTTATTCATTAAAATACTTCTCATTTCTTCGAAAATATGTACCAAAGGCAGTGCTTCTGCAATGATTTGAAGAGTAGTTGGTAATATTTCTATAGGATAATATATACATCCTAAAGGTGCTAAAAAAAATAAGCTAGCCCATGCGATATTTTCAAATGATGGTCCATATCTTAATAAGCCAGATGTGACTAACAGACCGAGAGTAACTCCAAATAGATATAGAGCGAGTAAAAGAAAAATTAGCGGTACACCCAAGTTAAGAACTGAAACACCAAATAAAGGTATAGCAATTAAGACAGCAGGCACAAGACCAATTAAAGTTCTTAAAATAGCAGTGAGTGTTAATGCCGTTATTATTTCTCTAATTTTGATTGGTGCAATAAATAAATTTGTGAAATTTCTACTCCATATTTCTTCAAGGAACATCATATTAAAACTTATACTAGCTCTAAATAAAAAATCGTATAAAATTGCCGCTGTAAGTATCACACCTACTGTATT
Organism: uncultured Pelagibacteraceae bacterium; assembly: GCA_902582165.1. Lineage (GTDB taxonomy): Bacteria > Pseudomonadota > Alphaproteobacteria > Pelagibacterales > Pelagibacteraceae > Pelagilacustribacter. The sequence goes on from CACHQZ010000005.1 coordinate 43,660, forward strand.
ATTATAATATTCTGAATTTAAAGTAAAAAATTTAGATATGAAGCCCCATAAAAAGATTTGCACAGTAGGCCAATAAATCAAATCCAAAACTCTTGGAAAAGAGTTCATGATCAAATATAGATGTCTTAAACCTAAAGCATAAATTTTATTAAAATTCATCTTGGCTCCTTGCTAATTTTAAAAAAGTTTCCTCTAAGTTATTTCTTCCATGCTTTTTAATTAAGTCTACACAAGTGCCTTGATCAATAATTTTCCCTTTTCTCATCATAATTATACTGTCACAAAGTCTTTCTACCTCACTCATATTATGAGAGGCCAATAAAACTGTTACTTTATTTTTTGATTTGTATTCTTGAATATAGCTTCTTATGAAATCTCCAATATCAGGATCTAAACTTGCTGTTGGTTCATCAAGAAGAAGAATTTCTGGTTTATTAATTAAAGATTTAGCCAGAGAAACTCTGTTTTTTTGACCTGACGAAAGCTCACCTGTCTTTCTTTCAAAAAATTCCTTTATTTCTAAGTCATTTGAAATTTCATGTATTCTTTTTTTTAAATCTTTAATTCCGTACAATCTTCCATATATCTCGAGATTTTGTCTTACAGTTAATTTTTTTGGTAACTCAACATACGGAGATGCAAAATTAAATCTTTTCAATATCTCATCTCTTCCAAAAGAGTTTAAATTTTTATTTTCTATCAAAATTTCACCACTTGATGGAGTAACAAGTCCTAACATCATTCCTATAGTTGTAGTTTTTCCACAGCCATTAGGGCCAAGCAAGCCGATAGTTTTGTCTTTCTCTAAATGAAAATTGATTTTATCTACCGCTAGGTATTTGTTATAAATTTTACTTAAATTCTTAATTTCAATAAACATTATTTTGATGCTCTTAATAACCGATCATTAATAGCTAATCCAGGACCACGATTAGGTATTTTATCTATAAAAATTTTTTTATACCCCTTTTTTTTTATTTTTCTTAATATTTTATACAAATTAGCCGCAGCTTCCCTCAAGTTCGCTTTTTTGCTTAAATTAAAATAATTTTGATTACTGTTATGTTTTCTTCCAAATACAATGTAAGCATGATTAAGTTTAGAGGGTTTTCCTTTAAAAATAATTGGTATTCCAGGTGAATAGTGTTTTTTCATCATACCTGGAGATTTTATTTTAGAATTTCTTTTTGATGATAGAGTTATTTTCAGAAAATCTTTTATTTCGTTCGAGCTTATTATTCCAGGCCTGAGTATTTTAGGTTTTCCAGTTAAATCAATTACAGTCGACTCAATTCCAATTTTAGATTTACCGCCATTTATTATAATTTTTAATTTTTTTTTAAAATCTTCAAACACATCTTGAGCACTTACAGGACTAACGCCCGATGCAATATTTGCACTTGGCATAGCTAAAGGAAAATTTAAAAGTTTAAGTATGGTCTTAGCTATTCTATTACTTGGAAATCTAATTGCTACAGTATTTAAATTAGCTGTAACTAAAGAATTAATTTTTGATTTTGTATTTTTTTTCAAAATAAAAGTTAAAGGGCCTGGACAAAATTTTTTATAAAGTTTAAAAAAGTTCTTATCTAAAATAACGTCTTTGTTTGCTTCTTTATAATTATTATAATGAACTATTAACGGATTAATTTTTGGTCTTTTTTTTAATTTAAAAATTTTTTTTACTGCTTTTCCTGAATAAGCATTTCC
>CACHQZ010000006.1 GCA_902582165.1 uncultured Pelagibacteraceae bacterium
GAAGATTTAAATAAAAAAGAACTTCAAAGTTTAGAAATAGCAGTTTTATATAGTAAGATACCAGATGAAATTAAAAAAGAAATTGTTCTTCCTTATATATCTGTAGAAAAGGATGAAGCAAGAATTAGTGTAAGAATAAAAGACTCTCTCCAAGACTTAAGAAGAAATGATTTAATTGAAAAAATAAATTTTGAATTAAATTCAAAGTTAGGTTTTGAAAAAGAAGAGTATAAACTTGCAGGTGTTTTGATTCTTTTTAATAATCTTTTACAAAGTCTTTTCAAATCCCAAATATTAACTCTTGGAATTGTAATTCTTGGAATATTCTTAATGTTTTTTATATTATTTAGAAATATTACTTTGGCTTTAATTGGGGTTGTTCCAAATTTTTTAGCTGCATTTTTTATACTTGGTATTATAGGTCTATTGGATATACCTTTGGATATGATGACAATTACAATTGCCGCTATTACTATTGGAATTGCAGTAGATAACAGTATTCACTATATTTATAGATTTAGAGAAGAATTCGAATTAATTAAAGATTATAATAAAACTTTAGATCGATGCCATAGCACAGTTGGTGTTGCTATTCTAAATACCTCAATTACTATTGTTTTTGGATTCTCGATTTTAGTTTTATCAAATTTTATACCTACAATTTACTTTGGGGTATTTACAGGTATTGCTATGCTTTTAGCAATGATTTCCGTTTTAACCTTGTTACCAAAATTACTTCTTATTTTTAGACCTTTTGATAAAAATGTTAAAGATTTAATACGACCATGAATTTTGGTGTTTTAGTAGAGAAAATAAATTATTTTGATATTGCAGTATTAATAGTTGTTACATATTTTGTTATTCAATGTTCTTTAAAGGGTTTCTCCCTAAGCTTAATTTCATTTATGAAGTGGGTTATTTCAACAATTGTAACAATTATTCTGGTTCCAAAATTTCAACCGATTGTAAGTGATTATATTGAGTCTGAGTTTATAAATAATATTGGTTTGGGAGTTGCAATTTTTATTTTTACTCTCTTTTTGACAATTTTAATTGGTAAAGCATTGGGTAGAGCTGTTACTTGGACAGGGGTAGGTTCAATTGATAAAGCATTCGGCTTATTTTTTGGTATTTTTAAAGGGTATATTGTTTCTGTGTGTATATTCTCTATATTAAATTGGTTTTATCCTTACAAAAATTGGGATATATCAGCTGAAGATGCAATTTCATTTAAATTAATTAAAAAAGGTAGTGATTTACTGGTGGAAGAGTTTCCATCTGGTGATGATTTTATTGATACCAAAGAGAAAATTGAACAAATTTAAAAAAGATAAGTTAAGAGAAGAGTGTGGAATTTTTGGAATTTCAAATCACGATCAATCCTCTGCATTAGTTGCTTTAGGGTTACATGCTTTGCAACACAGAGGTCAAGAAGGATGTGGAATAGTTTCATTTGATGGTAAAAATTACCACTCTGAAAAAAGACAAGGGCTAGTTGGTGATCATTTCACTAACCAAGACGTATTGAATAAATTACCCGGCAGCTTTGCTATTGGTCATAATAGATATTCGACTACTGGGGAGACTTCAATTAGAAATATTCAACCTTTTTTTGCGGATTTACATATGGGAGGTCTTAGTATTGCGCATAACGGAAATCTCACTAACGCTTTGTTACTAAGAGAAAATTTGGTGAAAGATGGAGCAATATTTAGAACAACTAGTGATACGGAGACTATTGTTCAATTAATTGCAAAATCAAAAAGACAGAAATTTGTAGACAAATTAATTGACACACTTTTTCAAATTCAAGGTGGATACTCACTAATATTAATGACTAATAAGAAACTAGTTGGAGTTAGAGACCCATTTGGAATAAGGCCTTTAGTTTTAGGTAAATTAAATAATTCTTATATTTTTGCCTCCGAGACTTGTGCTTTAGATATTGTTGGAGCCAAATTTATTAGAGAAATCGAAAATGGAGAGATAGTTGTTATAGAGAAAAACAGTGTAAAAAGCATTAAACCTTTTCCTAAACAAAAACCAAGGCCTTGTGTATTTGAATATATTTATTTTGCAAGACCAGACAGTTTAATAAATGGAATATGTGCCTATGAATATCGAAAGAAACTTGGTAAAGAATTAGCAAAGGAAACTGATGTAAATGCAGATTTAGTTGTTCCCGTGCCGGACTCTGGTGTACCTGCAGCTTTTGGTTTCGCTGAACAATCTAAAAAAAAATTTGAATTAGGTTTAATTAGAAATCACTACGTTGGAAGAACTTTTATAGAACCAACCCAAAATATTAGAAGTCTTGGAGTGAAGTTAAAACTAAGCCCTACTAAAACTGTTGTCAAAAAAAAATCAATTATTCTGATTGACGACTCCTTGGTAAGAGGGACAACTTGCAATAAAATTGTTAAAATGCTCTATGAAGCTGGTGCTAAAGAAGTACATGTTAGAATTGCTTGTCCTGAGATTAGATATCCTGATTTTTACGGTGTAGATATGCCAACTAAGGAGGAATTGCTTGCATATAAAAAAAATGATTATGAAATGTGTAAACATATCAATGCAAAAAGTTTAAAATTTTTGAGTTTAAAAGGTCTATATAAAGCTTTAGCTAATAATCAAAGAAACGATAGTTATCCTCAATTTAGTGATCATTATTTTACAGGAGATTACCCAATTAGACCTTCTGATAACTTAGAGGGTTTAAAGATTAAACAGTTATCTTTGTTGAGCGGAAAATCTAATAATTAATTTATAACAACTAATTTCTTTCTTGTATCTATATAATACATCAAGCTATTAACAAAGCTTGGTCCTAAAAGTATCTTTTTTGGAAGCTTTATAATGTCTTTAATTTCTCCATAAATATAAAATTTAATAATGTGAGAATTATCCAAATAGAAATAAAGATGATTATTGACAAGTCGATTTGATACAATATTTACTTTACTTGACTTTATTTTTAAGTAATCAGAAATTTTTTGGTTTATATTAAAAGAGTAAATTATATCGCCGTCTTCAATATTAACACAGACAAGAAGATTATTTTTTGTTACTAAAAAGATATGATTTCCCGAGACTATAGGTTGGTTGTTCGATGAAATTGCAATTTTTTGTAAAGTAGCGCCATTTTTACTATCTAATATATATAAATAAAAATTTGTAGATATTACTAATTTTTCATTGTGATACACAATGACTTGAGAATTAAATAAATTACTTAAATCATTGCTAAATGTTTCTTGCAAATTTATAAACCATTTTATTTTTAGATCTTCTAAACTAATTGAGTAAATAGAACCGAAGGTATTGAGAAAAAAAATATTTTTATCACTGAGAGATATATTATTTTTAAAATTGTTTTTTATAAGAACATCCTCTGTTGGAAATTTCTTAATAATTTCACCAGCATTTCTATCAATAATCAGTAAGTTATTATCTTGATCAGCGACAATTAATTTGTCATCAGTTACTTTTAAATTTGACCTTAAGGGTACTTTGTTGTTAATGGCCCAAACTATCTTATTTTTTTTATAATCGTAAGCGTATATATAACCTAAATTATCCGAAATATACATAATTTGGCCTAAAGTAGAAATACTTAAATTTTTAGTTTGGTTTTTAAATTTTTTTCTATAAAAATTAAATTTTTTTAAAATTTTTTTTTCATTTAAAGAATAAATAATAATATTACCATCAACATCACTAAAAAACATTTTGTTATCCTCTAAAAGAAAGGTATCGTTAACATTATATCGAGAGAGTTTTTTGGTAATTAACTCAGTTTCACCCCTATCTTTATAGTAAAAATTTTCGTAATTATTGCTGCTATTGTAGTATTTATCTCGCCAAAATTTATTAGGTTTTGATGAATTTATGTTAAAAGTATAATCTTTTTTTAACTCCAAAGTTTTATTAAAAATGATATCTTGGTTAACTTTGATTTTTTTGAAGCTCTTCAAAGGGTCTTTTTTTCCTAATGAGTTCGTCGGATTATTCCAAATGCCTGATCTATTATCAAATGAGCAACTTAAAAGAGAAATATAAATCAAAAATAAGAAAAAAATTCTTGTCATAAAAAAAATTATTTAAATTTTAAAATTTCATTTGCAAGTTCTTTGTAGTTAGATTGAGTTTTTGTTAATTTTTGAAGAATGGATATGGCTTCTTTTTTTTTATCTATATTAATCAGATATAAAGCTTTTTTTAGTAAAATTAATTCTTTTTGCTCTTCCTCAATATTTAAATTTTCAATTATATCAAAATATTTTAGGATTTCGTTTGGATTTGTTTCTAAATTTTTTTCTATAATCGTGTAAAGAGATAATGGTGAATAAAAGTTATTTTTACTCATTATAATTTCTCTAAAAATTTTCAATGACTGATCATTATCATTTAAAGATAAATATACACCTGCCTTTATATATTTTTCTGAAATTAATAGATTCTTTTTTTCTTTTGAAACATTCATTAAAAATATTCCAACTATTGCTAAAAGTACAATAATAAAAAAAAATATTAACTTAAATTTATTTTTTCTATAAAATGATATCAAACTTTGTTTGAAGTCAATTTTGTTTTCTAAATTTTCATTCATTTAAAAAATTTTTGGTATTAGGAAATTTATTTTTTCTTACATCTTTACTATATTTTTCTGTAGCTTTTTCAATCACTCTATCTAGACGAGCATATCTTTTAACAAATTTTGGGTAAAATCCGCTTAAGCCTAACATATCGTCCGTTACAAGAACCTGTCCATCACAATTACTTGAAGATCCAATACCTATTGTTGGTATTTTTAAAGCTTTAGAAATCACTTTAGATGTATTTGGTGCAACACATTCTAAAACTATTGAAAAGGCACCAGCTTTTTCGATATTTTTTGCCTCATTGAGCAATTTTTCCAATTTATGTTTTGAATTTCCCTCTAATTTAAATCTTTTTTTAAACTGAGGTGTAAATCCTATGTGACCCATAACTGGAATTTTTGATTTTACTAGTTCCTTTATTATATTAAAATTTTTATTATTACTCTCAAGTTTTACTGCGTCGCACTTTGTTTTTTTTAAAATTAATTTTGCATTTTTTTTTGCCATATCTTTATTTAAATAAGTATCTTTAGGCATATCGACAACTAAGAGAGAATTTTTTACTCCTTTTTTCACACTTATACTGTGTTGAATAATATTATTTAAACTTATCGTATGAGTACTATCTAAACCGTACAAAACATTAGCCATTGAGTCTCCAACTAATATAATGTCACAATATTTATCTAAAATCTTAGCTATACTTTTAGAATATGCAGTAAGGCAAACTATTTTAGATTTATTTTTTTTTCTTAAGATTTTTCTTAGTTTATTCATTATTTTATTCTAATTCGATAGTACTCGGTGGCTTGGAGCTTATATCATATACTACTCTGTTAATACCTTTTACTTTATTGATAATTTTGTTGGAAATTTTATCCATAAAATCTTTTGGAAAATTATAATAATCTGCAGTCATTCCATCCTCAGAGGTTACTGCTCTAAGAAGGCAAGTATATTCATAAGTTCTAGAGTCTCCCATTACTCCAACGGTTTTGATTGGCAGTAAAGCAGCATAGGCCTGCCAAATTTTGTTATAAAGATTATTCTTAATTAATTCATTAATGTAAATAAAGTCTGCTTCTTGTAAAATCTTAATTTTATCTTTTGTTATATTTCCTAATATTCGTATTCCTAATCCAGGTCCTGGAAAAGGATGTTTAAAACATATTTCCTTTGGTAAACCAATTGAGCTTCCTAAAACTCTCACTTCATCTTTAAAAAATTCTTTTAAAGGCTCTAACAACTTAAATTTCATTTTTTTAGGTAGACCACCAACATTATGGTGGGATTTAATTTTAGCAGTTTTGCTGCCTGAAATGGATCTACTCTCAATAATATCAGGATATAAAGTTCCCTGAGCTAAGAATTTAGCATTTTTATATTTTTGAGACTCTTTTTCAAAAATCTTAATAAAGAGTTTTCCTATAATTTTTCTTTTTTTTTCTGGATCTGAAATGCCTTTTAATTTTTTTATAAAGAGATTTTTAGAATTTACTAACTTTACATTAAGTTTAAGTTTATTTTTGAAAATCTTATACGTATATTGAAATTCATTTTTTCTCATCAGGCCCGTATCTACCATAATACATATTAAATTTTTTTTAATCGCTTTGCTTATAAGTAAAGCTACTACACTACTATCTACTCCACCCGATAAAGCGCATATGACTTTATCTTTTTTTACAATTTTTTTGATATTTCGTATAAGTATTTTTTTTTGAGATTTAATATTCCAAGTTTTTCTAACTTTGCATATAGAAAATAAAAAGTTTTTAAAAATTTGTATTCCATTTTCAGTGTGAGTGACTTCTGGATGGAACTGAACCCCATAAATTTTTCTCTTAATATTTTCAATTATAGTCAGATTTGAATTTTTAGTAAAAGCTATGTTTTTAAAATTCTTTGGTAGTTTTATAACAGCATCCTCATGACTCATCCATACAGTTTTTTTATTTTTTAAGAAATTTTTTATTAGGGTTGAATTTCTTTTTTTATAAAGAAAAGATCTTCCAAATTCTCTTCTTTTTTTTGATGATCTTATTTTTCCCCCAAATAATTTAGCTATTAATTGCAAACCATAACAAATTCCAAGAATTGGAATTTTCATTAATAATATTTTTTTTGGAATAGTTTGAAATTTTTGCTTAGTAACTGTTGAAGGTCCTCCAGATAAAATAATACCTTTTATCATATCAAAATTTTTAATTTTTCGGATCTCGCCAGGTGTTATAATTTCTGAGTATACCCCAAGATCTCTTACTCTACGGGCAATCAGCTTAGTAACTTGTGATCCAAAATCTACAATTATGATTATTTCTCTTTTTTGAAACTGCATTTATTTTTTAGATAAATTTTCAATTTCATTTTTTAGTTTTTTACTTTCGTTGCAAAATAAGTTACAAAAATTTATCAACTTTTCATTTAATTCTTTACTTTTGATATAATCTGAGGCTTCTAATTTTAATCTTGCTAAACTATATATAGCTTCCTCATTAGTTGGATTTAATAAAATAACTGTATTTAAATTTTGCTCCGCAAGTTTTTTTTTATCTAAATTTTTAAATATTTTTGCTAAATACAAATACGACATTTCACTTTTAGGATTAAAAACAATATCTTGCTCAAATTTAAATCTTGCTTCACTAAATTTTTTATTATTAAATAAATTTAAACCTTCTTGAAAATATTGGGTTTTAGCAAAAACAGGTTTAAAAAAAATGCTTATAATTAAAAATATTACTAAAGTTCTTATAGTCATAATTTATAATTAATTGTTTTTTGTGTCATTTCAACACTATGTACCATACTCTCATAAAATCCTGCTTTTGTAATTTTAGTAAATTTAGCATTTTTTGTTATCTTACTTAAATTTTTAGCACCTATATAACCCATTGATGACCGCAACCCTCCTTTTAGTTGAAAAATTATTTTGGATACACTGCCTTTATACTCTACTCTGCCTTCTACCCCCTCTGGAACAAATTTAGATTTATCTTTATGATTTTTTTGAAAATATCTGTTAGCTGATCCAGATGACATCGCACCGATTGACCCCATACCTCTATAATTCTTATAAAATTTTCCTTTAATCTTATATTTCTTTCCTGGACTTTCATCCGTACCTGCAAAAATAGAACCCATCATTATAGCATCTGCACCAGCTGCTAGTGCTTTTGCGATATCCCCTGAGAACTTTATCCCTCCATCAGAAATTATTTTTATATTTTTGTTTTTTATAGCATTTTTAACTTCCATAATTGCTGAAATTTGTGGAACTCCAATACCGGCTACCATACGCGTAGTACAAATTGATCCGGGTCCAATTCCAACTTTTATAATATCTGCACCTGAATTGTATAACTTTCTTGCTGCTTCCCCTGTAGCTATATTACCTACACAAATGGGTATTTTGCTTTTAATATTTTTTAATTTTGACAAAGTCTTTAAAACTTTTTCACTGTGACCATGAGCTGTATCGATTACTATTAAGTCACATCCGTTATCAATTAATGATTTTGCTCTTTCAATATCATCTTTGCTTGTTCCAACAGCTGCACCCACCAAAAGTTTTTTTCTTTTTACTTTAATTAACTCCTTTATTTGTCTTTTAATATTAAAATTTCTATGAATTACACCCATTCCGCCAGATTTTGCCATAGCTATTGCCATTTGTGACTCTGTAACTGTATCCATTGCTGAAGATAAAAATGGAGCTTTTAATAAAATTTTTTTTGTCAGTTGAACTGAAATTTCTACATCTGAAGGTAGAATATTTGAATATCGAGGCAGTAAAAGAACATCGTCAAAGGTTAAAGACTCTTTAATTGTACCCATATATACTTATAAACAATTTTTAAAATTTATAAAGTCTTTAAAATTGAACAATGTAAATAAGTTTCTTTTGACTCGCTTCTGCTTGACGCAGGTTTATAGAAATTTACGTTTTTAAAAGTAGATTTTGCTAGATTTTTTACTTCATTAAAATCTTCACCCATAAAAATCTTCGAAATTATTACTCCTTTATTTTCAAGAAGATCTGAGGACAAATTTATAGCCTCAGCACATAATTGGTTAGTCCTAATACAGTCAAGTGCCTTGTTTCCAGTTGTATCCGCTGCCATGTCAGATATTATTATGTCTAATTTTCCTCTAAAAAAACTTGAAATCTTGTCCTTAGTAAGAGGGTCAAAAATATCAAGATTGTAAAAATTTACATTTTTAATAGGGCTCATTGATTTGATATCTATAGCAAGAATTTTGCCAGATGTGATAATTTTAGCTGCAACTTGAGACCACCCCCCGGGGCTTGAACCTAAATCTAGTATCTTTGAATTTTTCTTTATAAAATTAAATTTATTATTTAGCTCTATTAATTTAAAAGATGCTCTGGATCTATAACCAAGAATTTTTGACTTTTTAAAAAAATGATCATTATGTTGTTTAATTTTCCAAGAATTACTCTTTTTAGATTTTTTTGATTTTTTCATTATAAAATATCTTCATGATCGTCTTCTGATATTTTTTCTGAATATTTTTTTTGATACTTTTTATATATATAGTAACTTACTGGAATTGAAAAAAAATATATTAAGCTGAAAACTAAAAGTGTTTCAAATGTATAAAATAAAAGTGCAATAAAAATTATACCAATAGTTAATAATAAAAATACTGTAGCTTTAGACGAAATTGAAATCTTTTTTAGCGAAAGTGTAGGAATTTTACTAACTAATAAAAAAGCTATAATTATTGTCAAATATGGAGTTATAGTTTTAATATCAAAATTAAAATTTAGCTCTGATAATTCATAAATTAAAGGAGTTAAAATTAATAATCCTCCCGCAGGTGATGGAACTCCCTCAAAAAAATTACGTTTCCACTCTTCTTGTGCTTCAATTTTATTAAGATTAAATCTTGCTAATCGTAAAACACAACAAACCGAGAAAATTAAAGCAATGGCCCAACCTAATTTTCCATATTTATTTAAATCCCAAAAATATAGCATTAACACAGGTGCAATGCCAAAACTTACAAAATCTGTTAATGAGTCTAATTCTTTACCGAATTCAGAAGTACCCTTAATAAGTCTTGCAATTCGTCCATCAAGAGCATCTAAAATTGCTGCAAATAAAATTAATATAACTGCTAAATTATAATTTCCATCAATTGAAAATTTAATTGAACTTATACTCAAACATACACCCCCTAATGTTAAAATATTTGGTAGGAGATACCTTGTTTTTTTTGATGATACTAATTTAAATTTTTTATTTTGTTCCATTATTTTGAAGCTAGTAAGCTTTCGCCAGCGATTACATTTTGACCAAGTTTAGCTAATACTTTCTTATTTTTAAAATATATATCGACTCTACTTCCAAATCTTATCATTCCAAGTCTATCTCCTTGTTTTAAATTTTGACCTTGTTCAACATCACAAACTATTCTTCGAGCGATTAAACCAGCGATTTGAACAATAATTATTTCCTCTCCATCTCCAGTTAATTTTATTTTATAATAATTTCGCTCATTTTCCTCACTCGCTTTGTCTAATGATGCGTTCAAAAATTTTCCTGGTTTGTAATAAATTTCTTCGATCGTTCCAGCTGATGGTGTTCTGTTAACATGGCAATTAAATACATTCATAAAAATACTTACTTTTGTAAAACTTGTATTTTCAAGTCTCAATTCTTCAGGTCCAGTTCGTTCTGATATGTCTGTAATTAAACCATCTGCAGGGCTTACTAGATAATCATCATCGTTTATAGAGTATCTATCAGGATCTCTAAAAAAATAATAAACCCAAATTGTGATTAAAATAAATACCAGGCCTAAAAATTTAGAGAAAAACAAGACAATAAAAGTTGCAAAAATAGAAATTGATAGGAATTTGTACCCCTCTTTATGAATTTTAGGAAAAATAGAATTAAACATAATTTTAAGTTTGATAAATTTTTCTTAATATGTATAAAAATCACAGATTATCAATCAATATTTTATGGCAAAAATAAAAGTTAAAAATCCCGTAGTTGAACTGGATGGAGACGAAATGACCAGAATTATATGGTCATTTATTAAAGATAAGCTTATTAAGCCATATCTTGAGATAGATCTTAAATACTATGACCTTGGCATGGAAAGTCGAGATAAAACTGATGACCAAATCACAGTAGATGCGGCAAATGCAATCAAACAACACGGAGTGGGTGTCAAATGCGCTACCATAACACCCGACGAGGCTCGAGTAAAAGAGTTTAAATTAAAAAAAATGTGGAGATCGCCGAATGGTACTATTAGAAATATCTTAGGAGGTACAGTTTTTAGAGAACCAATTATTTGTAAAAATGTTCCTAAACTAGTTCCCGGCTGGACGAAACCAATAGTAATAGGAAGACACGCTTTTGGAGATCAGTACCGAGCCACTGATTTTCTAATACCAGGTGAAGGAAATTTGGAGGTTAAATGGACTTCAAAAGATGGAAAAGATAAGAAAGAGTTTAAAGTTTTTGATTTTCCCGGATCTGGAACCGCTCTTACGATGTACAATTTAGATGATTCTATTAAAAATTTTGCAAGAGCATGTATGAACTATGGTCTTGAAAGAAAATGGCCAGTTTATTTATCAACAAAAAATACAATCCTTAAAGCTTATGATGGTAGATTTAAAGATCTTTTCCAAGAAGTTTTTGAAAAAGAATTTTCTGATAAGTTTAAAAAAGCAAATATAACCTATGAACATAGATTAATTGATGACATGGTTGCATGTGCTATGAAATGGAATGGCGGATATGTTTGGGCGTGTAAGAATTACGATGGCGACGTGCAATCAGATACTGTTGCTCAGGGATTTGGTTCTTTAGGTCTCATGACTAGCGTGTTGATGACGCCAGACGGTAAAACAGTCGAGTCAGAAGCTGCTCATGGAACTGTTACTAGACATTATAGAATGCACCAACAAGGTAAAGAAACTTCTACAAACCCAATAGCATCTATATTCGCGTGGACTAGAGGTTTAGCTCACAGAGGAAAACTTGATGAGAACGAGGAACTAATTAAATTTTCTAATAATGTTGAAGAAGTATGTGTTAAAACAGTTGAAAGCGGTTCGATGACAAAAGATTTGGCAATTTTAATAGATAAATCAAATAAATATCTAACTACGAATCAATTCTTGGAAGCTATTGATGGAAATTTAAAAAAGAAACTTAACTAATTTTTTTAGATATTTCTTTAAAAGCTTCCTCAATTTTGTTTTGATCTACACCACCGGCTTGGGCAAAATCTTTTCTACCACCACCGCCTTTGCCACCTAAAATAGTAGATGCAGCTTTGACTAAATCGACAGCATCATATATTGATGTTAGGTCTTGAGAAATTCCTACAGCTAAACCGACCTTATCTTCAAACGTCGAAATACTAATTATTATTCCAGATTTAATATCTTTTTTTCCTTGATCAATTATACTTCTTAGTTCTTTTGGAGGAAAATCTTTTAAAATTTGTTCTCGAATTAATATATTCCCAATTTTTTTATCCTTAATAATATTTTTACTTTTATCTTTCTTGATACCTTCAATTTTTACTTTACTAAGCTGTTTATTCAAATTTTTTAAATTTTCAGACAAATCTAAATCTTCATTAAAATCAGGCTCAATTTTCAATTTTTGCAGCTCATTTTCGATTAATTTTATATCTTTTTTTAGATTAGATTCTTTCAGGGATTTATATTCTTTTTGTGTTTTTTCGTATTCTTCTAATTGCTTATCCCTTAATGCCTCAACCCTTCTAACGCCTGATGCAATAGATGATTGACTTATTACTTTAAACTTACCAACTTCTCTGGTGTTTTTAACATGAGTTCCCCCACATAATTCTATTGAGAAGAAACCATTATTTTCTTTTCCCATAAACACCACTCTTACTTCCTCGCCATACTTTTCACCAAATAATGCAAGAGCACCCATGCCAACTGCCTCCTTTGGTGTCATTATTCTTGTTTGTACATCAGAAGAGCTCGTTACTATTTCATTAACAATATTATTTATTTTAGTCATTTCCTCCTTTTCAATAGGTTTGTTATGACTAAAATCAAATCTTAACCTTTCAGGAGAGACTAATGATCCTTTTTGTGTCACATGCTTTCCTAAGGTTCTTCTTAGCGACTCATGCAATAAATGAGTTGCTGAATGATAAGCTTTTGAATTATTTCTTTTTAAAACATCAATTTCTAAATTTACGCTTTGCCCAATAGAAATTGAACCCTTTTCAACTTTTCCATAATGAACAAATAAATCTCCCATTTTTTTTTGTGTATCATTAATTTTAATTTTACAATTTGAGTTGAAAATATAGCCCTGATCGCCTACTTGGCCACCAGACTCCCCATAGAATGGGGTTTGATTAGTTATGACTTTTATTTCATCTCCAGTACTAGCAGAGTCAACGAATTTTTCTTTTTTTGAAATTTTTATTATTACACCTTCAGCTTTATCAAATTCATAACCTAAAAATTCAGTAGGGCTAAGTTCCTCTCTAACTTTAAACCACCTTTCCTCAACAGACTTATCTCCAGATCCTTTCCAATTCGCTCTCGCTAAATTTTTACTTTTTTCCATCTCCCTCTCAAATCCGTCACTATCTACTTTGATGTTTTTACTTCTTAAGATGTCAGCGGTCAGATCTAGAGGGAAACCATAGGTATCATATAATTTAAAGGCTTCTAAACCTGGAAAGGTTTTGTTTTGGACTTTATTTAAATTTTCATCGAGTATTTTCATACCGCGCTCTAAAAGAGAGGAAAATTTCTCTTCCTCGTTTTTAAGAGTTTCAACTATCAACTCTCTGCCATTTATTAATTCTGGATAACTGTTCTGCATCTCGTTTAGTAAAACTTCAAAAAGTTTATAAAAAATAGGATTTTTGCTACCTAAAGAATGAGCATGTCTCATCCCTCTTCTCATAATTCTTCTTAAAACATATCCTCGACCTTCATTAGAAGGTAATATTCCTTCAGCAATTAAAAAACTACTTGCTCTTAAGTGATCAGCGATAACTCTGTGGCTTGCTATTGTTTTGCTGTCGATTGAAGTCTTTGTTAAATCAGATGAAGCAGCCATTATTTTTTGAAAGTGATCAATTTTATAGTTATCGTGAGTACCTTGTAAAACTGCTGTCATCCTTTCAAGTCCCATACCTGTATCCACTGAGGGTTTTGGCAGTTCAATTCTTTTTTCTTTTGATATTTGTTCGTACTGCATGAATACAAGATTCCAAATTTCTATAAATCTATCACCGTCTTCATCAGGACTTCCAGGTGGACCACCTTTCAACTTGTCACCATGATCATAAAAAATTTCAGAACAAGGACCACAGGGTCCTGTGTCTCCCATTGACCAAAAGTTATCAGATGTCGAAATTTTTATTATTTTGCTCTCATTTAATCCAGCAATTTTTTTCCAAAGATTAAATGCATCATTATCTTCATGAAAAACAGTAACTAATAATTTTTCTTTAGGTAAACTAAAGTCTTTTGTTAACAGATTCCAAGCATGATGAATAGCTTGTTCTTTAAAGTAATCTCCGAAGGAGAAATTTCCCAACATTTCAAAAAAAGTATGGTGTCTAGGAGTGTAACCAACATTTTCTAAATCATTATGTTTTCCTCCTGCCCTCACACATTTTTGAGATGTTGTAGCTGTTTTATAATCTCTTTTTTCTAATCCTGTGAAAACATTTTTAAATTGAACCATGCCTGAGTTGGTAAACATCAAGGTAGGATCATTGTTTGGAACTAAATTGCTAGAGTCTACGATCTTATGATTATTTTTTTTAAAATAATCTAAGAATTTTTTCCTGACATCTGTAAGTAAAATTTGGCCCATATTTAATTAAATACAGATATTTTAGAACTTGTCTATAAAGAGATTAATTAGCCTGCTTTTTATCGTTGTCTACAACAACGCATATTTCAGATTTTGTAAGAAATCTTTGTCCTGTACCATTATCTAATGAAAACATCCCTCCAATTCCTTTAACTGCATCAATTGTAAGATCTGTATGTTTCCACTTTTCGTATTGATCCTCATTCATATAAAAAGGGGTTCCATCTACCTCTCCCAGTTTTACATCACTGTTACCTACTTGATATTCTTTGGCTGGAAAACACATAGGCGCACTGCCATCACAACATCCGCCTGATTGATGAAATAAAAGATCATCACCATGAACTTCTTTAATTTCACTTAATAGTTTTTTTGCTGATAATGTAAATGATACTTTCATTTCTATATTTCGGCCCATGATTTTGAATCATGGGCCATTATATATTATTGGTTAAAAGAAGCCTAATTTTTTCTCACTGTAAGACACGTGTAAGTTCTTCACTTGTCTATAATGATTTAGCATCATTTTGTGAGTTTCTCTTCCGATACCAGATTGTTTGTATCCACCAAATGCAGCGTGAGCCGGGTATGCATGGTAACAGTTTGTCCAAACTCTACCTGCTTCAATACCTCTACCCATTCTGTATGCAACGTTACCATCTCTAGTCCAAACACCTGCTCCTAGTCCATAAAGAGTATCATTAGCTATTTCTAATGCTTCTTTCTCATCTTTAAACTTAGTAACTGACACTACAGGTCCAAAGATCTCCTCTTGGAATATTCGCATATTGTTTTTGCCTTCAAAGATAGTTGGTTGGATATAGTTTCCTTTTTCTAATCCACTATTAATTTTAGCTGCACTACCACCACATAGAACTTTGGCACCCTCTTTCTTACCTAAATCTAGATAAGATTTAATTTTTTCCATTTGTTCTAGTGAAGCTTGAGCTCCAATCATAGTCTCCATTTTTAAAGGATTGTCTTGTTTAACAGCTTTTGTTCTTGCAATGGCTCTTTCCATGAATTTATCGTAAATAGATTCTTGAATTAAAGCTCTGCTTGGACAAGTACAAACTTCTCCTTGGTTAAGCGTAAACATGGCAAATCCCTCTAAACATTTATCAAAGAAGTCATCATCCTTAGCCATTACATCTTCAAAGAAAATGTTCGGCGATTTTCCACCTAATTCCAATGTAATTGGTATTAAGTTTTGAGATGCATATTGCATGATCAAACGTCCAGTAGTAGTTTCACCAGTAAAAGCTATCTTCTTTATTCTTTTAGAAGATGCTAGTGGTTTACCTGCTTCAAGACCATATCCGCTTACAACGTTAACAACACCTGCTGGTAATAGATCTCCAATTAGTTCCATTAACAACATGATTGATGCTGGTGTTTGTTCAGCTGGTTTTAATACAACACAATTTCCTGCAGCCAAAGCCGGTGCAAGTTTCCATGTTGCCATTAATAATGGGAAGTTCCATGGTATGATTTGTCCAACCACACCTAATGGTTCAGGTATGTGGTAAGAATATTCACTATTGCTTATTTCAGCAACTGAACCTTCCTCTGCTCTTATTACTCCTGCAAAATATCTCCAATGATCAATTACCAAAGGCAAATCTGCAGCCATACATTCTCTTATTGGCTTACCATTGTCTAAACATTCTGCTGTCGCTAAAACGTTAAGATTTTTCTCTATAACATCAGCAATTTTTAAGAGAATATTTGATCTCTCTCCAATTGATGTTTTTCCCCATGCAGGAAATGCTGCGTGAGCTGCGTCTAAAGCAAAATCAACGTCTTTATCATTCGATCTTGGCACCTTACAGATAACTTCATTAGTGATAGGAGTAGTATTATCAAAATACTTTCCAGATTTAGGTTCTACAAATTTTCCGTTAATGTAGTTTCCATATTTAGCTTTAAATGGAAATTTAACCTTCAAATGAGAGGTATCTAAAGATGAAGACACTTTCGAGCTTGATGCTTGTTGTGTACTCATTTTTCCCCTTTTGTTTTATTTACTAATTAAAACCAATATGAACTAGATTGTACATATGTATTTTTGACCTTTTTTTTTTAAATACTAAATATTGATTTTGTCAATTTGAAGTTGAGATTTCATGAGAAACGGGAGGTTATATTAAACCTCCCGTTGAAACGATGGCAAAAAAATTATTCTTCCTCTTTTTTATCGTTAATTTTTTCTTTAGCTGATGGATTTCCTTCTAGCTCCTTGCTAATAGCTGAGGCTTCGTCTCTAATAATTTTTTCTATTTCCGAAGCAACACTCGGATTTTTTTGAAGGAAAATTTTCGCGTTTTCTCTACCTTGACCTATTTTTTCTCCCTTATAAGCGTACCAAGCTCCTGATTTTTCAACCACGCCAGCTTTAGTTCCAAGATCTATTAACTCACCCAGCTTACTTATTCCTTTTCCATACATTAAGTCAAATTCAACCACTTTAAATGGTGGAGCAACTTTATTCTTAATCACTTTTACTCGTGTTGAGTTTCCTATGATTTGATCTTTTTCTTTAATCGCCCCTATTCTCCTAATATCCATTCTTACAGATGAGTAAAATTTGAGTGCATTTCCACCAGATGTTGTCTCTGGATTGCCAAACATAACACCAATTTTCATTCTTATTTGGTTAATAAATATAACCATTGTGTTTGATTTAGAAACGGAACCAGTTATTTTTCTCAATGCCTGGCTCATCAATCTAGATTGTAAACCTACATGGTGATCACCCATTTCTCCCTCTAATTCTGCTTTTGGAGTTAATGCTGCTACTGAATCAACGACTAGTACTGATATAGAGCCTGATTTTATCAAAGTATCTGTGATCTCTAAAGCTTGCTCACCAGTGTCTGGTTGAGAAATTAAAAGCTCCTCAGTTTTAACACCTAGTTTTTTAGCGTATACTGGGTCCATAGCATGTTCAGCGTCGACAAAAGCACATATTCCTCCAGCTTTTTGAGCTTCCGCTACCACCTGTAAAGCCAAGGTAGTTTTTCCCGACGACTCTGGTCCATATATTTCAATAATTCTTCCTTTAGGAAGACCGCCAATACCCAAGGCTAGATCCAAACTAAGGGAACCCGTTGAAATAGCTTCAACATCCAAAGCTTGTTGTTGTCCAAGCCTCATTACAGAGCCTTTTCCAAAATTTTGATCGATTTGACTTATTGCTGCCTCTAAAGACTTGTTTTTTTCTTTTAATTCTTGTTGTTTTTTATTGTCAGTTTTTACGACTTTTAAGTTATTTTTTGTCATTTTTTTATCCTTTTTTTTGTTCGAATCATTAATATAAATGTACACATTTTGTTCTTTTAATCAAGAACTTAAAAATATGACTAAAATTAAGGTTATTTTAATGATTTAAGAGATAAAGTCCCGATTTGCTGAGCAAGTTCGAATTGTGATATCTTGAAATCTCTATTAGCTTTGGCAAAAGATATTCTGGCATCAAGTAATAAACTTCTGGATTGAATGACTTCAAGTGTTGTTCGAACGTTACCGGTATTATATTCAGAAGTTATCCCCTCATTAGCTATTTCAGCAGCTTTTAGTTGGATTTTGGTCGCCTCAAGCACGCTTTTTGATGATTGGTAATTTGACCAAATATTTGTAGTCTCAGTTAAAATCTTATTCTGTGTATCTTCTAAAATAAGTTTTGCACGTTGTTTTTTGTAAGATGATTTTTTGATTGAGGATATGTTCTCTCCACCTTTAAAAATTGGCCATGTTATAGTTGCTTCAACTGACTCGTCATCTTGCTCATCGATTGTAGAACTAAAATCTTTATTTTCTGTCTTTGAAAAATTAATTGAAGCAGAAGGTGATAGTCTTGATCTCTCTATATTCAAATCTTTAATAGCGATTTCGTAATTTAAATTAGAAATTAAAATATTAAAATTTTTTACTTTTGCAATCTGTAAAGCCGCGTCTAATGTTTTAGGTAAGTTCAAAAATATTTTTTCATCTAATACTTCAAATTCTGGTGGTTTCTCACCAGTTGATCTCTCGAACTTTGTCTTTGCTGAGAAAAGTTCAGTTTTTGATTTTATAAGTTTAGCATTAGCACCAGCTAATGAAGACTCTGATTGAGCTAAATCTGTTAAGGTAATTTCACCCTTTTGTACCCTTGCACTATCCGACTCTACTTGTCTCTCAAAAAGAATAACATTTGAATCATTAAAAATTTTATTTTTAGATTTAAAAATTAAGTCAAAATATACTTTAGCAGTTTCTAAAATTGTATTTTGTTCAGCTTTTTTAAATTCTAATTTAGATTTCTCATTTTCTAATTCAGATTTTTTAAAAGTATTCAATCCCTTAAAACCGGAAAAAATTTTTTGCTCTAAAGATATTGACTTACTTTCAGAGTCAAGATTTGAGTCTTGTAAACTAGATCCATTTTGACTTACTTTATTAGAAGATGTAGTACTTTTTTGCTTTCCAGTAATTTTAATGCTAGGTAAAAATTCACTTCGTGAAATATTTTTCTCTTGATTTGCTATTTTTAAATTTTGTCTCTCTGCATTTAATTGTAAGTTATTTTTTAAAGCTTTGTTTGTATAAAATTTTAAACTTGTTTCAGCGAACAAGTGAGAGAAATGAGTGAAAAATAAAATAACGATTAATGTTTTTTTCATTTAATTATACTTTATTGATTTAAGTTTATGACTTTTATCTATTTTAATTATTGAGTAGGCCTCTTTACCTAAGTTTTTAAGCATATGTTTTGTCAATCTTTCATAGAACATAATGAATCTATTTATTTCCTTATTACTCATAACTTTTTTTCCTTTTGAAGAAACTCTTAATTTTTTTTCTTGTAACATTCTCCATTTTAAAACATACCTAAAACTTGGAACTTCAAGAAATATTAATTTATTTCTATTTCATTATTTACTTTAAATCTCCAAATTTTTTTAATATCTTCTACTTTTTCTAATCTATTGATTGGTTTTATCAAATCCTTTTTTTTTTGAGGTTTTACTCCTACACACCACCCCTCAAATATCACAACGTCAGGTTTTTTATTAATTATTCTCCATTTCTCTTTTGGTAATCGATCATCGATTGATTTATCAAAAACTGGTATTTTAATTTTTTTAAATTTTTCTTTTTTAAGATACTTTATAGCTTTATAAATAAGTTTTGTATCGTGTGTTCCTGGCACACCCCTTGTTAAAAAAAGTGAGCTTATTTTGGATGAAATTTTTTTTCTTTCATTATAAGTTTTATAAAAATCATCTATGGAAAAAATTACTGTTTCTAAATTTAATCCTCTTTTTAAAACTATTTTCAATATTTTCGAAATAGTTGATTTTCCGGAACCTTGGCCACCACTTAGACCGATAATGATAGTTCTTTTTTTATTTAAAAAAATATTTTTAATTTTTTCGCATAAGGGAATATAAAAATTATTTAATTGACCCATCTTATCTCTAAAAGGTTCAGATAAAACCTCTTGGGATTTTAAAAATTTAATGTATTCTTTTATTAATTTTTGATTATTCAAAAAACTAATACCCATTTTTTAATTCTTTTTGTCAAGCGGATGATTAAATCCATCATTAACAATGATATCTTTAAGACTAAATGTATCTACGCTGTCTACACATCCAAGATTAAATCCTGTCATTTTAGGGTTCGATCTCGGGTTGTGATGGGTATAAACACCACAAACATTGCAAAAAAAATGTTTAGCAACTTTTGTATGAAATTGATAAATTCTCAATTTTTTTTCACCTTTTATAATTTTAAATTGTTCATTTTTAACCATAGACATAATTGCCCCTCTTCTCTTACAAAATGAGCAATTACATCTTAGAATTTTATCTAGTTTTTCAGGGACAATTATCTCTGCTTCCACTTCACCGCAATGACATATTAATTTTTTCATATTCAATTTTTAATTGAAATTAGAATACCTGTGTTTGTTGATATGCACAATAGTTGAAAAAATACAATAAATGTTCTCGTTTTGATTCCGTTTTGATTCTAAAAAAGACCATTAATACAACCTATTATTATTTAATAATTTTTATACTTTTTAAATTTTTCTCACTATTTATAAGTTCATTTTTATTTTCTCTTTTAGAAACAATAAAAATACAAATAGTGAAAATAGCTAAAATAATATTCAAAAAGTGTGAAAAAGGGCCAAGATAGGTTTCTAAAAAAAATAAAAATATTATTAATAAAATTGTTCGAAATAAAACAACATATCTAAAGACTGCAATTATTGAAAATGAATGTAATAATAGCTGAAACAAAGACATCTTTGATGGACCAAAATATCTTAAACCCCTCGTTGACTCCACTTCTTTTAAGTTTGCAACATTTTTTTTTAAAGTACCACTATAGCTACTCCATAAACTAGCTCTGTCAGATAAAATCTCTACATCTGTATTTGTCAAACAGCTATAATTTCCAAAATTTATATTTTTTCCAGTAAATAAGAGAGTAATTAATTTATGGACCTTATATAAAAATCGGAAAAAAAAACCTTCAGATCTTTTTACTCTTTTTGCGACTACCGAATTATTTGGATGTTCATTGATTTTATTAATTAAACTTTTCAATTCTACAGGTCTATCTTCTCCGTCGCCATCCATTAATATTACATAGTCAAATTTTTCGTTATTTTTTATATGTAAAAGACCAAATGCATTACATCTTGCATGACCTCTGTTTTTTTCCATATTTAGAATTTTTATGAATTCAAAGTTTTTTGGCTTGACTAATTTTTCAAAAGTGTTTGTAGAGGCATCATTAATAATTATACTTTTAAAGTCATAATTCTTAAATTCATTAATATTTTCATCGATTTCTTTTAATAATTTATTCAAAGACTCCCAGTCGTTAAAGACTGGAATAAGAATTATAATTTTTTTCATCTTTTTCCTATCATACAATATCCTACCGGTCTGATTGTTCCATATACTCCTGGACAAATTTTCTTTAAAACTTTTGGATTTCCAGTGTAAACAACTCCTTCATTACTTTTAATGCTGTTAGATTGTTCTTGAATATCAATTTTCCATTTTGGTCTAGAGTAAAGATGGTAAGATAAATTTCCTGCATACCATTCGTCTCCCACAACATATTTTATACTATTTGAAAAATTGTCATCCCATTTATTTTGAACTAGTCTAGCTATTTCTTTTCCCGGATAATCGGTTCTTTTAGAATCATTTGATAAAGATATTATTGAGTAAATAATTGGAGACAGTAAAAAGAAAAAAATAAATACCATGTTGAATTTTTTTAATTTATTAAAATTTATATTTTTTTTAAATAATAGAATAAAAAATACCCCGGAAAAAAGATAAAAAGGTGTCATCCACATTGTTCTAATTTTCGCACCCATTATGAATGATGTAAGAAAAATTAAAAATATTGGAATAATAAAAGATGAGAATAAAAATATCACTTTTTCATCTTTGGGCAATCTTATTAATCTAATTTTTTTTAAAAGAAAATAACCCATCATTATAAACGGGATTATCAAAACAAATTGTTTAATCAAAAAAATCAAAGGGTACACGATATGATCAGTTAAGTGTCCTGTACCTCCTGATCTTTTAATGCCATAGGTGATAGTAGAAAAATCATTTTCGTACAACCAGATCAGATGTGGAGAAATTATCAGAATGGTAATTAGTGATGTTAAGATAAAATAAAATACATTTATTTTTTTTTTCTTATATGTCATATAAATTAAATAAGTCACAACACCAATAACTAAATATATAAATAAATATTTAGATAATAATCCTAGACCAATAACTAGTCCTAAAAATATATGGTTTAAAATGGAACTATTCTTAATACAGCGCCATGAGAAAAAAACTGTTAGAGCCCAAAAAGGTAATTGAGATATATTTACGTTAAACTCTGGAGTTGTAAAGTTATAGAAAAAAATACCCTCAATTAATAAAACGGATAAAAAAGCAAGAGATAAATTTCCTAAAAATTCTTCTGCAAATTTAAAAATTACAAAAAAAGAGAAACCTACAAAAATTTGACTCAGTAGATAAAAAGACCAATCTTGATTTCCAAATATTTGATAAAAAACTTCGACTGCAAAAGCACTAAATGGTGGATGTTTATTGAACCCCCACGCTAAATCACTACCCCATGCCAGAGCTTCAATTGTATCTAAAGGTAAATTAATGTTTACCAGTGATGGAATTAGTGTCCAAATAAACACATGCATGAAAATAAATAGAAAAAAAAATTTATTTACATTTTTATTTTTTATCATAAGTGTAGAAATTATTACAATTTATAAGCTATTGACACGACAAAAATCAAATCTATACTCCCCAAATTCGTAAAATGGTTAAAAAAACTATTAGTAAAAAAAAATATGTTCCAAGCGCAAAAGAAAAGTATATGTGCTCAAAACATAAAAAATTTTTCACAGATGAATTATTGAATTGGAAAAGAGATATCATAAAAGCTAATAATTTAGGTAATATTTTAAATTCCTCAGATGATAATGTGTCCTCAGCAGATATTGTTGATCAAGCTTCTTCATATACTGATAAATCTGTTGAAATGAAAGCTCTAAATAGAAGCCGAAAACTAATCTCAAAAATCAATGCAGCTTTGCAACGGATAAAGGACGGTACATATGGCTTTTGTGAGGAAACTGGAGAGCCGATAGGTCTTAAAAGACTAATGGCTAGGCCTGTGGCTACACTTTCAATAGAAGCACAAGAGCGGCATGAAAGAGATGAGAAAATCTTTATTGATGATTAAACATTTGGGATTACTTCACCTTTTTTTAATAAATCATATCCTTTAATAACCGCCTCTCTTTTGGAAATTTCTAAGTACCATCTGCTCAAATTTGAAAATCTTTTCAACCCGATATCATGCCATTCGTGTCTAGCAATCCAAGGAAATGTTGCAATATCTGCAATTGTATAATTTTCACCAGCTAAGTATTTTGATACTGATAATCTTCTATCGAGTTCTTTATAAATTCTTTCTGAAATTTCAAAATATCTGTTTTCACCAAACTTACTTTTTCCAGGATTATAATGATGAAATTGATGGTGCTGTCCAAGCATTGGCCCAACATACGCCATCTGTCCCATTAACCATTGATTAATGATTGAGCGTTCATTCTTATTATAAAATTTTCCACTTTTTTCTGCTAAATAAATTAAAATTGCGCCAGATTCAAAAAGACTCTCATTATTATTGTGATCTATAATTACTGGGATTTTATTGAAAGGGCTTAGTTTAGTAAATTCTGGTTTAAATTGTTCATCTTTATTGATATTTACTTTTGTAACTTTATACTCAAAATCTATCTCCTCTAGCATTATGGAGATTTTCTTACCGTTAGGAGTATTAGCGGTAAGCAATTCGATCATTTTTTTCCAAGTCTATCTTGGATTGTTTTAGAAGATGTTGTGAATTCAAACCTATATTTTTCATTAGGTCTTGCTCTTTTAAAACATTCTACTGAGGCAAGTGCTACTTCATGAAATCCAGAGAGAATTAACTTTAGTTTTCCTGGATATGAACAAATATCACCAGCAGCAAATATACCTTTTTTATTTGTTTCAAAATTTTCAGGATTTACCTCAATTGTTTTTTTATTCATATTTAACCCCCACTCAGCAATAGGACCTAATTTCATTATTAAACCGAAAAATCCGAGTATTACATCAGTAGGAATTTTTTCGGTTTTTCCATCATCAAATTTTATAGTAATAGATTTTAAATCATTTTCACTTTCTAAAGACTCAATTTGACATGGTGTTTTTATAGATACTTTTCCTGCTTTTTCTAATTTTTTAATTTCCATTAAAGTATGTTGAGCGCCTCTAAATTCATTTCTTCTGTGTATCAATGTAATTTTTGAAAATTTTGATAATTCAAGTGCCCAATCTAAAGCTGAGTCACCTCCGCCAAAAATTGAAATTTTTTTATTTTTAAATTTTTCTTTATCCCTTACTGCATAAAATACTGATTTTTCCTCAAGTTGCTCTGCTTGTTTCAAATGAATTTTTCTAGGTTCAAATGAACCAACACCTCCTGCAATAATAATATTAGGTGCGATAAATTCTTTTTTGTTGTTTGTTGTTACGATCCAATTTTCGTTATCTTTACGAACTTCATTAACCCTCTCATTTAAAAATAACTGAGTTTTAAAAGGTTTTATTTGTTCTAATAATCTTGTAGTTAATTGTTCTCCGGTACACTCTGGAACTGCTGGAATATCGTAAATAGGTTTGTCAGGGTAGAGCTCGATACATTGTCCGCCAGCTTTATCAAGATTATCAATTACAACAGCTTTAAGACCTTTAATTCCTAGTTGATGCACTCCAAAAAGACCTACAGGCCCAGCACCAATAATTATAGCATCAATTTTTTTCATTAAGTCTGTTTCTCTGGTGTAGACACTTGTAAGCCATCTAAATCGTCACTAACAATTATTTGACAGCTTAATCTGCTATTTTTTTTTGGTTCAAAAGCCATATCAATCATGTCGACTTCTGCATCTTCAGCTTTTGGAATCTTATCGAACCATTTATCATCTACATAAACGTGGCAAGTTGCACATGCCATGGAGCCTCCACAATCCGCATCTATTCCAGGAATTTCATTTTGAATAGCTCCTTCCATCACTGAAAGACCATTTTCAACTTCGATTGTTTTTGAGTTTCCTTTAAAATCTTTATAAATAATTTTGGACATTTTGTTAATATAAGTATCTAAACAAAAAGGGCAAGTACGTATAACGTACCCGCCCTTTTTTTATGAAGTATTATTATCTATTATCTAGATGATAATCTTGTGTTCTGCATAGCTGCTGCCCAGATAACTAGACCGAAAGCGATCTTGTTAACAAAGTCAGCTAAATTATAAATAATGTTTAAAGCGTTTGCATCAACACCACCAGTTAGGTATCCGAAAATATATCCTAAAGGATAAATCGCCCAACCAATAGTTACGATTATTCTCATAGCGCTAAACGCTGTAGACATAGCTTTGTTACCAGCTTTTGCCGCCATCGTTCCAGCTTCACCAGAGAATATTTCAAACAAGATATAAATCCATCCAGCCATTCCAATTACGAAACCTACAAATGGTTGAATATAACCAGCTTCACCTAAGTATCCACCGATTAACATTACTAATGAACCAATTAATAGCTTCCAGAAAATAGAAGTTGGCACCTTTCTTACAGCTGCCAAAATTAGATAGAATTCTATCATTTGAAGTGGCACTGTGATTAACCAGTCAATATATCTGTATACTGTTGGAGTATCACCTGATGTCACCCAAACTTCTCTCATATACATGTAGTGAACAAATGCAACACCAGTTACAAGTCCTGCTACAGTTAAAGATGTTCTCCATGATGCAGCTACTGTCCCTCTTTCAGCAAAGAAAAATACAGTTGTTGCAATCATTCCCATAGATACAAGCCAAAATGATATTCCTACGAAATCATTAGTTTGTAACATGGCAGTCGCTGCATTAGCTGAGCTAGTTATACCTAAAAAGGCAACAGCTCCTAAAGCAAGAAGACCTAATTTTCTCATGAAAACCTCCCTCGTTTGTTTAGTTTTCGTTTAGTTTATATATAAACTACTCGGACAAATGGAAATTTAACCCACTACCGAATAACTTGTCGGGAACCATAGTAAAAAAAAAAGTTACAGTGAAGTGTTTTTTTTTTAAAAAAACCGCATATTTATTGGTTTTTTTATTTTTTTTTGGGGATATTTATGAAATAATCAAAAAAATTAACTAAATTTTGGAAGAAAAATTGACTCAAAAATATAACGATATTTATCAAAAATCGATCAAAAATAAAGAGAATTTTTGGAAAGAAGTCTCTAATGACATACATTGGTACAAAAAACCAACAAAAATTTTAAATTCACAAAATCCTCCATTTTATAAATGGTTCGAAGATGGCATTACTAACACTTGTTACAATGCTGTAGATCTTCATGTGGAGCAAGGGAAAGGTGAAAAACTTGCAATTATTTATGATAGTCCCATAACAGGATCAAAAGAAAATATAACTTATAATAAACTTAAAGATAAAGTCGCATTGTTCGCGGGAGCATTGAAAAACCAAGGAGTAGGTAAAGGAGATAGAGTTATAATTTATATGCCTATGATACCTGAGGCAGTAGTAGCTATGCTTGCCTGTGGGAGAATAGGTGCAATCCACTCAGTTGTATTCGGGGGCTTTGCGGCAAACGAACTAGCAAGCAGGATTGATGACTCTAAGGCTAAAATACTTGTTACCGCCTCTTGCGGTTATGAACCTGGGCGAACTGTTCATTACAAACCTTTGGTTAACAAAGCATTAGAATTAGCAAATCATAAAATTAATAAGTGTATAATTTTTCAAAGAGAAAAAGATAAAGCAGAGTTAAATCCTACAGTTGATATTACATGGGATGATGCTCATAAAGATGTAAAACCTGCAGAGTGTGAAAAAATGAATGCTAATGATTACGCATATATTCTATATACATCGGGGACTACAGGTCTTCCTAAAGGAATAGTTCGTGATATTGGAGGACATATTGTGGCATTAAAATGGACTATGAAAAATATTTACAATATAAAACCAGAGGACGTGTGGTGGTCTGCAAGTGATATTGGTTGGATTGTAGGACACTCCTATATAGTATATGGCCCATTATTTTACGGTTGTACTACCGTTCTGTTTGAAGGAAAACCAGTGGGAACTCCGGATGCAGGAGTTTTTTGGAGAGTAATTTCAGAACACAAAGTAAAATCTCTTTTTACTGCACCAACAGCAATAAGGGCTATTAAAAAAGAAGATCCTAACGGAGAATTTTTTAAAAAGTATGATTTAAGCAAATTTGATAAATTATTTCTTGCTGGAGAGAGAGCCGACCCTGATACAATAAAATGGTTTGAAAAACTTTCTAACTCACCTGTTATAGATCATTGGTGGCAAACTGAGACAAGTTGGGCAATAACATCAAGTTGCACAGGTATAGAAAATTTTCCTGTCAAATATGGTTCAGCTTTTAAACCAGTGCCAGGTTATGATCTCAAAGTTTTAAATTCTGAAGGTAAAGAAGTATCCCCGGGTAAGATGGGGGATATTGTTGTAAAACTCCCTCTTCCTCCAGGAACATTTCCAACATTGTGGGGAGCAGATAAAAGATATAAGGAAAATTACATGACTACTTACCCTGGATATTATCAAACTTATGATGCGGGACACATAGATGAGGATGGTTATGTTTGGATCATGTCAAGAACAGATGATATTATTAATGTTGCAGGTCATAGATTGTCTACTGGGGCTATTGAAGAGGTACTGGCAGAACATACAAATGTTGCGGAGTGCGCAGTAATAGGAATAGCCGATAAACTTAAAGGTCAAATACCTATCGGTTTGCTTGCACTTAAAGCAGGTGTAACCAAAGATAAAAAAGAAATTATTAGTGAATGTGTAAAAATGGTTAGAGAAAAAGTTGGACCTGTCGCAGCATTCAAATTAGCAATTGTAGTTAAGAGATTGCCTAAAACTAGATCAGGAAAGGTGCTGAGAGGAACAGTTAGAAAAATTGCTGATAATGAACCTTATAAAATGCCAGCAACTATAGATGACCCTGCTATTTTAGATGAAATTAAACAAGACTTGAAAGACAATAACATTTTAAAACTTTAAAGGTTGGCCTTTAGACTTAGCTAATATTTTTCCTTCGGACATAACTAAAATACCGTTTACGATTGTTCCTACGGGAAAACCCTTTACTTTATAGTTGTGAAAAGGAGTCCATCCACATTTACTAGCGATCATCTCATTTTTAATAGTAACTTCTTTATTCATATCAACTATGGTTAAATCCGCGTCAAAACCTTCTTTTATAAAACCTTTATTCTTAATCCCAAAAATTTTACATGGGTTTTCACACATCAAATTTATTAGCTGATTTAATGAAAGTTTTCCATTGTTTACATGATCAATCATGACTGGGAAAATTGTTTGAACACCTGGCATACCTGAGGGAGTATTTGGGTATTCTTTTTCTTTATTGGTCTTTAAATGTGGAGCATGGTCCGACCCAAGAACATCTACAACATTATTTTTTATAGCAACCCATAGACGATCGTAATGATCTTTCGATCTTAAAGGTGGATTCATTTGAGCATAAGTGCCTAATTTATCGTAACAATCTGGAGCATATAATGTCAAATGTTGGGGTGTTGTTTCGAAAGTAACATTTTTTTTATGCATGGCTAAAAAATCTACTTCTTCTTTCGTAGTCACGTGAAGTACATGAATTCTTTTGTCATATCTTTCAGCAATTTTAACTACCCTTCGAGTTGAGGATATTGCACACTCAACGTTTCTCCAGTCAGGATGTGAGTGCACATCTCCTTGTCTAATAAATTTTTTCCTTAATTTTATAATATCTTCATCCTCAGAGTGAATCGAAACTATTCTGTCACTACTTGAAATCACTTTTTCGATATCTGCCTCTTTATCAACTAATAAGTTTCCAGTAGATGAACCTGCAAAAAGTTTTACACCACAACAACCTTCCACATTTTAAGTTGTGCAAGTTGTTCTGTATTTTGTGGAGTTGCTCCAAAATAAAATGCGTAATTACTATGCATCCTATTTTTTGCAGCTTTTAATTTTTTTTCGAACTCTACTAAATTTGCTGTTGGAGGGTTAGTGTTAGGCATCTCAAATAAAGAGGTAACGCCACCAAGAACTGCAGCTCGACTTCCGCTTTCTAAATCTTCAGCATCAGTAGATCCAGGTTCTCTAAAATGTACTTGGGTGTCTATAATCCCTGGTAAAACTACTTTGCCAGATGCATCGTAAACTTTAGAATTATTTTCTTCTATATTTCCTATCTTTTTAATTTTATTTTCATATAAACCAATGTCATATTTTATTAATTTACCATCGATATAACAGGAACCATTTTTAATAATGAGACTATAATTATCAGACATAATTTTAAATATATAATATACTGTATAAGCAGCAAATATGAAAAAAGATCAAGTTGTAATTTTAGAAAAAAGAGGGGTAATCTTAGTAAGTGGAGAAGATGCTAAAGATTTTCTCCAAAATATAATTACAAATGACATAAATAAAGTTTCTTTTAATGACTCCATTTTTTCAGCTTTGTTAACTCCTCAAGGTAAATATTTGAACGAATTTTTTATAATTCAAAATAAAAAAGGATATTTATTAGACTGTAGCGAAAACTCTACTAAAGATTTAATTAAAGATTTATCAAAGTACAAACTAAGATCCAAAGTTGAAATTGAGGACTTTTCTTCTGAATTTGTTGTTGGAGTATTAAACGACTCAAAATTCAAAGAATTACAAGAAGAATTAAAATCAAATGAAAATACAATTACTTACAGAGATACCCCTATTTTTTTAGATCCAAGAAATAAAAAATTAGGAGCAAGAATAATTTCAAATCTTGAAAAACTTTACTTAACAATTAAAAAATTGAACCTCAAAATTATCGATAACAAAGAATATTATTCTCTTGCTCACAAATTAGGAGTGCCTGAAAAAGGATTGATAAATTTAAAAGATCAATTGTTTGGTTTAGAAGCAAATTTTGAGACGCTTCAAGCCATAGATTTTAAAAAAGGATGTTTTGTGGGGCAAGAAAATACTGCGAGGATGAAATTAAAAAACAAACTTAGAAGAAGATTGTTGCCCATATCATCGTCTGAAGAACTAAATATTGGTGATGAAATTACTTTTAACAATATTAAAATAGGAAAAATACTTATTAATCAGCCCTACCCCTTTGGATTAATTAAAGTTCTTGAACCTAATCTTGAAGATTTTAAAAATAAAATATTGTTAGCAAATAATAAAAAGTGTAAAATTTTAGAGAACGTTAAGTAACCTAGACAAAGAAGCTAGTATACCATACCCACTCAATTCAATAAAAGCTATTACTAAAATTATAATTATAATTCTTTTATGCTTTCTTAAATAATCAATCATAAATACCTTTTTTTGGTGCGGTCGGAGAGACTCGAACTCTCACGGGAAACCCACACGCCCCTCAAGCGTGCCTGTCTACCAATTTCAGCACGACCGCTGTAATAATGCGACAATAAATGAATGACAATTTAATCTCAAGTTGGTAAATTGGAGCTAGTATGTCTGCACAACAACAAAATTTGAGCTCTACGCAAGAGATTTATAAGAAAATCTCAAAATTCGTTCCTGAAGCTGAATGGAAAATTCATGCTCCATTAATAGAGAGAATAAATAAAATAAAGAAAGAGAAAAATGCAATCATACTTGCTCATAATTATCAAACCCCAGAAATTTATCATGGTGTAGCAGATATATCTGCTGACTCATTAGCACTAGCAATCGAAGCATCTAAAACAAAAGCTGAAAAAATTATAATGTGTGGGGTTCACTTTATGGCAGAAACAGCAAAATTAATGTGTCCAGAGAAAAAAGTTTTTCTTCCTGACATGCAAGCAGGCTGTTCTTTATCTAATTCTATAACAGGTGAAGATGTAAAATTATTAAAACAAAAGTTTCCAGGTGTCCCTGTTGTATCTTACGTAAATACTTCTGCAGACGTAAAAGCAGAAACTGATGTTTGTTGTACTTCAGCTAATGCAGTAAAAGTTGTCGAGTCTTTAAAAGTAGATAAAGTAATTTTTTTACCTGATCAATATTTAGCAGACTACGTAGCAAAAAATACTAAGGTAAAAATAATTTCTTGGAAAGGAACTTGTATAGTGCATGAACAATTTACAGGAAAAGAAATTGAAGAAATTAAATCTGAAAATCCTGGAATAAAAATTATAGCTCATCCTGAATGTCCACCAGATGTAATTGCTGCTTCTGATTTTGCAGGGTCAACGTCTGGAATGATTGATTATGTAAAAATTAAACAACCTAAAAAAGTTATGTTAGTTACAGAGTGTTCAATGAGTGACAACGTTGAAGCTGATAATCCGAACGTATCTTTTATCAAGCCATGTAATTTATGTCCTTATATGAAAAAAATTAATTTAAAAAAAATATTAGATTGTTTAGAAAATGAAACTAATGAGATTATTTTAGATAGTAAAACTATAGAGGCCGCGAGAAAGTCTGTAATCAGAATGACCGAGATCGGTCGTTAGATCAGTGCAAGTATTAAATCAATTTTATATAAAATCAGTTGTAAGAAAGGCTCTAGAGGAAGACCTGAAGCCTAAAGGTGATATCACTACAAACATTGTTAGTGCAAAAAATAAAATTATTAAAGCTAGGATAATAGCTAAACAAGATGGCATGATAGCAGGTTTAGAGTTTTGTAAGTTAGCTTTTAAATTAATCGGAAGAGAAACTATTTTTACAAAGAAAGTCTCTGATGGGAAAAAAATTAGAAAAAATAAGATAATCGCTAATATAAAGGCAAAAACAAAAACAATCTTGACCGCTGAAAGAACTGCTTTGAATTTTCTAAATCATGCCTCTGGTATCGCTACTATTACCAATCAATTCGTAAAAAAAATTGGTAAAAAAACTAAGATCTGTTGTACAAGAAAAACTACACCTAACTTAAGAACACTAGAGAAATATGCAGTCAAAAAAGGTGGTGGTCATAATCACAGATATAATTTAAGCGATGAAATTCTTATTAAAGATAATCACATTAGTACATCTAATAATCTTAGAGAATTAGTTAAAAAAGCTATAAATACAAAAAAAATTGTTACAGTTGAAGTTGAAAATATAAATCAGCTTAAACAAATT
This sequence comes from uncultured Pelagibacteraceae bacterium, assembly GCA_902582165.1. Taxonomy (GTDB): domain Bacteria; phylum Pseudomonadota; class Alphaproteobacteria; order Pelagibacterales; family Pelagibacteraceae; genus Pelagilacustribacter. The sequence continues at coordinate 32,286 of CACHQZ010000006.1, forward strand.
TTAGGCTTAAAATTTAAAAGAATCCTTTTTGATAATATGAACTCATCACAATTAAAAAATTGCTTAAAGCTTTGCAAAAATAAATATGAAACAGAATACTCCGGAAATGTTACTTTAAAAAATGTTAAACAAATATCAAAAACAGGTGTAAATAGAATTTCAGTTGGCGCGATTACTCATAGCGCCAAGTCATTTGATACGACTTTATTATTTAGATAATTCTGCTTGAGCAGCAGCTAGTCTTGCCACTGGAACTCTGAATGGAGAGCAAGAAACATAGTTAAGACCTGTTCTAGAGCAAAATTCAATGCTTTTTGGATCGCCACCGTGTTCACCACAAATACCTAATTTAATATTTTTGTTTGTTTTTCTGCCCCTTGAAGACGCTATTTCTACAAGCTCCCCTACTCCATTTTGATCAATACTAACAAATGGGTCTACATCAAAAATTTTGTTATCAATATAATCGTTTAAAAATTTTCCTGAGTCATCTCGACTTATACCAAAGGTTGTTTGTGTTAAATCATTAGTTCCAAAACTAAAGAAATCAGCATGTTTTGAAATAGACCTCGCTTGTAAAGCAGCACGTGGTAATTCAATCATAGTGCCAACCATATATTCAAGTTTTAATTTATTTTCATTTTCTTTTTCTTTTGCAATTTTATCAACTAAAGCTCTTAAAATTTTTAATTCAGACTCAGTTGAAACCAACGGTATCATTATTTCTACAAAAGCTGCTTTTATTTTTTGTTTTTTTAATTCAATTATAGCTTCAAAAATTGCCCTACATTGCATCTCATAAATCTCTGGGAAAGAAATACCAAGTCTGCATCCCCTATGACCAAGCATAGGGTTTTCCTCATGGAGCTCTGAAATTCTATCTTTAACTTCTTTTGCTGATAAATTTAAAGATCTTGCGACTTCCTCTAAATCTTTGTCTGCTTTTGGTAAAAATTCATGAAGTGGTGGATCTAATAATCTTACTGTTACAGGCAAACCTGACATGACTTTGAATATTTTTTTAAAGTCCTCTTTTTGATAAGGTAAAAGTTTATCCAACGCACTACTTCTATCTTCTCTTGATTTAGATAAAATCATTTGTCTTACAGATAGAATTCTTTCCTCATCAAAAAACATATGCTCTGTTCTACATAGACCAATCCCCTCAGCGCCAAATTCTCTCGCTGTTTTACTGTCTGCTTCTGTTTCAGCATTTGTTCTAACTTTTAATTTCCTAAATTCATCAGCCCATTTCATTATTGTAGAGAAATAACCAGAAATTTCAGGTTGAACAGTAGGCACTAAGCCTTTCATTATTTTTCCGCTTCCACCATCTATAGTAATAATGTCTCCTTCTTTAATAATTACGTCTCCAGCTTTAAATTGTTTTAATTCATAATCGATCGTAATTTCACTTGATCCCGAAACACATGGTCTTCCCATTCCTCGTGCTACAACCGCAGCATGACTAGTCATACCTCCTCTAGCTGTAAGAATTCCTTTAGCTGCATGCATCCCATGTATATCTTCTGGTGAAGTTTCTAGCCTCACTAATATTGTATCTTGCATCATCCCATTTAATTTTTCTGCTTCATCTGCAGTGAAAACAACTTTTCCACTTGCTGCACCAGGAGATGCGGGTAAACCAGATGCAATAATTTCTTTTTTGACTTTATCGTCTAGAGTTGGGTGTAACAGAGTGTCTAAAGTTTTTGGATCAATTCTTTTGATTGCTTCTTTTTTAGATATTAATTTTTCTTTAACCATATCTACTGCAATTTTAATTGCAGCTTTAGCTGTTCTTTTTCCTGATCTAGTTTGTAACATCCAAAGCTTATTATTTTCAACTGTAAACTCGATGTCCTGCATATCTTTGTAATGTTTTTCTAATTTTAGGAATACTTTTGCCAGCTCTTTATAAACTTTAGGCATTGCCTCTTCCATTGATGGATCTTTTGAACCAGACTCTTGTTTAGCTTTCTTTGTTATATATTGAGGCGTCCGCGTTCCTGCTACAACATCTTCACCTTGGGCATTAATTAAAAATTCACCAAAAAAAGATTTATCGCCAGTTGATGGGTTTCTAGTAAAAGCAACACCTGTTGAACAATTGTTACCCATGTTACCGAAAACCATTGCTTGAACGTTTACTGCAGTTCCCCAATGTTCAGGAATTTGATTTAATTTTCTATATGTTTTTGCTCTTTGACTGTCCCAAGATAAAAATACTGCATTTACTGCTCCTAGTAATTGTTCTTTTACATCTTGTGGAAAATTAATTTTTTTTTCTTTTTTTACTAGATCTTTAAAATTTATTATCAACCCATCCCAATCACTTTCATCTAAATCTGTATCTAGTAATACACCTTTTGTTAATTTGTAATTATCAATTAACTCTTCAAACAAATGTCCTTCAACACCAAGAACAACGTTGCTATACATCTGTATAAATCTTCTATAGCTATCTTTAGCAAATCTACCGTTTCCGGTTTTTTTTTTTAATGACTCTACTGTTTTATCGTTGAGACCAAGATTTAAAATTGTATCCATCATACCTGGCATTGAAATTCTAGCACCTGATCTAACTGAAACTAATAACGGATTTTTAAGATCACCAAACATCTTTTTAGTTTTCTTTTCAATATTTTTAAGCTCTGCTTCTATATTTTTAATAACACTTTTAGGAAGTTTTTTTTTGTTTTTATAAAAAAGATCACAAACATCTGTCGTAATAGTGAATCCAGGAGGAACGGGTAAACCTAATCTTCCCATCTCTCCAAGATTGGCGCCTTTACCACCTAAAATATTTTTTTTATTCTTTAGTTTTTTTGCAGATTTATCATCAAAACTAAATACAACTTTTGCCATTACAAACCTTCTAATTTTGAAAAATCGATAAAATTATCAAAAGTGTTACAAAACATTTTTAATAGCTCTAATCGATTATTTTTAATATCATGATTTTCATCATTTACTACAACATTGTCAAAAAAATTATCTGTAGACTCTTTGGTGTCAGATAACTTTATCAACAAACTTTCGTAGTCTTTATTGTCATCTTTAACAGTAAAAGCTTTTCTAATTTCATTAATTTTTTCATGAAGAACTCTTTCCTCCTCCTTTCTAAATAAAACAGCATCTGGTCTTCCTGTGATTCCTTTTCCAGCTTTATCCAAAATGTTTGATGCTCGTTTATATGAGCTAATTACATTAAGACCAATTCCTTTATTTTTATATTTATGAATTAATATAGTTTTTTCATAAAGATCTAAAAAATTATCTCCAGCATGTGAACTAACTGAGGCTTCTATGATATCAGGTTTAATATTTTTTAACTTTAAAACGTTTCTTATTCTTTCTTTAATAAAATCTAAAACCTCTTGTTCAGTTTTTTCATTTTTTATCTCAACACCTTGTTCCTGATATAGTCTTATTGCATAACTAATTAGATCTCTTAATTTAAATGATAATTTATTTTCAATTATTATTCTTAGTAAACCTATTGCTGCTCGTCTTAAAGCAAAAGGATCTTTTGAACTTGTAGGTCTTTCATAAATTACAAAAAAGCCAACTAAGGTGTCAATCTTGTCTACAATCGAAATTGAATAGCTGAACGGTTTTTTAGGTAACGCAGATGTTAAACCAGTAGGTAAATAATGATCACAAATTGAGTTAGCGATATCCTCTTCAAATCCTTGTGCTAAAGCAAAATATTTGCCCATTACTCCTTGAAGCTCAGGATACTCACCTACTAAATCTGAACATAAATCAGATTTTGAAATTGAAGCCGCTACTTGTACTTTTTCTTTATTTATATTCAAATCATCAGACAGAAAACCTGCTAGTTTTCTTAATCTTTGAGTTTTGTCATAAACAGTTCCAAGTTTTTCATAAAACGTAACTGATTTTAAATTTGCTATTTGTTTAATCAAATTTTTAGATCTATCTTTATCCCAGAAAAATTTAGCATCAGCTAATCTTGCCTCAATGACTCTCTTATTTCCCTCTATAATGAATTTTTTTTCATCTTTTTTATTCGCTACAACAAAAAAATTATTTGTTAATCTTTCTCTACTGTCAAAAATTGGAAAATATCTTTGGTGTTTCTCCAAAGTAGAGATAATAATTTCTTGAGGTATTTTTAAGTAATCCTTGTTAAAACTTACATGTAATAAATTAGGGTCTTCAACAATATTTACAACTTCCTCTAATAAATTTTTGTTAATTCTCTCTTTGTACTGTTTAGAATTTGAAATAGAACTAATCTTTTTGAGAATAATTTTTTCTCTAGCTTGATGATCGACAATAATATTAAAAGTTTTAAGAAAACTTAAGTACTCTTTAAAATTATTAATTTTTCTGGATTTTATTATCAGATCTTGTTCAACAATTATTTTATCTGTTGTCTCTAAATGATCAAAGTTAAAAGAAAGTTTTTTATTATTAAATATTGCAAATATTGACTGAAGAGGTCTTCCCCACATTAAATTGTGATCAGACCATTTCATTGACTTTTTCCAGCTAATTGAACTGATGGCTTTAGGGATAATTTTACTCAATAATTCTTCAACTAAAATTGACTTGGGTTGAGTTTTAATAAAGTAAAATTTTCCTTTGTCAGTATCTTTTTCGATTAAATCTTGTTCTGATACTTTTTTTGCTTTCACAAAACCTTGTATAACTTGATCTGGAGATCCTATTTTGGGTCCTTTAATTTCTTTAGCTGCTACTTTTATATTTACAGCTATATCACTAACTAAAAGAACCAGTCTTGTTGGTGAAGAGAATACTAATAACTCTTTATGCTTAATTTCATTATCTTTAAATGAACTCTGAATAAATTCTTTAAGTTGTGTTCTTGCTCCTATTTGAAGTTGAGGTGGAATTTCTTCACTATAAAGTTCCAATAAAAGTTCTGCCATAAATTAACTTTGAGAGCTTAACCATAATGCGCCGCATCCTTTTGCGAGCTCTCTTATCCTTGTGATATAACCGGTTCTTTCTGCTACACCTATAACACCTCGGGCATCTAATAAATTAAATATATGACTGGCTTTTAAACACTGATCATAAGCTGGTAATGAAAGATTTTTTTGAAGTAAAGATTTACATTCATTTTCAGTATTTTCAAAATTTTTAAGTAAAGTATCAGTGTTTGCAAACTCAAAATTATAAGCAGAAAATTCTTTTTCAGCTTGAAAGAAAACTTCTTTATATTTCACACCATTATTATTCCAATCCAGATCAAAAACATTATTTTTTTCTTGAACAAACATACATAGCCTCTCAAGGCCATAAGTAATTTCAACTGGAACAGGTTTACATTCTATACCTGTCATTTGTTGAAAATAAGTAAATTGGGTAATCTCCATTCCATCACACCAGACTTCCCACCCTAAACCTGCTGCCCCTAAGGTTGGACTTTCCCAATCATCTTCAACAAAACGGATGTCATGATTTTTTACATCAATACCAACAGCCGCTAAACTTTTTAAATATGTTTGTTTAATGTTACTCGGGGATGGTTTAATAATTACTTGATATTGATAATAGTGTTGTAAACGATTTGGGTTTTCACCATATCTACCGTCCGTTGGTCGTCTTGAAGGCTGAACATAAGCAGCTTTCCATGGTTTAGGGCCTAGAGATCTTAATGTAGTTGCAGGATGAAAAGTCCCAGCTCCAACTTCTAAATCATATGGTTGTAAAATTACACAGCCATTTCTTCCCCAAAATTTTTGAAGATTCATTATTATATCTTGAAAAGAAAGAGAGTTTTTTTTTTTATTAACTTTTTTTTTAACTGGCATCTATAAACCAAATTTTTGCCACATCGATTTTTCTTCAATTAAGTTTACAAGTTTTTCAACTGGGTCTTGAACAGATGAAGAAAGTTTTCTTGCAATAAAACCTTTGGGTTTTTCAAACGTTTTAATAATTACTTTTTCACCAAATTTTTCTTTTAACACTTGATCAGCGTTTCCAATACCGTCAATTAGACCAAGCTTTAATGATGTTTTTCCAGTCCAAAATTCTCCAGTAAAAATATTATTTTTTTCAGGATCCTTAAGTTTTGACCCTCTACTATTTTGGACAACTTTTATAAAGTCTTCATGTAATTCAAGTTGTATAGTTTTTAATCTTTTAATGTCCTCTTCTTTTTCTTCTTTAAATGGATCTAAAGTGCTTTTATTTTTTCCAGCTGTATAAACTCTTCTTTCAACTCCAATCTTTTGAATTAGGTCTTTAAAACCAAAGGATGCAGAAATTACTCCTATTGAACCAATGATTGAACTTGAGTTTGCGTAAATTTCATCTCCCGCGCATGCAATAAAATATCCACCTGATGCTGCAACGTCTTCGGCAAATATAATAACTTTTACTTTATGTTTTTCAGCTAGCTGCCTTATATAACTATATATTAAATGTGACTGGACTGGTGATCCACCAGGGGAATTGATTGAAATTGCAACGTGAGAAATTTTTTTTACTGCAAAAGCTTTCTTCAAAATATCTCTCTGATTGGCTAATTCCATGCCTTGTTTAAATTTTCCCGCTGAACCTATTATGCCTGTAAGTCTGACATGCGGAACTATTTTTTTTTTCTTAAAAATTGAAAACATATTTTTGATGATTAATCATATTCTTATAACAGTAAAAAATTAAATTTTAATTAATAATTACGCTACTTATAGTTGAATTATGGGTGCGTCACCACGGGACTATTTAAAAATTTATTATTATTAAAAACAAATATAAATATTGTATATGGGATCAGTTGTACCGCTAAAAAAATCAGCAAATTCTGCTTATCTAGAACTTAAAAACCTTCTTGGCAATAAACTCCAAAAGGTTGAAAATCTTATCCAAGAAAAATTAAAAAGTGAGGTAAATCTAATTCAGAAAATGAGCGATCATCATTTAAGATCAGGTGGTAAAAGACTAAGAGCACTCCTTACCTTAGAATCTGCAAAATTAACCGGGTATAGAGAAGATAACAGAGATATTAATTTAGCTGCTTGTGTTGAATTAATACATTCTGCAACTCTTTTACACGATGATGTAATAGATGAAAGTGAATTAAGAAGAGGAGTTAAAACTGCAAATTCTGTTTGGGGAAATCAATCATCTATTTTGGTAGGTGATTATTTGCTTAGTAGATGTTTTGAAATGATGGTTGAAGACGGTGATTTAGAAGTTTTAAAATTGTTATCTTCTACATCTTCAAAAATTGCTCAAGGTGAGGTATTACAACTTCAACATAAAGGAGAAGCTGATCTGCTAGAGGAAACATACATAGATATTATTAACTTAAAAACAGCTTCACTTTTTTCTGCAGCTACTAAAACAGGAGCTTGTTTATCAGCAAGTAATGAAAAAGAAAAAAAAGCTTTAGAGTCATATGGAAGAAACTTGGGTTTAGCTTTTCAAATAGCTGATGATGCCCTTGACTTTTATGCAAAAGAAAAATTGTTTGGTAAAGAGATTGGTAAAGATTTTTTTGAGGGAAAAGTCACTCTTCCTATGATTATAATTTTCCAGAAAGGAAATGAAGAAGAGAAAAAATTTCTTAATGAAATTATGAAGAAAGAAAAAAGATCCGAAAAAGATTTTAATGATACATTATATCTTATAAACAAATATAAAGCAGTGGAAGCTACATTTAAAAAAGCAGAATACTTTGTAAATGTTTCTTATGACTCGCTAGCAATTTTTCCTGATAATGAAGATAAAAAAATCTTACAAAATTTGACGAGCTTTAGTCTTAATCGATCTTTTTAAGGATAAAGAAGTTCTTTTTCCCATTTATTATCTTTTTTTTTATAATTTAATCTTTCGTGAATTCTTCCTTCTCCATCTAACCAAAATTCTACTTCTTCAGGCAAAAGTCTCCATCCTGACCAGTGAGGAGGTCTTGGAACATTTTGTTGATCAGGATATTTTTTTTCAAAATCTTTAATTCTTTTTAAAAAAGTTTCTCTTTGATCTAATTTTTCTGATTGGGAAGAAGCCCAAGCACCTATTCTGTTTTTATAAGGTCGAGAATTAAAATAATCATCTGCTTCCTTCGCTGAAACTTCTTCAACTTTACCTATAGCTCTTACTTGACGTCTTAAACTCTTCCAATGAAAACACATAGAAGCTTTTTGGTTATCTTTCAATTCACTGCCTTTTCTACTATTGAAGTTAGTGTAAAATACAAATCCTTTATCACTAAGACCTTTAAGAAGAACCATCCTGACATTGGGTTGATTATCTTTATTCGATGTTGCTACAGCAACAGCATTAGGGTCGTTAATCTCAGTTTCTTCTGCTTTAGAAAACCATATTTTGAACAATTCTATTGGATTGTCTAGATCTTCGAAACAAATATCAATTCCCAAGGAATTTTTGCCATTTTTTTGATTCATAATTTCTTTAAAATAATCTATACATTAATTATCTATGTCTTTTAATACTTTTGGAAAAATTTTTAGATTTACTACTTGGGGAGAGTCTCATGGCCCAGCTATTGGCTGTGTTATTGATGGTTGTCCGCCAAATATACCTTTATCTGAGAAAGATATTCAAAAAGATATGGATAGGAGGAGGCCGGGGCAATCAAAATTCACTACTCAAAGAAAAGAGTCCGATAAGGCCATAATTTTATCGGGAGTTTTTGAGGGAAAGACGACTGGTACGCCAATCTCAATTATCATACATAATGAAGACAAAAGATCTAGGGACTATGAAACAATAAAAAATAAGTTTAGACCTGGTCATGCAGATTATACTTATTTCAAAAAATACGGGATAAGAGATTTCAGGGGAGGTGGAAGACAATCTGCTAGGGAGACTGCTTGTAGAGTTGCAGCAGGTGCTGTAGCTAAAGTTGTTTTAAAAAAAATAATTGGTTCAAAATTTAATGTTGTTGGTGCAGTTACTCAATTAGGCTTGATGTCGTGTGATAAAACTAATTGGAAAAATAGTGAAATAAGAAAAAATCCATTTTTCTGCCCCGACAAAAAATCTGTAAAACTTTGGGAAAAATATCTTTTAGCTGTAAGAAAAGCAGGTTCGTCTTGTGGCGCAATAATTGAATTAAGAGCTAGTGGTGTTCCAGTTGGCTTGGGTGCTCCGATTTACTCAAAATTAGATACAGATATTGCTGCAGCTTTAATGAGTATCAATGCAGTTAAGGGAGTTAATATTGGAGCAGGTATGAACGCAGCATTTTTAAGTGGCGAAGAAAACTCCGATGAGATGAGTAAGAGCTCAGGAAAAGTAAAATTTAAATCTAATCAAGCTGGGGGAATTTTAGGCGGTATTTCTTCAGGGCAGAATGTTGTGGCCTCATTCGCTGTTAAACCTACATCATCAATTCTAACAAATAGAAAAACAATTGATAAAAAAGGCAAAAACACAAACATTTCCGTAAAGGGAAGGCATGATCCTTGTGTTGGTATAAGAGCTGTACCGATAGGTGAAGCAATGATTAATTGTGTTATATTGGATCATTTTTTAATGAATAGAGCCCAATGCGGTTAATTAAGATATTTTATTCTTATTTTTAGCTAATATTATATTGGAATTTAAAGTCTCTTCAACTTTTTTTATAATTGAAAGATTATCAAGACCAGCTACCTCATACATTTTTTCAGGGGTATCTTGATCTATAAATATATCTGGTAAAATCATAGATCTAAATTTTAAACCAGTATCAAAAACACCTCTATCAGACAACATTTGCATTACATGTGATCCAAAACCTCCTACTGAACCCTCTTCAATTGTTATTAAAACCTCATGATTAGTAGCAACTTCCATAATTAATTTTTCATCTAAAGGTTTAGCAAATCTTGCATCTACAATTGTGCAGTCAATACCTTTTAAAGAAAGTTTTTCTGATGCTTTTTTACATTCTTCGAGCCTTGTGCCAAAATTTAATAAAGCTACTTTTTTACCCTCTTTAATAATTCTTGCTTTTCCAATAACTAATTTTTCATTTAATGAAGGTAACTCCACTCCTATACCATTTCCTCTTGGATACCTAAAAGCAGAAGGTCTATCATTTATATCTATTGAAGTATTAATCATCTTTACTAGTTCGGCTTCATCGCTAGCAGCCATCACAACAAAATTTGGTAAAGTTGCTAAGTAAGTTATATCAAATGAGCCTGCATGAGTTGGTCCGTCTGCACCAACTAGACCTGCCCTATCGATAGCAAATCTAACTGGAAGAGATTGTAATGCTACATCATGTACAACTTGATCATAGGCTCTTTGCAAAAAAGTTGAATAAATAGCTGCGTAGGGTTTGTAACCTTCGGTAGCTAATCCTGCAGCAAAAGTTACAGCATGTTGTTCTGCTATTCCTACATCAAATGTTCTATCTGGAAATTTTTTTTCGAACAAATTTAACCCTGTACCAGAAGGCATAGCTCCAGTTATTCCTATTATTTTAGTATCTTGTTCTGCATGTTTAATTAAAGTCTCTGCGAAAACCTTTGTATATGAAGGGGTGTTGGAAGTAGATTTAGATTGTTCTCCAGTAGAAATATTAAATTTTGAGACCCCGTGGTATTTATCGCCCGACTCTTCTGCCGGTTTATAACCTTTTCCTTTTTGGGTTCTTACGTGAATAAGAACTGGTCCCTGATGATTTGATCTTTTAACATTTTCGAATATTTGTGCCAAATTTTCTACATCATGACCGTCAATTGGGCCAACATAATAAAACCCAAGCTCACTAAATAACGTTCCACCTGTCACAATATTTCTTAACATGTCCTCAGCTTTACCAGCTTTTTGGCTAAACCTTTTTGAAAATGCAGAAATGATCATTTTGACAGTTTCTCTAAAACTGAAATATAATTTTCCAGATAACAAATTGGCCAGGTATTTGCTCATAGCCCCTACTGGCCTTGCTATCGACATATCGTTATCATTCAAAACTACAATTAAATTTGATTTTAATGCTCCTGCATTATTCATGGCCTCATAGGCCATTCCAGCGCTCATAGCGCCATCACCAATTACTGCAATAACGTTATTTTTATTATTAGATAATTTTTTTGCTACTGATATTCCTAGAGTAGAAGATATAGAGGTTGAGCTGTGAGCTGCACCAAATGGATCGTATTCACTTTCTGATCTTTTTGTAAAACCAGATAAACCTCCGCCTTTTCTTAAAGTTTTTATTCTATCCCTTCTTCCAGTAATAATCTTATGTGGGTAACACTGATGACTTACATCCCAAACAAGCTTGTCTTGAGGTGTATTGAAAACGTAGTGTAAAGCTACGGTAAGCTCAACTACTCCTAATCCTGCGCCAAGATGTCCACCAGTTTCGGATACTACATCAATTAATTCATCCCTTAATTCATCCGAAATTTGTCTCAAATTTTCTTTTTTAAATTTTCTAAGATCTGAGGGAAAATTGATTTGTTTTATTAATCTTGTCATTAAAAACTTCTTTCTAAAATAAATTTAATGGTGTTTTGCAATTCATTAGCATTTTTTCCATGTTTTTTTAGTTTAAGCAATATCTTTTTCTGTAATTTATAAGCATAATTAATTGCATTTTTATAACCAAGTAAATGAATTAAAGTAGATTTCCCTTTTTTTTTATCTTTTCTAATTGGTTTGCCTACTAATTTTTTTGACCCTTTTACATCTAATATATCATCAACTAATTGGAATAATAATCCAATTTCTTCTCCAAGTTTGCCGAAGAAATTTTTTTCTTTTTTATTTTTTTTAGCAATTATTACAGTTGATTGAAGACAAAAATTAAATAGTTTGCCTGTTTTTTTTCTTTGCATATCTATAATTTGATTGATTTTTTTTCTTTTATTTTCAAATTTTAAATCTAGCTCTTGTCCACCGGCTATTCCTGTATGACCAGAAAAATTTGATAAAAGTTGTATAATTTCATTTTTTTGCTTCGCATTTAGTGAATTTTTTTCGTCAGAGATTATCTCAAATGCTAAAGTTAATAATGAGTTTCCAGCAAGCACAGCTGTGGCCTCGCCATATTTTTTATGAGTCGAAGGCTTTCCTCTTCTATATGAGTCATTATCCATGCATGGAAGATCATCATGTATTAGGGAATAAGAATGGATACACTCAACAGCTGCACAAATATGAATAAGTTTTTTTTCTTTGATTTTTAATAATCTTCCCATATCAAAAATTATTGTAGACCTAATTTTTTTTCCTCCAGAGATAACTCCGTATTTCATGGGAGCTACTAGTAAGGATTTTTTCTGATTATTAATAAAATTAATTAAAAATTTATCAATTTTTTTGGCATTTCTTTTTAATTTTATATTTATCATATAAGTAGTTTCATCAAGATTTTAATATCTCTTTAGATTTGATTTTAAACAGGTTTTCAACGTGTTTGTTTAAGTAAATAAGTCTTTTGTAAATATTTTCAGCACTTTTTAAATCATAATTATCACTTTCAAGCTTTATAAGAATTTCATTAAT
>CACHQZ010000007.1 GCA_902582165.1 uncultured Pelagibacteraceae bacterium
CTACAGTAACAACATCATCAGCTGTTATCATTCCAACCAATTTATTTTCTTTGTTTACTACTCCAGCTGAAACTAAATTATAGTTTTCGAAGGTAAGACCGACTTCTTCTTTATCCATATTAACTGAAATTAACACTGGCATTTCAGTCATTATAGAGTTCATTTTTAAATCTCTCGCTGTTCTTAAGACTCTAGATGATGGTACAGTTCCAATAGGTTTAAAATCATTATCTACAATAAATATTTCTAAGAAATCCTCTGGTAAGTCATTATCCTCTCTAAGATAATCTATAGTTTGTCCAACAGTCCAATCACTAGGAACTGCAGTAAATTCTCTTTGCATTATTCTTGCTGCTGAGTCTTCTGGATAGCTTAATCCCTCTTGCAAAAGAAACTTGTCTTTTGGAGGAAGTTTTTCTAAAACTTTTTCCTTTGTTTCTTTTGGTAAATTTTCAAGAATTTTTATTGCGTTATCTGACTCTAATCTTTTGATTATTTTTATAAGAGATTCTATAGATAGTAATTGTAAAACTTCACTTTGGATTGACTCATTTAATTCTATAAATATCTCTGGATCTATATTAAAAGATTCAATTTCAATTAATTTTGTCCTAGTTTCTGGATCTAAATTTTCAATTAAATTAGCGATATCAGCTTCGTGTAAATCTTTGAGCGTCTGATTAATAAAATTAACATTTCTGTTCTCAATATTTTGTGTAAAAGTGCTAATAAATTCCTTATTAAAATCTAAATTGACTTTTTTAGTTTCTGATGATTTTGGCAAAGTCATAAATACCTCTATAAGTTTTTTGAGACTATTAGTCTATAAAATGCTAAATTTCAATTCAAATGAGCATAGAAATTAAAATCTCTAAAAAACGTATTTCCTATAAAATGGCGATGCTTTATCTCAATAAAAGAGTTGAGGCAGTGAAAAATGGTAAAAATAAAGAATTATTGTGGATCTTGGAACATCCTACCACTTACACAGCAGGTGTAAGTTTTAAAACAAAAGAAATATTAGACAAAGAAATAGAAATAGTAAAATCAAACAGAGGTGGTAAAATTACCTTACACAATCCTGGTCAAAAAGTTATTTACTTTGTTATCAATCTTAATAATAGAAAAAAAGATATAAGAAAATTTATAAACATAATAGAAAATAGCATTATGGAATTTTTAGATAATTATGAAATCAATGGTAAAAAAGATAAAAAAAATATTGGTATTTGGGTAAATGAAAAAAAAATTGCAGCAATCGGAATAAGAGTATCGAGGTGGATTGCATATCATGGATGTTCAATAAATATATCTAATAATCTAGATGAGTATTTTAAAATTGTTCCATGTGGTTTAAGTAATAAAAAGATAACATCAATATTAAAAGAAAAAAAAATTAGACTAAAAAACTATGAAAATTTCTTGGCCAAGATTTTTATTAAGAATATTGATAATATTTAAATATTCTTTTTAAGAAAATCTTCAAATGTTTTGCTGTATTTTGCTTTAAAATTATATTGAACATTATTAATCATGAACTTTATTTTAAATGCATGCAACATCAAATTTTTATATCTAATTCTCTTTTTATTATTTAAAAAATATTTATCGTCACCTACTATTGGATTTCCAATATTTAACAATTGTTTTCGTAATTGGTGTTTTCTGCCAGTAATTGGGTTTAGCTCTAAAAAAGAGTAATTTTCATTAGATTCTTTTATCTTTAAATTAGATATTGATTTTTGAAAAATTTTTTTATTCTTTTCATATTGAATAAGATTATCTTTCATTGTTTTTATTGAGTTACTGACTCTGCCATATACAATAGCTAAATAAGTTTTGTGGATTTTTCTTATTCTAAATAAGGAAGTAAAAAGTTGGGCAAATTTTCTATTTTTCGCTATTATTAAAACTCCTGAAGTTTCCTTATCAAGTCTATGTACTACAAAAGGTTTAGAGTTTTCAAAATATTTGGTTTTTTTTAATATATCAATAATGTTTTTAAACGATTTTGTACCTGATTGAACTGGTATGCCAGCTGGTTTGTTGATCACAATAAAATTTTCATTATCTTCTAGTACATAATCACCATAAGAACCAACCTCCTCTTTTTTTGGTTGATATTTTATTTTTATTTTTTTATCTGTAGGTTTAAAATTAGAAATATCAAATATCTCTACAATATCACCAGTTTGTAATCTATAGGAAGATTTAGTTTTTTTCTTATTAACTTTAATCTTATTTTTTCGAATAATTTTTTCTATTAAGGAGTGAGGTAAGCTTATTATTTTATTTTTAAACCATTTATCAAGTCGTGAATCGTTATAATCGTCATCCACAATAAAAGATTTTGACATTTAAGCTTTAATTATTTACTAGCTATTTTAGACGGTTCTTGAGGCTCTTTAGTCTTATCCTTTGCTGGAGTTTTTTTAGGTTTATCAATTTTTTTAGCCTCAGGATTTCTATCAACAAGTTCTATCACAGCCATAGGTGCGTCATCACCTGTTCTAAAACCAGCTTTTAATACTCTTGAATAACCACCTTTTCTTGAAACATATCTCTTAGATAATTCTCCAAATACCTTCGTAACTGATTTTTTGTCCTGTAATTTTGAAAAAAGTTTTTTTTTATTGCTCAAAATATTTTTCTTACCAATCGTTATTACTTTATCTATTTGTGGTTTAAGCTCCTTTGCTTTAGGTAATGTGGTAATTATTTGCTCATATTTAATAAGAGAATTTAGCATATTTTTAAAAAGAGCTTTTCTATGCTCAGTCGACTTATTTAATTTCCTATAACTTAAACCGTGTCTCATTAGTAATTATTTTCTTCTAGTTTTTTTGAAAGTTCAGCAATATTGTCTGGAGGCCAATTAGGAATTTCCATACCTAAATATAAAGACATGGTGTTTAATACTTCTTTTATCTCATTCAAAGATTTTCTTCCAAAATTAGGTGTTCTTAACATTTCAGGTTCTGTTTTTTGCACTAGATCTCCTATATAAATAATATTATCATTTTTCAGACAGTTCATTGATCTAACTGAAAGTTCCAATTCTTCAACTCTTTTTAATAAGTTTCTATTAAATTCTGGCTCAGAAGATTTAACCTCTTTAACAATTTCCTGAGGGTCTTCAAAGTTTACAAACATAGATAGTTGATCTTGAAAAATTCTTGCTGAATATGCAATTGCATCCTCAGCATCTACTGTTCCATTAGTCTCTACAGTCATAAGTAATTTATCATAATCTAAGGCACTACCAGCTCTAGTATTTTCAACAGAGAAAGAAACTTTTTTAACAGGGCTAAAAAGCGAGTCTATTGATATCAAGCCTAATGGACTTTCATCAGATTTATTTTTTGGAGCTTGCACATAACCCTTCCCTGTACTAACCATTAATTCCATATGAAAGTTTGTTTTTTCGTCTAAGTTACAAATTGTTTGGTCTGGATTTAAAATTTCTATTTCTGGAACTAATGTAATATCTTTTGCTTTTACTTCTTTAGGACCTTTAATATCTAAGATAATTTTTTTGGGACTTGAGGAAGAGGACTTTATTGCTAAGTTTTTTACATTAAGCACTATATCGGTTACATCTTCTCTAACTCCTTTAATTGAGGAAAACTCATGTAAAACTCCATCTATTTGTATTGCAGTAACTGCAGCTCCTTGAATTGATGATAATAGTATTCTTCTTAATGAATTTCCGATAGTTTGCCCAAAACCTTTTTCAAGTGGTTCAGCAATTATTTTTGCTATAGTTTTATCATCATTGCTTGTAATTTCTAATTTATTAGGTTTAATTAGGTCTTTCCAATTTTTATCTATTATATTTGACGAAGTTTGCATTTAAACTCTCCTTCTTTTTGGTGGTCTTGCGCCGTTATGTGGCATCGGTGTCGTATCTTTTATTGATAAAATTTTAAATCCTCTTGATTGTAAAGATCTTAATGCTGTTTCGCGACCAGAACCTGGTCCTTTTACTTGTACCGTTAGAGTTCTCAAACCTTGTTCAAAAGCTTTACTACCTGCATCGTCAGCAGCAACTTGTGCTGCATACGGTGTTGATTTTCTAGAACCTTTAAAACCTTTAGCACCTGCAGAAGACCAAGATACTACATTTCCATTTTCATCCGCAATTGAAATAATTGTATTGTTAAATGTTGAATAAACATAGGCTATTCCAGAAGTAATATTTTTTTTAATTTTCTTTTTTTTTTTAAAAGTACTTATTTTTTTCTCTTCTAACTTAGGACTTTCTTTTTTCTTTATAGTTTTTTCGTTTTTCTTATTCATATATTATTTTTTAAGCGGTGTTAGTTTTTTTCCAGCAATGGCAATAGCTTTACCCTTACGTGTTCTTGCATTACATTGAGTTCTTTGGCCTCTAACAGGAAGTTTTTTTTTATGTCTTGTACCTCTATAACATGCTAGATCAACTAATCTTTTGATATTTACTGAAACTTCTCTTCGTAAATCACCTTCAACTTTATGATTTGCATCAATGTATTCTCTTATTTTTAAAACTTGATCTTCAGTCAATTCATTAACTCTTTTTGAAAAAGGTATATCTAATTTTTCACATATTTTTTTTGATGAATGTAAACCTATACCGTGGATGTAAGTTAGGGCAATACTAACGACTTTATTTTGTGGAATGTTAATTCCTGCTATTCGAGCCATAAATTTAAGAGTTTTCTGCGTATTTATATTGAGTAATCATTTAAAGTCAACCCTTGATAGTGTCAATTATCTCGCTAATTTCACTATTAATTTCCACTATTCCAGCTTCACCATTAACAACTCTAAGTAAATTTGATTTCTTGTAATAATCTAAAACCATTTGGGATGATTTTTCATAATTTTTAAATCTTTTTATAGCAATATCCTTATTATCATCTGCTCTGTTTTCTAATTCTTTTCGATCTAAAATTCTTTTTATTACTGATTTTAGAGAGACTGACAATTTTAATACTATATCAATTTTTTGATTATATTTTTTCAATAACTCATCTAAATTTTGTGCCTGACTTAAACTTCGTGGGTACCCATCAAAAATAATTTTATTTTTAAAAACTTCATTTGATATAAATTTTTCTATTAGGTTGCTAACTATTTCATCTGAAACTAAATCACCAGAATTCATAATTGATGAGATTTTTAAGCCCAGCTCGGTATTGTCACTAATTTCCTTCCTCAAAAGATCTCCAGTTGACAGTTGATGTAATTTATATTTATTAACTATAAACTTGGATTGAGTTCCTTTTCCTGCACCAGGAGGGCCAAAAATAACAATATTCATCGAAATTATTTACCAAATTTTGTTTTTTTTATTAAAGACTCGTATTGAGAACTCATTAATCTTGTTTGTACTTGGGTTACTGTATCCATGGCAACAACAACTACAATTAATATTGATGTTCCACCCAAATAAAAAGGAATTGGGTACTTAGCAATAAGAAATTCGGGCATTAAACATACAAAAGTTAAATATAAAGATCCAACTGTTGTTAACCTAATAAGAATTGTCTCTATATATTCAGCTGTTCTCTCCCCTGGTCTTATACCAGGCACGTAACCTCCATATTTTCTCAAGTTTTCAGCAGTTTCTTTAGGATTAAAAACTATAGATGTGTAAAAAAAGGAGAAAAAAATTATTCCTGATGCATATAATAACATATATAGGGGTTGCCCTTGCGTAAACATTGAAGATACTTTTAAAAATGTATCTGACTCAGCAAATCCAAAATTAGATACAGTAATTGGTAAAAGCAAAAGGGCTGACGCAAATATTGCTGGAATCACTCCGGCTGTGTTAATTTTTAATGGTAAGTGTGAAGATTCACCTCCGTACATTTTATTACCTACTTGTCTTTTTGGATAGTTTATTAAAATTTTTCTCATCGCTCTCTCAAAAAACACTATAAAAAGAACTGTGAAAATAACTAATAAAAAAATACCAACTATCATCAAAGCAGATAGTGCCCCGGTTCTTCCTAACTCAAAAGTCGAAGCCAATGCTCTAGGTATTTCGGCAACTATTCCAGAAAAAATTATTAAAGAAATTCCATTACCTACACCTCTTAATGTAATTTGTTCTCCCAACCACATAAGAAAAGTGGTGCCGGCTACTAAAGAAATCGTAGTTATAATCCTAAAAGATAAACCAGGCTCAATTACTAGGTTACCTGCATTTTCAAGACCTACTGATACTCCATAACCTTGCAAACAAGCAATTAATACTGTGCCATACCTTGTTATTTGCGTTATTTTTTTTCTTCCTATTTCACCCTGTTCTTTTAAATTTTTAAAATAGTCTGAAACTCCTGTTAATAACTGAACTATAATTGAGGATGAAATGTAAGGCATTATACCAAGTGCGAAAATAGCCATCCTCGTTACTGCGCCTCCAGAGAACATATTAAACATTCCTAATAAACCTTTCTGACTTGAGGCCATAATTTCTTTTAGAGCTAAAGGGTCAATACCTGCTAAAGGAACATAAGTTCCTAATCTGTAAATACTTAAAATTACGATTGTAAAAAGAATTCTGTTTTTTAAGTCTTTAGCTTGACTGAAAGCTCCCGCTGTGTTCAATGTTTCACTAGACATATTATCTTATTTTTTTATTATACTAAGTTTTCCACCTGCTTTTTCGATCTTTTTTGACGCTTCTTTTGATGCAAAATGAGCAGAAATTTCAATGCTATTTTTTATTTCTCCCGAACCTAAAATTTTAAGTTTAGCAAATTTTTTATTAACAAGTTTTTTCTCTTTTAAAATCTTCAAATCTAAATTACCTTTGAGGTTATTCTTTTTTTTGTCAAAAATTGTTTGTATTTTTGATAAGTTCAATATCGCAATTTTGTCTTTTTTTAACGATTTGAAACCTCTCTTAGGTAACCTCCTGTATAAAGGCATTTGACCACCTTCAAAGCTTTTAATAGCTACACCAGATCTCGATTTTTGTCCTTTGTGACCTCTTGATGAAGTTTTGCCTTTTCCTGAGCCAATACCTCGCCCTACTCTAATTTTTTTTTTATTAGTCTTCTCTAAATTATTTAAATTCATTATTTAGCCTCTCTTTTTGAAACAATTTCAGATATCTTTTTTCCTCTAATTGTTGATAAAATTTTTGGTGATATTTGAGATCTAAGGCCGTTCACACATGCTTTCAACACATTATGTGGATTCGCAGAACCTAAAGATTTAGCAACTACATCTTGAATACCCAAAACTTCACAGACTGATCTAATCGCTCCACCGGCTATTATACCTGTACCGGCTGGCGCAGCTCTTAAGAAAACTTTGCCTGACCCGTTTTTTCCTTTGACGTCATGATGTAAAGTTCTTCCATCTTTTAATGGTATCTTAATTATATTTCTTTTAGCAACTTCAGTAGCTTTTTTAATTGCGTCTGGAACTTGTTTAGATTTTCCTTGTCCTATTCCTATAGATCCTTTTTGATTTCCAACTACTACAAGAGCAGCAAAACCAAACCTACGTCCACCCTTCACAACTTTAGTAATTCTATTAATTGCGACTAGTTTTTCTTTTATATCACTCTCAATTTTTTTATTTTCAGCCATTTAAAACTTTAATCCATTTTTTCTTAAAGTTTCAGCAAATATTTTGACTCTTCCATGAAACTTATAAGGTCCTCTATCAAAATAAACTTTTTCTATTTTTTTATCTTTAGCTCTTTTAGCTAATATTTCACCTATTAAACTTGATTTTTCAATCTTTTTAATTTTTTTTAATCTTATCTCTTTTTCATTTGAAGATGCTGAAACGAGTGTTTTTTTAAGTTTATCATCAATTATTTGGGCTGATAAGTTATTTAAAGATTTTGATACACTTATTCTAAATCTATTTAAATTAACATCTCTTAGCTTTTTTCTGTTTCTTAGTTTTCTTTTATTTTTTGTGTAAATTTTGTTCATCATTTTTTCTTACCTTCTTTTCGTAGAACATATTGTCCTCTTTCTTTAATACCTTTTGCTTTATAAGGTTCAACGGGCTTTAAGTTTATAATATCTGCTGCAATTTTAGATACTAGTTCTTTATCAACTCCTGAAATTTTAATAACGGTTTGTTTTTCTACTGTGATCTTAATTTCTTTAGGTATTTTAAAGTTTACATCGTGACTAAATCCGATTTGTAAATTTAAAATCTCTCCTTTTAAATTCGCTCTAAAACCAACACCATTTAATTCTAATATTTTTTCATGGCCCTCGGTAACACCTCTGACAGCATTATTTACTAAGCTACGATATGTTCCCCACATAATTGAGGTTTTTTTATCAATTTTTTTTTGTAACGGAGATAATTGAAATGTACCCTGATCTAGTTTAGATGAAAATATTTTATCGTCTATAGATAATTTCGTTGTACCTTTTGGACCTGATATAGTTAATAAAGGACCATCAACTTTTATTGATGAGTCTTTAGGTATGGTTATATTTTTTTTTCCAATTTTAGACATTAAAATATTCTACAAATTATTTCTCCACCAACATTTTGTTTTCTTGCCTCGCTGTCGCTCATAACTCCCTTAGGTGTTGATAAAATAGCTAATCCGAGACCATTCATAACTTTTGGTATACTTGTTGCTCTTGAATACACTCTTCTTCCCGGTTTTGAAATTCTCTTTATCTCTTTAATTACAGGAAGTCCTTCAAAATATTTAAGGTTAATTTTTAAAGTTGTTTTGTTGTTTTCTTTTTTTTCAATGAAGTAATCACTTATATATCCCTCATTTTTTAAAATTTCTAATATATTTTTTCTAAAATTTGAAGATGGAATCACAATTGAGCTGAGTGATCTTAGCTGTCCATTTCTAATTCTTGAAAACATATCTCCTATTGGATCTGTAAATGTCATTTTCCTCCTACCAGCTTGATTTTGTTACGCCAGGAATCTTTCCAGATGAGGCCATATCCCTTAACGCTATCCTTGATATTTTTAATTTTCTATACACACCGTGTGGTCTACCAGAAACTTCACAACGATTTCTTATTCTAATTTTTGCTGAGTTTTTTGGTAACTTATTAAGTTTTAATTGCGCGGCAAATCTTTCTGATAATTCCAACTTTTTATTATTTATGATCTTTTTTAATGCTGCTCTCTTTTTAGCATATTTTTTTACCATTTTAATTCTTCTTAAATTTTTTTGAATAGCGCTGGTTTTAGCCATAATGTCCTCAGTTCTTTTTATTAGTTATAGGAAAATTAAACTCCTTTAATAGTTCTAAAGTTCCCTTTTTATTTTTACTTGAAATTACTAAAGTGATGTCTAAGCCTCTTATTTTATCAACTTTATCAAAATTTACTTCTGGAAAAACAATATGCTCCTTGATTCCAAAAGAATAATTATTTGAGCTGTCAATCCCTTTTTCTGATAAGCCTCTAAAATCCTTAATTCTTGGTAAAGCTATATTTATCAATCTATCAATAAACTCATACATTCTATTAGATCTTAATGTTACCTTTACTCCGGCATTTCCTCCCTTACGTGTTTTAAAATTCGATATAGATTTCTTAAATTTCGTGATCACTGGTCTTTGACCTGAAATTAATGCCATATCATCTACACAGGCTTTAAGTTTTTTATTATCAGTTGCGTCTTCTCCCAAGCCCATGTTTAGAACAATTTTTTTAAATTTAGGAACTTCATGACGATTTTTTAATGAAAGTCTGCTCATTAAACTGGATATAATTTGTTTTTCGTAACTAATTTTTAATCTTGGTATCATTTTTTATCTACCTTTTTTTTATTATCTTTTTTTTTAAGATCTATGTTCACTACATTTGATTGGTGTATAAAACTTTCCTTTGAAATTATTCCACCTTTATTTTCTTTAGTTGGTTTTAAATGTCTTTTCACAATTCCTACTGACTTAACTTTAACTTTATTCAGTTTTCTACTTATTTCTAAAATTTCACCTGTTTTACCTTTGTCTTTTCCCGAAATAACTTTAACTTGTGTCCCTTTTTTTAATATCATTTTATAATACCTCCGGAGCTAGTGAAATAATTTTAGTATGCCCTTTTGACCTTAGTTCTCTTGTAACAGGACCAAATATACGAGTGCCAATTGGTTCACCTTTATCATCTGTTAATACAACTGCATTACTATCAAATTGAACTTTAGATCCATCGTTTCTATAAATCTCTTTCCTTGTTCTTACTACCACTGCTTTATGGACTGCACCTTTCTTAACTTTGCCTTTAGGAATAGCGTCTTTCACACTTATAACTATAATATCACCTATTGAAGCATACCTTCTCTTAGATCCGCCTAGAACTTTTATACACTCTACTCTTTTAGCTCCGGTATTATCTGCAACCATTAATTCAGTTTGAATTTGTATCATTACTCAATTACCTGCCATGTTTTCTTTTTTGAAAAAGGTTTACTTTCAATTATCGAAACTTTTTCTCCCTCTTTAAATTTATTTTTTTCGTCATGTGCGTGATATTTTTTTGATCTTTTTATTACTTTTTCATAAAAAGGGTGTTTGAATTTTCTCACTACTTCAACTACAATAGTTTTATTATTTCTTGCACTTGTAACAGTTCCTTTTAATATTTTTTTTGTCATTTTGAATTCTTTATTGTTGTATACAATCTAGCTATACTTTTTTTAATTTGATTATATTGAGCAGGATTATTTACCTGATTATTAATTTTCTTAAATCTAATATTAAAAAGATCTTTTTTTAAAGCTAAAACTTTTTTTTCAGCCTGATCTTTTGTTAATTTTTTATCCTCTTTTTTCTTAGCCATTATCTTTTAATAAATTTTGTTTTGATTGGTAATTTAGCTGAAGCCTTATATAAAGCTTCTCTCGCAGTTTCCTCACTTACTCCATCGATCTCAAATATTATTCTACCAGGTTTTACTCTACAAGCGTAATATTCTGGAGAACCTTTTCCTTTACCCATTCTTACCTCTGTAGGTTTTTTTGAAACAGGAATGTTTGGAAATATTCTTGTCCAAACTTTTCCAGTTCTTTTCATATATCTTGTTAATGCCACTCTTGCAGCTTCAATTTGCTTTCCAATTATTCTTTCAGGCTCAATTGCTTTTAAACCAAACTGACCGTAGTTTAATTTTATGGCTCTTGAGGCCTTTCCATGAATTCTTCCTTTGAACGCTTTTCTAAACTTAGTTCTTACTGGTTGTAGCATTTTTTACCTTTTCTTTTTTTTCTTTTTCAACATCTTTAGCCATTAACTCGCCTTTATAAATCCAAACTTTTACTCCTATTATGCCGTATGTAGTTAATGCCTCTGCAAAACCGTAGTCTATGTCAGCTCTTAAAGTGTGAGAAGGAATACTTCCTTCTCTAAGCCACTCAGTTCTAGCTATCTCATTTCCTGCAAGCCTACCGCTTAACATTACTTTAATACCTTTAGCGTTAAGCCTCACAGCTGATTGCATTGCCCTTTTCATTGCTCTACGATATGCGACTCTTTTAACTAATTGTTGCGCAATATTTTCTGCAACTAAATTTGAGTTTAATTCAGGTTTTTTTATCTCTTTAATGTTTACGTTGACCTCACTATCAGTGATTCTCATAATATTTTTTTTTATTTTTTCAATATCAGCACCTTTTTTTCCAATTACGAACCCAGGTCTTGACGTATGAATTGAAACTGTACATTTTTTAGATGACCTTTCTATTATAATTTCTGAAACACCTGAATTTGTAATATTTTTCTTTATATATTTCCTTATTTTAAAATCCTCTATTAAATATCTACCAAAGTCTTTCTTCTTAGCAAACCAAGTTGAGTCCCACCCTCTATTAATACCTAATCTTAATCCAATTGGATTTATTTTTTGTCCCATTATTTTTTTTCCTTTTTATTTCTTTCTTCTAAAATTATTGTTAATCTACTGTATGGTTTTTTAATTGGACTAGCTCTTCCTTTTGCTCTTGGTCTAAATCTTTTCATTACGATTGATTTTCCAACATAGGCCTCTTTTACGAATAAGTTATCAATATCAAATTGATAGTTATTTTCTGCATTTGAGATGGCTGATTTAACAGTTTTTGTGACGTCTCTTGCAACTTTTTTTCTGGTAAATTCTAAATCTCTTACAGCTATATCGACTTTTTTACCCTTTATAAAATTACAAACTAAAGCCAGTTTCCTTGGACTTGATCTAATATTTTTATTTATAGCTTTTACTAAAACATTTTCAGCCATTATTTTTTATCTCCGGTTGCTGGTTTACTTTCCGATGCTGCTGCAGCTGCCTTTTTGTCAGCAGGTGTATGACCTTTAAACGTTCTTGTTGGTGCAAACTCACCAAGCTTATGTCCAACCATTTCCTCTGAAATAGTAATGGGTATAAATGTTTTACCGTTATGTATCATAAAACTGTGTCCAACAAAATCAGGTATGATCGTTGAGTTTCTTGACCATGTTTTTATAGGTTTTTTATTTGGTGTGCTCTTTAATTTATCTATCTTCTTTAACAAACTAGGATGAACAAAAGGGCCTTTCCAAACAGATCTTGTCATTTTATTTATTCCTCTTCTTTCTTCTAGTTATAATTAACTTATCACTTCTTTTTGGTTTTCTAGTTTTTAAACCTTTGGCTGATTGTCCCCAAGGTGACACTGGACTTCTTCCTCCAGAGGTTTTACCTTCTCCACCTCCGTGCGGATGGTCAACAGGATTCATCGCAACTCCTCTAGTTTGAGGTCTTTTTCCCCTCCATCTATTTCTTCCTGCTTTTCCTATTTTTATATTTTTTTGATCTGGATTTGATACAACTCCAATAGTAGCCATACATGTACTGCTAACTTTTCTAGTTTCTCCTGAAGATAATTTTAGAATAGCGTAGTCATCGTCGTATCCGGATAATGTGACTGAGGATCCAGCTGATCTTGCAAGTTTACCGCCATTACCAGGTATTAACTCAACATTATGAATTGATGTACCCGGCGGTATATCTTTAAGTTCAAGTGAATTACCTAATTTAATTTCAACATTTTTTCCTGACTCAACGGTATCCCCTTTATTTAAACCTTGGGGACAAATAATATATGATTTCTCATTATCCTTATAAGTAATAAGAGCAATATACGCTGTTCTGTTAGGGTCGTATTCTATTCTATCAACAACACCAATCATATTTTTCTTTTTTCTGAAAAAATCTACTATTCTATATTTATGTTTTGAGCCTCCACCAGAGTGTCTGGATGTAATTCTTCCATTATTATTTCTCCCACCAGTAAAATTTTGTCCTTTTGTTAAAGGTTTGTAAGGTGCACCTTTCCACAAATTACTTTTATCTATAACTACAGTACCTCTTGAGGACTTTGTGTAGGGTTTAAAAGTTTTTAATGCCATAATCTAAATTCCTGTTGTGAGGTCAATGCTTTGACCTTTTTTAAGTGTAACTATCGCTTTTTTATAACCTGCTTTAAAAGATTTCTTTCCTTGCTTCAACTTCATTTTGGTTTTTTGATTTACAATATTTATTTTAATTACATTTACTTTAAAAATTTTCTCTATATTTTTTTTAATTATCGTTTTATTAGCTTTACTGTGAACTTTAAAAACAGTTTTATTTTGCTCAGATAAGATTGTAGCTTTTTCTGTAATAATTGGATTTCTTATAGAGTCAATATAATTAATTTTTTTCATTTAAAATCCTATTTTGAATTTTTTTAATTGAAGAAGAAGTAATTATTACATTCTTATATTTAAATAAATCATAGATGTTAGTTCCTTCTTCTTTAATTAACTTTAAGTCTTTTATATTTCTTGCAGATTTATTTATGTTTTTAATAGAATCAGTATCAGAAATTATTAATACATTAGCTAAATTATGTTTTTCAAGGAAACTATTAAATTCTTTTGTCTTTTTAATTTCTTTTTTGATATCTGCTAATATATACAAATTTTTATCAGAGGTTTTTTTAGATAATGTTTGTGCTAAAGCAAGTTTTCGTACCTTTTTATTAATTTTTTTTACTTTATATACATTCCCTTTTGGACCGTGAGCTACTCCACCCCCAACAAAAATTGGAGCTTTCTTACTAGCATGTCTTGCTCCTCCGCTACCTTTTTGAGCAACTATTTTTCTTGTGGATCCTTTAATTTGATTTCTTTGTTTTGTTTTAGCAACTCTTGGTTTAGAATGATTTAATTGCCAGTCAATTACATATTTAATTAATTTATAATTTACCTTAAGTTTAAATACCTTATCTGAAATTTCCAGAGTCTCTTTATTTGATCCGTCAATATTTAATATAGGAAATTTCATTTTATTTTTTTCCTTTCTTTGCTGCAGCGGCTTTTAATCTTGCCTCATATTTTTCTTTTATTGTTTTTCTATTAATTTTTTTTATAGACTCTCTTAAATAAACTTTTGAATTCTTTGATCCAGGAATTGATCCTTTTAAATATAGAAGGCTATTTTCAATATCTGATTTTATAATTTCTAAGTTTAATATTGTTCTAAACTTATCTCCCATATGACCTGCCATTTTTTTTCCTTTAAATACTTTTCCAGGATCTTGTCTTTGACCGGTAGATCCGTGGGATCGATGAGAAACAGATACTCCATGTGATGCTCTTAATCCTCCAAAGTTCCATCTCTTCATTACACCTGCAAAACCTTTTCCGATTGTTTTTGATCTGACATCTACAAATTTTTTATCTTTAAGTATTTCTAATCCTAATTCGTTGCCTTCTTTGTAAATCTCAATATTGTTAACTTTAAATTCTTTTAGGATTTTTTTAGGTTCTGTGTTTTTTTTAACAAAATAACCTTTCATTTGTTTTGTTAATTTTGAATTTTTAATTTTAAAAAAACCAACTTTTACAGCTTTATAACCTCTTTTATCTTCCGTAATAACATCCAGCACTCTTCCTTTTTCAACTTTTATTACTGTAACCGGCACCGATTGTCCTGTTTCCATAAACTCTCTTGTCATTCCAATTTTTGTTCCTATCAATCCAATGCTCATAATTTATATCTTTATTTCAATATCCACTCCTGAAGCTAAATCCAGTTTCATTAGTGCCTCTACAGTTTGTGGTGTTGGTTCAATTATATCAATTAAACGTTTATGTGTTCTTGACTCAAATTGTTCTCTACTTTTTTTATCTATATGTGGAGATCTTAAAACTGTATATCTCTCTATTCTTGTCGGTAAAGGTATAGGTCCTTTCACCTGTGCTCCGGTTCTTTTAGCTGTATTAACAATTTCCTCTGTAGACAAATCTAGGATCTTGTTATCATATGCTTTCAAATGTATTCTTATGTTTTGATTTTCCATAAATTAAGCTAATTTTTTTGTTACCTCATCCTGAACATTTTGAGGTACTTTATCATAATGACTAAATTGCATTGTATATTGTGCTCTCCCTTGCGTAGAAGATCTCAAATTATTTATATATCCAAACATATTTGCTAAAGGAACTACTGCATTAATAGCTGTTGCGTTTCCCCTTGGCTCTGTTGAACCAACCTGACCTCTTCTACTATTCAGGTCACCAATTACGTCGCCCATAAACTCCTCCGGAGTAACAACTTCAACTTTCATCATTGGCTCAAGTAGCTTTAAAGTAGCTTTTTGACATGCTTCTCTAAAACACGATCTACTAGCAATCTCAAAGGCTAATACACTTGAATCGACATCGTGATGTAATCCATCTAAAATTTTTACTTTATAGTCAATAATAGGAAACCCAGCCAAAATACCATTGTCTGAAACACTTTGAACTCCTTTTTCAACACCAGGAATAAATTCTTTTGGAATAGCACCGCCTTTAATTAAATTTTCAACTTCTCTACCTTTACCAGCCTCTAGTGGTTCAACACTCAAACGAACTTTAGCAAATTGACCCGCTCCTCCACTTTGTTTTTTGTGAATATATTCCATCTCCGCTGATCCTAAGATTGTTTCTCTATAAGCTACTTGTGGTGCACCAATATTAGCTTCTACTTTAAATTCTCTTTTCATTCTATCAACAATAATATCTAAGTGTAATTCCCCCATTCCTTTAATTATCGTTTGTCCGGATTCTTCATCGGAAGAAACTCTGAATGATGGATCTTCTTTTGCTAATCTAGCTAGAGCCTCTCCCATTTTTTCTTGATCTCCCTTAGTTTTAGGCTCAACTGCAATTTCAATAACTGGATCTGGAAACTCCATTGGTTCTAGCAAAACTGGATTTTTGTCATCGCATAAAGTATGACCAGTGATCGTATGTTTAAGACCTGCTAATGCAACAATATCCCCTGCTGTTGCAACTTTTATATCTTCACGACTGTTAGCATGCATTAAGAGCATTCTACCGATACGTTCTGATTTGTCTTTGGATGAATTCAAAATCGAGGTGCCAGCATTAAGTGTTCCAGAATATATTCTTATAAAAGTGAGCGAACCAACAAATGGGTCGTTAGCTACTTTAAAAGCTAGTGCGGAAAATTTTTCTTTTTCATCAAACTTCATTATTACTTTTTCTTCTGAACCTACTTTAGTTCCTTCAATTGAATTTAAATCACTCGGACTTGGTAAATAATCGATTACTGCGTCTAATAATGGTTGAACACCTTTGTTTTTAAATGCGGAACCAGTTAATATTGGAACGAAATTAAATGATAAAGTGCCTTTTCTTATACATTTGATTAGATCCTCCTCGGAAGGTTCTTTCCCCTCTAAATATAATTCCATTAATTTTTCATCTTCCTCAACTGCTGTCTCAACTAATTCTTTTCTGAATTTCTTCGCTTTTTCTTTAAGATCGTTTGGAATTTCAACGTACTCCCATTTAGCTCCTAAGTCCTCGTTTTGCCATACAACACCTTTCATTTTTACTAAATCTATTATTCCCTTTAGATCTGCCTCAGATCCAATAGGTAATTGTACGGGTAGAGGTTTGCAACCAAGTCTATCTTTAATCATATCAACACACCTATAAAAATCTGCGCCGGTTCTATCTAATTTATTGACAAAGCAAATTCTTGGCACTTTATACTTATCAGCTTGCCTCCAAACTGTTTCAGACTGTGGTTCAACTCCTGCGACACCATCAAAAACAGCTACTGCTCCATCTAAAACTTTTAAAGATCTTTCAACTTCGATTGTAAAATCTACGTGACCAGGAGTATCAATAATATTTATTCTATGATCTCTCCAAAAACATGTTGTAGCTGCTGAAGTAATCGTAATACCTCTTTCTTGTTCTTGTTCCATCCAATCCATTGTTGCAGCTCCATCATGTACTTCACCGATCTTATGACTTTTACCAGTGTAGTATAAAATTCTTTCTGTAGTGGTAGTTTTACCAGCATCTATATGAGCCATAATTCCAATATTTCTATATTTGTCTAAAGTATATTTACTCATAATTTACCACCTGAAATGGGCGAAAGCTTTATTAGACTCTGCCATTTTGTGTGTGTCCTCTCTTTTTTTAATTGCTGAACCTTTGTTTTGCGAAGCATCTAAGATCTCAGCATATAATTTGTCAGCCATTGTTTTATTCTTTCTTTTTCTTGTAGCATCCATTATCCATCTCAACGCTAAAGCTTGCGCTCTTTTAGTTTTTACCTCAACAGGAACTTGATATGTAGCTCCACCAACTCTTCTAGATCTACACTCAATATTAGGTTTGACGTTGTTTATAGCTGAATTGAATATTTTTAATGGATCATCATTATTCTTAGTCTTAATTTTTTCTAAAGCATCATAAAGAATTTTTTCTGCGGTAGATCTTTTACCATCATACATTATTGAATTTATAAATTTTGAAATTACTTCTGAATGAAATTTTGGGTCTGGATAGATTTTTCTTACTGGTGCTTTTCTTTTTCTGGACATTTGATTATTTTGGTTTTTTTGCTCCGTATAAAGATCTTCTTTGTTTTCGATTAGCTACACCTTGGGTATCTAAGTTACCTCTTAGTATGTGATATCTCACACCAGGCAAGTCTTTCACTCTTCCACCTCTCAATAAAACTACTGAGTGTTCTTGTAAATTATGTCCTTCGCCTGGTATATAAGCTGTGACCTCAAAACCATTAGAAAGTCTTACTCTCGCAACTTTCCTTAAAGCCGAGTTAGGTTTTTTTGGTGTAGTGGTGTAAACTTTTACGCAGACACCTCTTTTTAAAGGTTGTTTTTCCAATGCAGGAACTTTGTTTCTTGCTATAGGTTTAACTCTTCCTTTTTTAATCAACTGATTAATTGTAGGCATAATATATATTTTGAAGTCAAAATAAGGACAGCATTTAAATTTGTTAGTGTTTAAGGTTATAAAAGACCTTACTTCTAACTTTCAAAATGTGCCGTAAACTAACATCGAATCCATAAAAGTCAATATTTTAGGGGAATTTTGTTATTATTACGCGGGCTGTTCAGGCGCTGATGAAGCGGATTCTAGCTCTTGTTTTTTTAATTCCTCTAATCTTGCCTTGTCTAAATCCTTTGCCTGTTTGTCCCACTCAATTTTAGTTAGACCTGTACCTGCTGGAACTAATCTTCCTACAATGACATTTTCTTTTAACCCTTCTAATGAATCAGTTTTTCCCTTTATTGAAGCATCAGTAAGGACTCTCGTAGTCTCTTGAAATGAAGCTGCAGATATAAAAGAGTTTGTTTGTAAAGAAGCTTTTGTTATACCCAAAAGAACTCTTTCGAAAATAGCTGGTTTCTTTTTTT
This sequence comes from uncultured Pelagibacteraceae bacterium, assembly GCA_902582165.1. Classification (GTDB taxonomy): domain Bacteria; phylum Pseudomonadota; class Alphaproteobacteria; order Pelagibacterales; family Pelagibacteraceae; genus Pelagilacustribacter. The sequence continues at coordinate 18,701 of CACHQZ010000007.1, forward strand.
CTTCTTTTAATTTTTCGTTTATCACATTTATATCTAAAAGATCTATTACCTCTCCTGCCAACAATTCTGACTCTCCTGGATCCTTTATTTCTACCCTTTTAAGCATCTGTCTAACGATAGTTTCAATATGTTTATCATTAATCACTACACCTTGTAATCGATAAACTTCTTGAACTTCAGTAACAAAATATTCAGTTAACTTCTCGACCCCTAAAATTCTCAAAATATCATGTGGTGCTGGTCTACCATCTAATAAATATTCTCCTTTTTTAATTTTTTCTCCCTGATTAAAATTTACATGTTTTCCTTTTGGGATAAGGTAGTTCGATGACTCACCATTTGAAGAAACTATAGAAATTTTTTGTTTTCCTCTTACTTCCTTACCAAATTCTATTACACCATCGTTCTCTGCAATTATTGCGCTATCTTTAGGTCTTCTTGCTTCAAATAATTCTGCGACTCTAGGTAGTCCACCAGTAATATCTTTTGTTTTTGAAGTTTCTTTTGGCAATCTAGCAAGCACATCACCTGCTGAAATTTTTTGTCCATCTTTAACCGATAAGATTGTATCAGGCACTAGATAATATCGTGCTTCATTTCCATCAGCCTTTTTAATAATTTCACCTTTTTCATTTCTTAAAGTAATTCTTGGTTTTAAATCTGCATTCTTTGAAGATGATTTCCAATCTGTAACGGATTTAGAAGATAGTCCTGTTGCATCATCTAATGTTTCTGTTAAAGAACTACCTTCAGTTAAATCCATATAGTTAACTATTCCTCCGGTCTCTGCAATTACAGGTAATGTATAAGGATCCCATTCTGCAATTTTTTTTCCTTTATCAACTATATCACCATCCTTAAAAAAAAGTTTTGAACCGTAATTTACTTTATAAATTGCAAGCTGCCTTGCATTTTCATCTTCAATACTTAACTGAGTGTTTCTTCCCATAACTATTATATTCTTCTTCGAGTCTTCAATTAAATTTTTGTTTATAATATTGAGTTTACCTTTTGTTTGAGAAATAATTTGTGACTCTTCTTTAATCTGAGCTGTACCTCCAACGTGAAAAGTTCTCATTGTTAATTGTGTTCCAGGTTCACCAATTGATTGAGCTGCTATCATCCCAACTGCCTCCCCAACACTGACTAATTTTCCTCTAGCTAAATCTCTTCCATAACTCATTGCACAAACACCTCTAGTAGATCCACAAGTAATTACTGAATAAACATTTACTGATTTAACGCCAGCAGCATCTATTTTTTCACAATCATTTTCATCTATTAATTTTTCTTTTTTAATAATAACTTCACCAGTCACAGGATTTTTTATATTTTCTGCTATAACTCTACCTAGAACTCGTTCAGATAAACTCACTAAAATATTTCCACCTTCAATAATTTCAGAAATAGTTACTGAAGATTTTGTTTTGCAATCGCATTCTTTTTTTGTTATTTGCACGTCTTGAGCCACATCGCACAATCTTCTTGTTAAATATCCTGAATTAGCAGTTTTTAACGCAGTGTCTGCTAGACCTTTTCTTGCTCCGTGAGTTGAGTTAAAATACTCCAGAACAGAAAGTCCCTCCTTAAAATTTGAGATTATTGGTGTTTCGATAATTTCACCTGATGGTTTAGCGATTAATCCTCTCATACCAGCCAATTGCTTCATTTGTGCTTGAGAGCCTCTTGCACCTGAGTCTGCCATCATATAAACTGAGTTTGTTTCTATTCTATCATCATCGTAAACTTTTTCAGCTGAGGAAATTTCTTTCATCATTTCATTAGCGACTGTATCAGTACATTTTGACCAAACGTCCACAACTTTATTATATTTTTCACCTCTTGTTATTAGTCCATCTGAGTATTGTTTTTCATATTCTTCAATTTGTTTCTTTGTGCTATTTATTAAATTTTCCTTTGTCTTGGGAATTAATAAATCATCTTTGCCAAAAGAGATGCCGGCCTTAAAGGCATGTTTAAAACCAAGTGTCTTAATTTTATCACAAAAAATTACCGTTTCTTTTTGTCCACAATATCTAAAAATTGTATCTATTACTTCTGATACATTTTTTTTTGTTAAGAGTTTATTTACAAGATTAAATTTAATATTGTGATTGACTGGAAGAACGTTAGCTAATAAAAATCTACCTGCAGTACTTGTATATTTTTCTTTTATTTTGTTACCTTTCTCATCAATTGTTATAAAAGTAGATATAATTTTTGAATGTAAGCTTATTGAATTATTCTCCAATGCCTGTTCTATTTCCTCTACGGATGAAAAAATTCCTTTTGGTTTTTTTTCACTCTCTTCAGCTTGAGAAAGATAATAAATTCCTAAAACTATATCCTGACTTGGTACAATGATTGGCTTGCCATTTGAGGGGCTCAAAATGTTATTTGTTGACATCATTAAAACACGAGCCTCTAATTGGGCTTCCAAACTTAATGGAATATGTACTGCCATTTGATCACCGTCAAAATCAGCGTTAAATGCAGCACAAACTAGAGGATGTAATTCAATAGCATTTCCTTCTATTAATTTTGCCTCAAATGCCTGTACACCTAACCTATGAAGAGTTGGTGCTCTATTTAATAATATTGGATGTTCTCTAATAATATGTTCAAGAGAGTCCCATACTTCACTTTTTTCTTTTTCAACTAGTCTTTTTGCTTGTTTAATAGTAGTTGCCAATCCTAGTTTGTCTAATCTAGCGTATAAAAATGGTTTAAATAATTCCAATGCCATTTTTTTTGGTAATCCGCACTGGTGTAGTTTTAATTCAGGACCTACAACTATTACTGATCTTCCAGAATAATCAACTCTTTTTCCTAACAAATTTTGTCTAAATCTACCTTGTTTACCCTTTAACATTTCAGCAAGTGATTTTAGTGGTCTTTTGCCGGTACCAGTTATTACTCTTCCTCTTCTTCCGTTATCAAAAAGGGCATCCACAGACTCTTGAAGCATTCTTTTTTCATTTCTAACAATTATATCTGGCGCTTTAAGATCTAATAATCGTTTGAGTCTGTTGTTTCGATTTATAACCCTCCTGTATAAGTCGTTTAAATCGGAGGTCGCAAATCTTCCGCCGTCTAGTGGTACTAAAGGTCTTAGCTCAGGAGGAATTACTGGTACAGTTGTTAATATCATCCACTCTGGTTTATTTCCTGAAGATATAAAAGATTCTATCAATTTTAATCTTTTTATTGTTCTTTCCTCTGTAACTTTAGATTTTATTTCTACTAAAGACTCTCTTAATTTTTTTTGTTCCTTTTTGAGGTCAAGATTTACTAGTATTTCTCTTACTGCCTCTGCACCGATACCTGCCGTGAACGCATCTTCACCAAACTCTTCTTGTGCTTTAACTAGAGCCTCCTCAGAAATGAGCTGACCTTTTTTTAAATTAGTCAAACCTGGTTCAATTATAATGAAGCTTTCAAAATAAAGTACCTTTTCAACTTCTTTAAGTTTCATATCTATGGCTAAGGAAATTCTGCTAGGCAGGGATTTTAAAAACCATATGTGGGCCACTGGACAAGCTAGATCAATGTGTCCCATTCTTTCTCTTCGAACATTAGACTTAGTTACTTCAACACCGCATTTTTCACAAATAATTCCTCTAAATTTCATTCTTTTATATTTACCACAAAGACACTCATAGTCTTTTACTGGACCAAAAATTCTAGAGCAAAACAAACCGTCTTTTTCTGGTCTAAAAGTTCTATAATTAATTGTTTCGGGTTTCTTGATTTCTCCAAATGACCAAGATTTTATTTTTTCAGGACTTGCAAGAGTTATTTTGATGCTATCAAAATTGTTTTCTTGAACTTGGTTCTTATTATCGAAGGATTTTGTTAAATTTTTATCCATAAGATCAGTTTAATTCAATATTCAATCCCAAAGCTCTAATTTCTTTTACCAAAACATTAAATGACTCTGGAACTCCAGACTCAAAATTATTATTTCCCTTAACTATTGTTTCATAAACTTTTGTTCTACCAGCTACGTCATCAGACTTTACAGTCAAAATTTCTTGTAATGTATATGATGCACCATATGCCTCTAATGCCCAAACTTCCATTTCACCAAATCTTTGTCCACCAAGTTGAGCCTTTCCTCCTAGTGGCTGCTGTGTAACTAAGCTATATGGGCCTGTAGATCTTGCATGTATCTTATCTTCTACAAGATGGTTTAATTTTAACATATAAATTATCCCTACAGTCACTGGTCTATCAAATTTCTCTCCAGTTTGACCATTCCAAAGGTTTGTTTGACCGGAGTTAGGAAGTTTTGCTAAATCAAGCATATGAGTAATATCTTTTGTGCTCGCACCGTCAAAAACTGGTGTAGCTATTGGAACACCATTTGATAGATTTTGTACAAGTTCAGCAGTTTCTTTATTTGATAACTTCGAGACTATTTCATTGTAATAAGTATTTCCGTATATCTCTTTAAGTTTAGCTTTAATTTTTTCAATGTCTTTATCAAAATTTTTGTAATATTCTTTTATTTGGTCGCCAAGTTCTGAACATGACCAGCCAAGATGAGTTTCTAATATTTGACCAACATTCATACGGCTAGGAACTCCTAAAGGATTTAAGACAATATCAACTGGCTTTCCGTTTTCCATATATGGCATGTCCTCTACTGGTACAATTTTACTTACAACACCTTTATTGCCATGTCTTCCTGCCATTTTATCTCCTGGCATGAGTCTTCTTTTGACTGCAACAAATACTTTAACTACTTTCATAACTGTAGGCAAAAGATCATCACCTTGTTGAATCTTTGCTACTTTATCTTCAAATCTTAATTTTATATCCTCAGAAGCATTGTCGAACTGATTTTTTAATTTTTCTAAATCATTATTAATTTCTTGTTTTTGTAAAACGAATTTCCAAAAATCTTTTAAAGAAAGACTTTCTAAATCGTTTTTATTCAAAGTTATTCCCGGTTTTAACTCTTTAAACTGTTTACTAATTTGTTGGCCATTAAGGAGGTCAATAGCTCTAAGTTTAATATTTCTTATAAGTATTTCTTCTTCTACTTTTTTATCTTCTTGAACAGCCTCGATCTCTGCTCTTTCAATAGCTATAGAACGCTCATCTTTTTCAATACCATGTCTGTTAAAAACTCTAACATCAATAACTACACCAGTGCTTCCAGAAGGCAATTTGAGTGATGAATCCCTTACATCAGTAGCCTTTTCACCAAAAATCGATCTCAATAATTTTTCCTCAGGACTTGAGGACGTCTCACTTTTTGGAGTTACTTTACCCACTAATATATCACCTGGTTTTACTTCTGCACCAACATAAACTATCCCGGACTCATCTAGATTTCTTAAACTTTCCTCACTTACATTTGGAATATCTCTAGTAATTTCTTCAGCACCGAGTTTAGTATCCCTTGCCATTGACTCATATTCTTCTATATGTACTGAAGTGAAAACATCGTCTGTCACACATCTCTCAGAAATCAAAATTGAGTCCTCAAAATTGTAACCTTGCCAGGGCATAAATGCGACGGTTACATTTTTACCAAGAGCTAGCTCGCCAAGCTTCGTTGCAGGACCGTCAGCAATTATATCTCCTTTTTTAATTTTATCACCAACTTTAACTAGTGGTTTTTGATTGATACAAGTATTTTGATTAGATCTTTGAAATTTTGATAAATTGTAAATGTCTACTGCAGATTGTGATAAGTCAGTAACATCAGTAGCTTTTACTACAATTCTTTTTCCATCTATTTTATCAACTACTCCGTTTCTTCTTGCCACAATCGTTACACCTGAGTCTAAAGCCACATCAGACTCTATGCCTGTTCCAACTAATGGAGACTCTGGCTTAAGTAAAGGAACAGCCTGCCTCATCATATTTGATCCCATCAAAGCTCTGTTTGCATCATCATTCTCTAAAAAAGGAATTAATGCAGCTGCAACAGATACTAATTGTTTTGGAGAAACATCGATAAAATCTATACTGTCTCTGTTAGATAGTTCAAAATTTAAATTTTTTCTACATGCAACTAATTCTTCAACAAATGATCCATCCTTATTAATTTGTGAATTTGCTTGAGCAATTGTATATTTTTCCTCTTCGATTGCCGAAAGATATTTAATTTCAGAAGTAACTTTTCCGTTTAAAACTTTTTTATAAGGACTTTCTATGTATCCAAATTTATTTACTCTGCAATAAGTAGCTAAACTATTTATTAAACCGATGTTAGGTCCTTCCGGAGTTTCAATTGGACATATCCTGCCATAATGTGTTGGATGAACGTCTCTTACTTCAAAACCTGCTCTTTCTCTAGTCAAGCCTCCTGGTCCAAGAGCTGAAACTCTCCTTTTGTGAGTTATTTCAGACAAAGGATTTGTTTGATCCATAAATTGTGAGAGCTGGGATGTAGCAAAAAAATCTTTTAAAGAAGTCGTAATAGGCTTTGCATTTATCAAGTCTTGAGGCATAGCAGACTCAATTTCAAGAAAAGTGGACATTTTTTCTTTAACTGTTCTTTCCATTCTTAAAAGTCCTATCCTAAATTGATTTTCAACTAATTCTCCTACCGATCTCACTCTACGATTTCCTAAGTGGTCAATATCATCTACGTCACCTTTGCCATCTCTAAGATCTAACATAAACTTTATAATAGCTACAATATCTCCTGGCTCCAAAATTGTTTTTTTTGGACTAGTATTAAGATTTAATTTAGAGTTAAGTTTTACTCTTCCAACTTCAGACAAATCATATCTTTCTTTTTTAAAATAAAGATTGTCGAAAATTTCTTGTGCTATATCTATTGAAGGGGCTTCACCAGGCCTTAACACCTTATAAATATCACTCAACGCTTCAGATTTTGAGGTATTTTTATCAATTTTCATTGTTTCTAAAATGTAAGGTCCTTTGTTGATAGGATCGATATTTACAATTTGAAGATTTTTTTCTCCAAGATTGATAATCTTCATAAGTTGCTCTTCTGTTATATCAAAACCAGCTCTTACAATAGGTTCACCATTTTTATCCTTAATATCTTTAGCTAAATATCTACCAATTATTTGTTCATTGGGGATTGAAATCGTATTTAATCCTTTTTCAATTAATTTTTTTGCTATCACCACATTAAGTTTTTCACCTTTTGATAAAATCTTTTTTTTATTTTTTCCATCAATTAAATCAAATGATAGTTTTATGGGCCTTTTGTAATCATCGGTATTAAAATTTGTTATCCAACTTTTAGAGCTATCATCATATGAGTATTTATTAGTTGTATAAAATGTATCAATAATCTTTTCTTTTGAAAAACCTATTGCATATAAGATTGTTGTTATGGGAAGTTTTTTCTTTCTATCAATTCTAAAAAACAAATTATCTTTAGGATCGAATTCAAAATCTAGCCAGGAGCCTCTACCCGGAATTATTCTACAATTAAAAAGGAGTTTCCCACTAGCATGAGTTTTACCTTTATCATGATCAAAAAATACACCTGGACTTCTATGCATTTGGTTTACGACAACTCTTTCAACTCCATTTGTAATAAACGTAGCGCTTGGAGTCATTAAAGGAAGATCTCCTATAAAAACTTCTTGCTCTTTTGCAGAAAGTATTTGCTTAGTATTATTATCTGCATCAATATCATAAACAACTAATCTCAAAGTTGCTTTTAAAGCTGCTGAGTAAGATAAACTACGCTGTTTGCATTCTATTACGTCAAATTTTGGTCTTTCCAGTTTGTATGAGATATACTCTAATGTGGATTTGTCATTTCCATCTTCAATTGGAAATATACTTTTAAAAACTTTATCAATTCCCTTTGATAATTCATTTATTTGCTCATTTAAGGACTTAGACTCCAAGAACTCATTGTAAGAATTTTTTTGAACTTCAATAAGATTAGGTATTGATAAACCTTCAACTAACTTTCCAAAGTTTTTTCTAATATGTTTCTTTTGAGTAAAAGATAATTGCATCAAGTATAAAATTCATTGCAATATCAATATTGCAATAAATATGGTCTTAAATTTTGTTTACTTTAATTCTACTTTAGCACCAGCTGCTTCAAGTTTTTTCTTAAATTCTTCAGCTTCTTTTTTAGCTACACCACCTTTAATTTCTTTCGGTGCTGCTTCGACTAAATCTTTAGCTTCTTTTAAACCTAAACCAGTTATGGCCCTAACTTCTTTAATAACATTAATTTTTTTATCTCCAGCTGCTGCCAAAAAAAGAGAGAATTCTGATTTTTCTTCTCCAGCCGGTGCTGCTGCTCCGCCTGCCGGTGCTGCTGCAACTGGTGCAGCTGCTGTTACACCCCATTTTTCTTCAAGCTGCTTTGAAAGTTCAGCTGCTTCAACCACCGTGAGTGTAGAAAGTTCGTCAATTATTTTATTTAAATCTGCCATTGTAATTCCTATGAATTAGTTTTTTAAACTCTTTGCGCGCGCTAAATTAGCAATTTTTGAGCCAGGTGCAAGTAAAATACTCACTAGTTTTTGTGCTGGGGAAGCTAAAATACCTACAATTTTAGCCCTTGCTTCATCAAGTGAGGGTAGTGTGGCTATAATAGACACCTCTTTTTCGTCCAAAACCTTGCCATCCATGAAACCAGCAACTATTTTTAGCTTGTTATTATTTTTTGAAAAATTTGTCAAAATCTTAGCAGTTGAAATTGGATCAGAGGAAATTGCAGCGGCAGTCGGTCCTACGAAGTATTTTTCTAATTCTTTTTTTGGAGTATCTTTTATAGCAATTTTGGTAATTCTATTCTTTGTTATTTTAAACAAAATACCTTTTTCCCTTAATTGTTTTCTTAATTCGTCAAGCTCATTAACGTTTAAACCTTGATATTGAGCAATCATTACGGACTCGTTAGCAGTGAAATTTTTTTTCATTTCTTCTACATAATTTTTTTTAGCTTCTTTATTCATCATAATTTTTATTTCCCACCAACTTTATATGAAATACCCATTGTTGAAGTTATGTAAGTATTTTTGATAAACTCACCTTTTATTGTATCAGGCTTTTCTTTTTTTATACTATCGATAAAATAATTATAATTTTCCTCAAGTTTTTCTGTAGAATAACTCTTTCTTCCAATAGATGAAGCTAGGTTACCATCTTTATCATTTCTAACTTCAACTAACCCGGATTTAATATCTTTAACCGCTTTGTTTATATCATTTGACACTGTTCCTAATTTTGGGTTTGGCATTAATCCTTTTGGACCTAAAACTTTTCCATGTTTACCTATTTTTCCCATCATAGCTGGAGTGCATATTAATTTTGTAAAATCAAATTTCCCTGAAGCTATTTTTTCAATTAAATCGTCTGATCCAACAATTTCTGCTCCACTTTTTTTAGAATCAGAAACTTTATCAGGCTCACAAAGAACAGCGATTTTTTCTTTTTTTCCTGAGCCGTTTGGTAATTTCACAGTAGTTCTCAAACTGAAATCTCCGCCTTTAGATTGTTTTAAATTTATTCTTATTGATACATCGATAGACTCGTCAAATTTAGTGGTAGAATTTTTTTTAACTAAATCTAAAGTTTCGCTAAGTTTAATTTTTTTTTCTATTTTTTTTGTTTTAATTAAATTTTGATATCTTTTTGATCTTTTTTTCATAATTATTCTTTTACCTCTATACCCATCGACCTAGCTGAGCCACAAATTATTTTGGTTGCTTCTTTTAGGTCAAAAGCATTCAGATCTTTCATTTTTTCTTTTGCAATAGCTTCGGCTTGTTTCATTGTTATAGAACCTGCAACCACTCTACCGGGCTCACTTGATCCACTTTTAAGTTTTGCAGCCTCTCGTATAAAATGTGAGGCTGGGGGTGATTTAATTATAAAATCAAATTTTTTATCTTTGTAAACTGTTATTACTACGGGCACTGGTTTACCCATAAAAGATTTTGTTTTCTCATTGAAGGCTTTACAAAATTCCATGATATTTATCCCTCTTTGGCCCAAAGCTGGTCCAACTGGTGGAGCTGGATTAGCTTGACCACCTTTAATTTGCAATTTCACATAACCTGTTATTTCTTTTGCCATCTAATTTTTCTCCACTTGATTAAATTCTAAATCTACTGGTGTTGGTCTACCAAATATAGAAACTGAGACTTTAAGTCTAGATTTTTCTTCATCAATTTCCTCAATTAAACCGTTAAAAGAAGCAAAAGGACCGTCACAAACTTTGACTTTTTCTCCTATTTCGAAATTTATCGTATTTTTTTGTGTTACTGCATTTTCAGAAACTCTTCCAAGAATTCGCTTAATTTCATTATCTGATATAGGTGTAGGTTTATCTGATGAGCCTAAAAAACCACTTACCTTTTGAAGATTTTTGATTAGATGATATATTTCTTTAGTTAGGTCAACTTTTATAAGTACATAACCAGGAAAAAATTTTTTTTCTCGTTTTGATCTTTTTCCTTTTTTCACTTCTGTCACTTGATGAGTTGGAACGAGAATTTCATGCAAACTCTCTGAAAGTTTGTGTTTTTTCAGCTCATCTTTGATGGTTTCTACAACCTTTTTTTCAAATCCAGAGTATGCTTGAACAATATACCAATTCATTATTAAAAACTTATTGTTAAAATCATATTAAGTAAAAACCTTAAGAGTTGGTCTAGAATTAAAAAAAAAATTGCAGCGATTGTAGCAAGTGCGAAAACCATCACTGCGCCCATCAAAGTATCTTTCTTCGTAGGCCATGTGATTCTAAAAGTCTCTTGTTTAACTTCTTGAAAAAATTTTAGTGGGTTTTTCATACTTCAAATATAGTTTGGCAGGAGCGGAGGGACTCGAACCCACAACCTCCGGTTTTGGAGACCGGCGCTCTACCAATTGAACTACGCTCCTAAGCGTTTATTTAATTATTTTAGTTACTACTCCAGCTCCAACTGTTTTACCACCTTCTCTTATTGCAAAATTTAAGTTTTCATTCATTGCTATAGGCGTGATTAATTTAACAGTAAATTTTCCATCATCACCAGGCATAACCATTTCAGTTCCAGATGGTAAAGTGACTTCACCTGTTACATCTGTTGTTCTAAAATAAAATTGAGGTCTATACTTTGTAAAAAATGGAGTGTGTCTTCCACCTTCCTCTTTTTTTAAGATATATGCCTGACACTCAAACTCTGTATGTGGTGTAATTGAGCCAGGTTTACAGAGAACTTGTCCTCTCTCTACATCATCTCTTTCAACTCCTCTTAAAAGTGCTCCAATATTATCTCCTGCTTCACCACTATCTAAAAGTTTTCTAAACATTTCTACTCCAGTGCATACAGATTTTTTTGTATCTCTAATTCCAACTATTTCGATTTCTTCACCAACTTTAATTACACCTGACTCTACTCTTCCAGTAACAACTGTTCCTCTTCCTGAAATTGAAAAAACATCTTCAACAGGCATTAGAAAAGGTTTGTCTTTTGGTCTGTCTGGTTGTGGAATAGTTTCGTCTACAGCTTTCATTAATTCCATTATTGCGTTCTTTCCAGTTGCTTCGTCTTTACCTTCAACTGCATTAAGGGCTGAACCTTTTACTATTGGAATTTTATCTCCTGGAAATTTATATGAAGTTAACAACTCTCTTATTTCTTCCTCAACTAAGTCTACAAGCTCTTTATCTTTTACAGTATCAATCTTATTCAAGAAAACAACAATTGCAGGGACCCCAACTTGTCTTGCTAAAAGAATATGTTCTCTTGTTTGTGGCATTGGACCATCAGCTGCATTTACTACTAAAATTGCTCCATCCATTTGTGCTGCACCAGTAATCATATTTTTCACATAGTCGGCGTGACCGGGGCAATCTACGTGAGCATAGTGTCTTTTTTCTGTTTCATATTCAACGTGTGCAGTTGAAATCGTTATCCCTCTTTCTTTTTCCTCTGGAGCTTTATCAATTTGATCATAAGCTACAAAGTTAGCACTGCTTGATCCTCCAGCTTCAGACAAAACTTTTGTAATTGCTGCAGTTAAAGTTGTTTTACCATGGTCAACATGACCTATCGTACCGATATTACAATGTGGTTTGTTTCGGTTAAATTTTTCTTTAGACATCTATTTTTTCCTCACTTTATATTTTAATTTTTTTTTGGAGCGGGTAAAGGGAATCGAACCCTTACATCCAGCTTGGAAGGCTAGCGTTCTACCATTGAACTACACCCGCAATATCCAAACTTATCGCGCTCTTTATTATTAAATTTTTAAGCTTGGTGGAGGGGGAAAGATTCGAACTTTCGAAGACCGAAGTCAACGGGTTTACAGCCCGCCCCATTTGACCGCTTTGGTACCCCTCCTTGATTATCCTTAGGGATACCCACTAACTTAAAAAGCATTTAACAACAAGGGTTTTATAAGCATTTGAGCAATAATTGCAATAAATCATTTTGCCATAAAATATGCTAGTAATTTAAAAAAAAGGCTAAAAAACAATGAAAAAAAGCACATTTTTGATCGTTGGTAAGCACGCAGTAACTGAAGCACTAAAAAACCCGTCAAGAAAAATAGAAAGAGTTTTCTTAACTGAAGACGCGAAAAAAAATCTTAATAGAGCAAATAATGATGCAAATCTTCTTAAAAATATAAATGTTTTTTATAAAACAAAAAAAGAACTTGATAATCTTTGTGGTAGAGATGATACCTCACATCAGGGATTGATAGCTGAAGTTGAACATCTAGAGAATATAACTTTGAAAGAATACATTTTTAATGAAAAAAAAGAAAAAATAATTCTTTTAGCTTTAGAAGGTGTAACGGATCCTAGAAATATTGGTTCTATCATTAGAAGTGCAGCAGCATTTAATATAGATGGTATTATAGTTAAAGAAAGATCCTATCCATCAAAAAGTAAATTATTGTACAAAAGTGCGAGTGGTGGAGCTGAACATATAAAAATATTTAAAGTTTCTAATGTTAATACTGCTTTAAAATTTTTAAAAAGTAAAAATTTTTGGGTAAGTGCTTTTGATACATCTTCAAATAAAGACTTTACCAAAAACAAATGGGAAGGTAAAAATGTTCTGCTATTCGGTTCTGAAGGTAAAGGATTAAAAAAAAATACTTTATCTAAAGCTGATTTTTACTTTAAAATAAGTATTAACAAAAAGGTTGAAAGCTTAAATATTTCAAATGCTATTGGAGTAGTTTGTCATTATATAAATTTAAATTTAAAAAATTAGTTGAAGAATAGTAAATTCTTATATATACGAATAAAATTGTGCCCTCATAGCTCAATTGGTAGAGCAATTGATTTGTAATCAATAGGTTCGCGGTTCGAGTCCGTGTGAGGGCACCAAAAATTAATTTATTTCTTTTCTTAATTGCTCTAACTTTATTTTTTTATCTAGGCTTTTATTTTTGTCGTATAATAAATTATATTTGATTTTAGATTTAATTTTTACAATTATTTTCTTTGCATTTCTAATCTCAATATTGTCTGCAACTGCACTAATTGGTCTTTTTATGGGATCGATGTTACTTATTGTTATTGTAGACTTGTTACTAACTATTTTACCTTTCCATCTTCTTGGCCTGAATGCACTAATTGGAGCAATTGAAAATTTTTTCAGATTTAAATTTAATATAGGTCCATAGACTGACATGTTGTAAGCTGTGCTGCCTGCTGGAGTGCAAACCAAGACTCCGTCAGAAATTAATCTTTTTATAATGTATTTTTTGCCATTTTTTATTGATAAATATGCTGCCTGTCTACTCTGCCTTAAAATCGATACTTCGTTGATGGCTAAAAAATTTTTTGTCTTATCTAAAGTTTTTACACTCATTTCTAAAGGAGAAATCTTCGTTAATTTACTTTTTTTAAGATTTTTTAAAAAAGTTTTCTTTGAAAATTTATTCATTAAGAAACCATAATTTCCAGAATTAACCCCATAAAATAAACTATCAAAATTTTTACTTTTTTTTAATATTTTTAACATAAATCCATCACCCCCGATTACAATATTTAAGTTTTTTTTAGGGTAATTTAATTTTTTAACTAATCTCGCTATAGTTTTTTTTAAAAATTGAGATTTTTTATTTGTGTCTGAAATAATATTAATTTTCATTATTTAATGTATTCCTGTGGATTTCTAAATTTTTTATTAAATTGAAATGTAATTTTTAAGATTAAAAAAGGAAGATACCTTAAGAAAAAAAAACAACAGAAAATTATTTTTAATGTATTTTTAATAAACCCACTTTTATTGCAGTTTTTAAGTTGACTAAAAAATTCTTTAAAAAAAGTTATTCCCATTTTCCTTTTAAATCTCAACCTAAATGCTTGATTTAAAAATGCAATATTATACCAGAATGGTGTTAAAAAATTTTTGTTCTCATGTGTTTTTATATTTTTAAAAAAAGAGTTAATAGTTTTAATATAATTGCTGTCCTCATAAATTAAACTTTTTTTTCTAAATATTTCTGTCTGTTTTTTTAATTCATCTGCGTTCTCTAAATAATATTTCACTAGTTCTAAACACTCTTTTTTTGTCCTAAAAAAAGGTAATTCACCCTTCTCATACATTAAGTTTATAGCTGGACTGTATTGAGTTATACATAAAGCATTGGATAAACCAGCCATTTGTATTCTTCCCTTGAGCTGATAAAAACTTTTAAATATTCTCAGATTATTAAATTTTCTATCTCCATTTGAAGATTCGGTAAAATTAAGTACAATTTTAGCTTGATTAATTAACTTGGCTAATTTTTCCATACTATCTGCCTCTACATCATAAGGCGAAACACTTTTTATATTTATTCCATTATCTTTTAAAAAACTAATATACTCTGACCTAATTGTTTTTTCTCTGCCAAAGTGTAAAACATCAAAAATTTTTTTTTGTTTATAATCTTTTAAAAGTTGACCGTTGCATTCGATCGGTACGAAAAGCCCGTCGATTCCAATTTCTTCAAATTTTAATGCTGAAATTGGACACGAAGATAATACAAAGTTGCAAGATTGCGCGGTTATTGCATTTAAATAATGCCAGACCATATCATCACCTAAAAATAAACCTTTCTTTGTTTTTTTGTTAATTCTACTTACAAAATCATAATCAATGATGTGTGTATGGTCACCTTCAAACAAAACTATTGATATGCTATTTTGCTCTATAAAATGGTTTATATTTTTAATTATTTCTTCGTTGGTAAGACTTAGATGATCATTAAGAAAAAATTGAAAAGTGTTATAACCTGTTTGGAATTTATCAGTCCAATAATCATTATTTTTGGTGACAGATTTTCTATCTTTAAATACTAAAAGTATATTATCTGAGAACATTTTTTTATCTTATGGTGCCCTCGGCCAGACTCGAACTGGCACTCCCAAAAGGGCAAGGATTTTAAGTCCTTTGTGTCTACCAATTTCACCACGAGGGCATACCGTTTAATTATTGTTATTGTTAATATATTAATACACAAGAGTTTTAAAGAAGTAAAAAAAAATTATTTCTGTCTTTATTTTTAGTCTATTCAAAATATCTATTACATTTTACTTGGAAGCCAAGTCGCTAATTCCGGAAAAAAGGCAACTAAAAAAACTAAAATGATTAAGATGATCCAGTAAGGAATAGAACCCATAAATATTTTACCTAAAGTTGCCTCAGGATCTGATATACTTCCTTTCACTGTGTAAACGCATAAACCTAAAGGGGGAGTTAATAAGCCTGCCTCAATAGCAACAATTCCTATTATTGCAAACGCGATTGGATCATAACCTAATGTTCCAGCTATAGGAGTAAATAAAGGTACAGTAAGTAAAATGATTGAAACAGAGTCAATAAACATTCCTAGAACAAACCAAGTCACAACCATTATTATTAAAATAGTATAAAAATCATTTCCAAAAAAAGTAAAAAAGTTTTGAACTACTTCGCTTATACCTCCCATAGCAAGAAGTCTAGCATACATTTGCGCGGCTATTAAAAGAAAGAGTATCGGCGCTGAGATTTTTCCAGTCTCTAAAACTGCTGAAGCTATATCTTTCCAGCTTGTTTTTTTTAACAAAGCTAATATTAAAGCAAACAATGCTCCCATTCCTGCTGACTCTGTTGGAGTAAATACTCCAAACCAAATACCTCCTAAAACTAAAAAAATTAATGCAACTACTCCAATAGATCCTATTAATTCTGATTTAGTAGATTTATGTTTGATTTCTTTTAATTGCTGAGACTCTCCAAAAAGTTTTGGTTTTAAAATTGCAAATATAACAATAAATACTCCAAACATTAATGCTAACAAAATTCCAGGGATAACACCTGCAACAAAAAGTTTACCGATCGAGATCTCTGCAATTACTCCCCAAACAATTAATAATATGCTAGGAGGAATTAACATCCCTAATGATGCGCTACCTGCTATCGAGCCTAATGCTACAGCTTTATTATAATTTTGCGCAACCATTTCAGGATAAGCTATTCGAGAAAATGCAGCAGCAGACGCAATTGAAACACCAGTAACAGCTCCAAAAACTGCGTTACCAAAAACAGTTGCTAAAGAGAGCCTTCCTGGAAGTTTACTTAACGAACTATTTATTAATACATATAAATCCTTTGCTGCTCCTGATTTTGAGATTAACTCTCCCATCAGTACAAATAGTGGAATAACTGCAAAAACATAACTTCTAATTGACTCATATGCAGTGTTAGCAAGTAAAGAAACAGCAACATCAAAACTACCAACTAAATAAGCTAATCCAAAAAAACTTGCAGAACCTAAAGCTATGACTATAGGAACACTTAATAAAATTAAGATTAATAAAACTGCGATAATAGCAATAGCAAATTCTGGTCCACCCATTATTGGTTAACCTCTGAATTTTTAATTCTAATTTTTTTTAAAAAAATTATTGCTTTAAGAAGATAAGTAAAAGCTGCAAGTATAGAACATGAAAAGATAGCCATTCTTACTGGGAAAGTTGGAAAACGAAAAGAGGCATGACCTTCAAATTCATTTCTTACGTAAGCATTAATGGTTGGTTCAAATGATGAATATGCAATTAAACCAAAAAAAATAATACCCAAAATACATGATAAAAATTCTATTAAGCACGCAATATTGTATGAGGCTTTTTTTAAAAGATATTCTGATCTGATCATCGCATTAATTGAAATTGTATATGCAATTTGAAAAAAAGCGATTATTACTAGAGAATTTCCTATTATTTCAGCTATTCCAATTACGGGTTTATTAATAAAAGATCTCATTACTACGTCATAAAGGATCAGCATACCTATTATAATAAGTGCGAAAGAGGCTATATATTTTAATAAAGTTATTAATTTATTATTTATTTGAATTATTTTTTCAATAGCCATTTTATCATTATAACGTTAATTCAATTGTTATTAAAAAAAAGGGCTAATTAAATGATAATTAGCCCTTTTAATTATTATATAAAATTAATTAATTTTATATCTGTAAGGCCACTTATGACCAAGTCTTTCCATTTCAGCTATATAGAATTCTAAAATTTCACTACCTCTATAGCCTTTTTTGTTAAGTTCTTGAGCCATTTGATTAGGGAAATCTTTTAAAGATTTAGCCCAATCCTTTTTAGCTTTTGCAGATATCTCTTTAACGTTAACACCGAGGTCTTTGAGTTTAGCAATACCGTTCTTGTCATTTGCGTCGCAAACTTCAGCGGTTACCATTGCCCACTCTTTTCCTAGTTCTTCCACAATAGCCTGAACTTCTTTTGGAAGTTTTTTATAAGCATCCATATTTATTGTTACAGAATTAAAAAACTGTGCTCCAAAGTCAGTTTTTGTGTAATAAGGTGCAACTTCATTAAGTTTAAATGCCCACCACCATGGTGATGCTGACAGATATCCCTCATAAACTCCTGTTTGGATAGATTGATATGCTTCATTTAAATTCGAAGCTACTGGAGTTGCTCCTCCTTTAATCCAATCTAAGTTTATTCCAGCACCTGCAATTTTTCTTCCTTTTAGGTCTGAAAACTTATTCCACTCGAAGTTTGTTCCTATACCATAATTATTTAAACAAGATCCTCCAAGAAATTTCTGATTGAAATCCTTTTCAAAATAATCAGTTAATTCAGGGAATTTATCATAAGTTGCTAATGCAGCTTTTGTTACAAGTTTTGCATCTGGTGAAGCAAAAGGAACCATTAATGTAAAGTTATTAATAAATCCATTTGAAGGTTCGAATATTAGACATGTAAAACCTATATCTAATAGCCCGTCTCTAGTTGCCTCCAATACTTCAGTAACTTTGGCAACTTTACCAGCGTGAAGTTCTTGTATCACAACTGTATGATTTGTCCTGGACTCAATCCTCTTTTTAAGCTCTGGAGCAAACCAAGTGTGGGCTGTTTTAGTATAGCTTAACAGTCCAGTTGGGTGACCAGATCCTATTCTTAATTTTATCTCTATTGCATTCGCGCTCGTAGAAGCTACGAAAAAGAAAGCGAAAACAATCGCAATTATTTTTTTCATATGTCCTCCAATTGTTTTAAAACATATTTAAACCTTTATTTTAATCAAATGCAAAACAATAAAAGTGCAATACTAATTTGCAGATATATATTACAACCTTAGATAGTATAATTTCAAAAAGTCCTATATCTTTTTTGTCTTAATTGATCTAACTTTCTAAAAAAAAATAACTAAGAGGAGTTAATATGAGAAGAATAATAGCTATTATTATTTCAACTTTATTTTTAAGCAACATTGCGTTTGCTAAAATAACAATGAAATATTCAGGATCGTTACCTGTTGGTCATCACTTAACTGGTGCTCAAAAATTATTTGCTGAAAAGGTTGCCAAAAAAACAAACGGCGAAATTGAAATTAAAGTTTTTCCTGCTAAACAACTTTACTCAACAAAAGCTGTGCCTTCAGCGGTAGTTTCTGGTGCGTTAGAAATGGGATACAATTTATTTGGTGTCTGGACAAAAGATACGATATCAGAAATTAACGATGTTCCGTTTCTAATTCAAAACGTGAAACAAGCTGGAAAGGCTTGGGATAACAATGAGAGACTTTTTAAATATTACACAAAAGTAATGGAAAAAAGAAAAATGAAACCGCTTGGCGTAATTTTTTATGGTTCATTATTTGATTTAACAAGTCCTTCTCCAATTGTTAATCCGTCTGACTTTAATGGAAAAAAGATTAGAACTTATAGTGCTTTAGCATCTGAAGGTATAAGAGCTTTAGGTGGATCGCCAGTAACAATGGCTCCAGGAGAAATGTATTTAAGTTTACAAAATGGAACTATTGATGCTGCCATCACGGGGTTAACTTCTATTCATAAAAGAAAATTATGGGAAACTGGTGAGAACGCTACTATAGCAGGCGCTGGTTTTGGAGTATTTGCAGTAAATATGAATTTAGATTTATTCAATAGTCTTTCAAAAGATCATCAAAAAGCATTGTTAGATGCATCTAACGAAGTAATGAAATGGTCAGTGAAAGAAGCTGCGAAAGCAGACAAAGAAAGCATGAAATTTTTGAAATCAAAAATTAATGTTACTGTCTTAAATAAAAATCAAAAAAAGGTTTGGGCTGAAAAGCTAGAGCCTGTGAAACAAAGCTGGTTAAAAAAAGCTAATAGCGAGGAAAAAGCGCTTTTTGACTGGGTTTCATCTTTAAGATAACCAATATTAAGTCGGGACACTAAAATGTTATATTTTTTTGACAAATTAGTGTCTCGGCTTTCTTTATTTTTACAAAGTCTTGCTCTCCTAGCTTTTATAATTCTAACATGTTCAGTAATATATGAAGTCGTAGCAAGATCAATAATCAATAAACCAACTATTTGGTCTCTTGAAATTGTGACCTACATGATATCTTGCGTGGCTTTTTTTGGTTCGGCCTATGTTTTGAGAATAAACAAACATTTAGAAGTAAATCTTTTTACGAATATTCTTCCAAAAAAAATTAAACTAATATTTAGTTTTTTTTCTAATTTAGTTGGTTTGATTTTTTGCTTCATAGCTTTTTACTACGGATGCAAGCTTATAAATTTATCTTATATTTTAGGTGTTGTTTCAGTTAGTGAGCTTAGAACACCTTTATGGATTCCTCAACTAACGGTGCCTATTGGATTTTTTGCGTTAACTTTAGAATTCCTAATCAGAATATTAAAACTTTTTACTGCTCAAAATAATAAACAATGATTGTATCAATTTTATTTTTAAGCATTGTTTTAATTATATTAACAGGAATACCTGTAGGTATAGGTTTAGGTGTAGTAGGTTTGGGGTTTTCGCTTATATTCGAGGGTCAAAGTGCATTTATTAGTCTCCCACAAACTATTTTTTCTTCGAATAACTCATTTCTATTAACAGCAATTCCGATGTTTATTTTAATGAGTGAAATTTTAAGAAGAGCAAACGTTACTGAGATTCTCTTTGATGCGGTAACGAAACTAGTAGGTCATTTACCAGGTGGTTTAGCTGTTTCTACCGTAATTACTTGTGCCATTGGTGCAAGTATTACAGGAAGTTCGGTGGCTAATGCAGCAAGCATGTCAATTGTTGCAGCACCTTCCATGATATCGAGAGGATATGAGAGAAAGTTTACCTATGGATTAATAGCTGCTTCTGGAACATTAGGTATTTTAATTCCGCCCTCTATACCAATGCTTCTTTATGCGTCAATAACTGAGGAGTCTATAGGGAAACTATTTATTTCAGGTATAGTACCTGGTCTTTTGTTGGTATCTTTATTGTGTGCTTATGTAATCTTAAAAGAAAAATTTTTTGATAATAGTGATAGAAAAATTGAAAAGGCATCTTTTGGAGCTAGATTAAATTCTCTTAAAAAGGCTTTACCAGCACTTATACTACCAATAATAGTAGTTGGCGGTATTTATGCAGGATTTTTTACTCCGACTGAAGCAGCAGGTGTAGGAGTATTTTTCGCATTTGTTCTTGGTTTCTTTTGGTACCGAACTTTAAATTTATTGGATATTATACCAATTTTTAAAGATAGTTTGCATTCAACTTGTATGATCTTGCTTTTAATTGCTGGCTCAATGGTTTTAGGTCATGCTATTACAACTCTGCAAATAAGTGATCAATTAGTAAGTATGGTCTCTGCTTATGATGTGAGCAAAGTGATTTTCATAATATTGATTATGATACTTTTATTTGTTCTTGGTTGCATACTAGAGGTAATATCAGTTATTTATATTGTGTTACCCGTATTATATCCAATAGTAATGGAACTTGGAATTAATTCAATTTGGTTTGCAATCATTTTTATTGTTAACATGGAAATAGCTCTTATAACTCCACCGTTAGGTATGAATTTATATGTAATCGGGGGTATTTCTAAAAGGCCAATATCAGAAATTATGTTAGGCAGTGTTCCTTTTGTAGTAATATTTTTATTCTTTTTATTATTACTAATTTTGTTTCCAGGTATAAGTACAATTTTTGTAAGATAAATGAGAGGTTATTTTGAACTTTTTCCTAGTCTAATTGATAAAATAGAAAGACAAAAATCGTTTGAAAAAGTATTGAAATTAATTACTAAATTTTCATATGAGAACTTAGGAAATAGATCAAAAGCTCGAAAAAAAACTAATCTTAAGAAAAAAGAAAAAAATCAATATGCTTGTGGTTCATTTATTCTACTCAATCCTAAAAAACAAATTTTAATTGCTCCTCAAAATTATGCACGTGATCAAAAATATATGTTGCTTAATACAAATATTGGACACCCTGGTTGGGTGATTAAAAATAAAAGAAAATTAATATTAACTAACACTGATAAACATAAATCTTTTGTAAGAATATTAAAAACTTTTAGGGCTGGTTCAGCTATTTACGCACCAATAATTTCTAAAAATAAATTTATTGGTCAAATCATTTGTGCAAGTCAGGCTAGAAATGTAATGGAAGAAATTGATCTTTCTACTTTATGCATACTTTCAAAATTAGCTTCATGTTATTGGACAAAATTAAAAGGCAAACTGGAGATCAGGAAATTGTATTTAAAAAAGTACAAATAATTAATGCTTCATTTTGTTAATATTTTTAAATAGCTTTTTTATTTTTTTTTTAATAAGATATTTAAAAATATAAAGGAGAAACATATGGCAAGAAAAATAATAGACTTAAGTTTAACAGTCGAAGATAATATGCCGGCTCATAAACTTTTTCAAAGCCCAATTTATATACCAGCGCTAACTCATGAAACTACTAAATCTTTTGGTTTAGGTGTTGAAGGTGATATCATGACTTTTCAGACAAATTATATTGGTATGTTGGACCATGTTGGAACTCACGTGGATGCGTTCAGGCATGTTAATCCAAAAGGCAAGCCAATTGATGAAATGCCTTTGGACTTGTTCATGGGAAAAGCTGTTACTTTTGATCTTACACATATTAAAGATCTTGAGGAAATAACTGAAAAACATATGGATGAGGCAGAAAAAAAATCTGGTGTTAAAGTTGACGGTCACATTGTGCTTCTGTGTACTGGTTTCCATGCAAGAAACTACGCTGATAGAAAACAGATAGTATGGGGGAACCCTCAGTTAACAGTAGGTGCTTCAGAGTGGTTATACAAAAGAGGATCTAAAATGCACGGAGTTGAAGGTCCATCAACAGATGCACCAACTAATAATATTTTTGCTCAACATAGATACTGTAGAGATAAAGGTATCACTCATTTCGAATGGTTAGTTAATTTAGAGGCTACTATTGGAAAAGGAGAATTTGAATTTATTGGTTTGCCAATTAAATTTAAAGGTGGTTCTGGATCTCCAGTCAGAGCAGTAGCATTACTAGACGAGTAAACTGGATTTAAATGGGATCTCTTCGCTTTTTAAATATTAAACAATTATCAAGTTTAATTAAAAAGAAAGAGATCTCTCCAGTAGAAATTCTCAAAGAAACACTTGAAAGTCTTGAAAACTTAGAGTCAAAGCTTAATTCTTTTGCTCACTTGGATGTTGAGGGAGCAAAAAAACTTGCCTCTGAGTCAGAAAAAAGGATGCTATCAAACAAATTAATTTCTGATTTAGATGGCATCCCTACTTCAATCAAAGATCTTGTTGCGCAAAAAGATATGCCTCTTAGATTTGGCTCAAAAACTACTCCTGATAAAAATTGTGAAGTAGATGCACCTTCAGTTGAAAGGCTAAGAGATGCTGGAGCTATCTTATTAGGAAAATCAACAACCAGTGAATTTGGTTGCAAGGCAGTTGGAGATAGTCCTCTTACCGGAATAACTAGAAATCCTTGGAATTTAGATTTAACAACAGGAGGATCAAGTTGTGGAGCAGCAGCAATGGTTTCTGCTGGTATAGTGCCTTACGCCATAGGAACTGATGGCGGAGGATCTATTAGAATACCTGCCTCTTTAACTGGATTATTTGGAATAAAAGCAAATTTTGGCAGAGTTCCAGTTTATCCTGTTTCGGCTACGCCTACTTTAGCACATGTAGGACCATTATGTAGAAATGTTGAAGATGCATGTACAATTCTAAAAATCATTTCCGGATCAAACTGGAAAGATCCTTTTTCTGTATCTGAAAAAGTTCCAAATTTTAGTGAAGAAATTAAAAAGAAAAAAAAATTTAAAATAGCCTGGAGCCCAACGTTAGGATATGCAAAACCAGAAAAAGAAGTTTTGGAAAAACTTAATAAGGCTATTGATAACATCAAAACATTGGGACATGAAGTTGAATTAATAGATAATATTTTTGAGAAAGATCCTGTATATCTTTGGAACGCAGAATTTTATGCAGGTGTTGGTACAAAACTTAAACAGGTTATTGAGAAAAATCCTGATTTGATAGATCCTCCTATATTAGAAGTTTTAAAAGTTGCCATAACACAAGAAATGGGAAATTATTACGGATCAGTATTCGAAAGATACGCGTTAAGAGAAAAAATGAGAATATTTTTTGAGCAGTATGATCTCTTGGTTACACCTACGCTTCCTTGTCCTGCTTTTAAAGCAGGATTAAATGTTCCAAAAGATTTTCCAGATAGAAATATCGTTTCTTGGGTATACTATACATATCCTTTCAATCTGACAGGTCAACCAGCTGCCTCCATAAACTGTGGTTTTAGTAAAGATAACTTGCCTATAGGGATGCAAATCATTTCTAAAACAAATAGAGAAATAGATATATTAAATTTAGCGAAACAATTTGAAGATAAATTTATTGATTTAAATAAAAAACCAAACATTTAATTTATAAATAAAGAATTTCCTTAAAAAGAACATTAGTGCTATCTTAAATTTTGATAATTGATTAAAATATAAATATCAGAATTTAATGAACAAAATTTTACTTTACAATTCGGGTGGTGGATTAGGGGATGCCATTCAGTTATTCCCTGTATTGCTAAGTCTAACAAATCATTATAAAAAATCTAGATTTTATTATTTAGGAGCCCATAATAATCATTTTAGAGATAAACTTAAAGAATTTAATTTTAAAATTGATACTATTGATTTAGATTTAAAATATTTTGGTTTTAGATGGTGGCATCTTTTTTTTGTTAAAAAAAAATATCGTAAAAAAAACCTTCAAAAATTTGATTTAATAATTGATTTACAAACAA
>CACHQZ010000008.1 GCA_902582165.1 uncultured Pelagibacteraceae bacterium
AGATGATGCAATTAAATTATATAGAAATTCTTTCAACAATCTCCCATCCAAAGGTATTTATGAAATTTATGATTATGCTGAATTTTTAAAAAATAATGAACAGTACGCAGAGTCAATAAAATATTATACAAAAGTTTTAGAAAAAATAGATACAACGCATCCACTTTATTCCGAAGTCACTGACAGTAGAGGTGTTGCATATGAAAGAAACGGACAGTGGGATAAAGCTGAGAAAGATCTTCTCGCATCTTTGGAAGTGAGTCCCAATCAAGCTTATGTCATTAACTATCTAGCGTACACTTGGATAGAACAAGGTATTAAAATTGAAAAATCTTTAAAAATGTTAGAAAAAGCAAACAAAATAAAATCTAATGACCCGTACATAATAGACTCTCTTGGATGGGCTTTATACAAACTAAAAAGATATAAAGAGTCAAAAAATTATCTTCAACTTGCTGTAAAATTAATGCCTGCAGATCCAATAGTTAATGATCATTATGGAGATGTTCTCTGGCAAAATGGTAACGAAATTCAGGCTAGATATTATTGGAACTATGTTTTGAGTCTTGAAAAGGCTGAAAAAGATTTAAAAGAAAAAATTGAACAAAAATTAATTAAAGGCCTTTAAATATGGTCTTAAAGTCTTACGCAAAAATAAATTTAACATTATCAGTCAATAAAAGACTTAAAAGTGGACTTCATAATATTCAGTCAATTTATTGTCTGATTAACCTACATGACAAAATATTTTTAAAAAAGAATAAAAATAAATATTTTGACCAAGTTACTTTTACTGGTCCTTTTTCTAAAGACATTAATAAATCTAATAATTCAGTCAAAAAAATACTTAAACTAATGAGAAAAAATAAAATTATCAATGACTATTACTCTGTAAAAGTAAATAAAAAAATCCCAGTTTTTGCTGGCTTAGGCGGAGGCACAAGTAACGCTGCAACGTTACTGAAGCATTTAACAAAAAAAAGTTTAAATAAAAACATATTAAATAAAATTACAAAAGAAGTTGGTACCGATTTAGGACTTTTTTTTCATAATCAGGGATATCAAAAAAATTTGAGATCTGTAATCAATTTAAATAAAAAACTTAATTTTCATTTGTTGTTGATCTTTCCCAATATAAAAAGCTCCACCAAAAGTGTATATGCCAAAGTCAAAAATTACTCAAAAATGAAAAAACCTTTTAATAAAAACCTTACTTTTAGAAAAAATTTTATTAAGCTTCTAATAAATTCTACAAATGATTTGCAATCCATTGTTGAAAGAAAGCATAAAATTTTAAGAAAATTACTACTTAGTATTAACGAATTTAAAGGATGCTATTTTTCAAGAATGACAGGCTCAGGATCTACTTGTTATGGTTTGTTTGTTGATAAAAATAGTTCATTGGTCGCACTTAAAAAATTAAGAAAGAAATACCCTAAATTTTGGTTCTCGATTGCAAAAACTATTTAAATTCATTTAATTATGATATATTTGTCATTTGTAATTGGGGCATAGCCAAGCGGTAAGGCAGCGGTTTTTGATACCGCCATCCTAGGTTCGAATCCTAGTGCCCCAGCCACAGATCTATGCTTAATCTAAGTTTTAATTTTTTAAAAAATATCAAGAGTTTTATTTTTCCATTTTACAGAAACAAAGATTTAAAATTTATTTTCAAAAAATTACAAGAAAATAGTCCCGGAGATAAAGTAGTTGCGAGATTTGTAGGTGGATGTGTGAGGAAGTATCTCTCAAATGAAAAAATTGATGATATTGATATTGCAACAATTTTAACAACAGATCAGATTAAGGAAAAATTTAAAGACACAAATCTAAAAATTATTGATACAGGAATTAAACATGGAACTGTCACCATTGTGTCCAAAAACCACAAAGTTGAACTAACAACACTAAGAAAAGACATCAAAACAGATGGGAGACATGCAGAGGTAGAATATACTGATAGTTGGCAACAAGATTCTGAGAGAAGAGATTTTACAATTAATGCAATTTACATGGATATTAATGGAAAACTTTATGATCCACAAATGGGTACAGTTGATCTTAAAAATAAAAATATCAAGTTTATTGGAGATCCACAAAAAAGAATAGAGGAGGATTATTTAAGAATTGTTAGGTTTATAAGATTTAAAGTTATGTATGATATTGTTGTTGAACCAACAACTAGTGATGCGATTAAACAAAATCTAGACGGTATACAAAAAATCTCTAAAGAGAGAATTTTGATTGAATTACTAAAAATTTTAAGTCTAAAAAACTTTTTAACAATTAATCAAAGTAACAATTTGAGGAAAATATTTTCAATGATATTTCCTGAATTCTTATATTTAAACAGATTAGAAAGACTTAAAAAGGTATATCAATACTCAAAAGTAAACGTAGATATTTTGTTGGCTGTAATGTTAATTGATAACAAAGAAAATCATGAATATTTTATTCATAAGTATAACGCATCTAATAAGATTAAAGAGACCCTAGAACAATTTTATAAAAATTTAATAAAACTCAAAAATGACAAAGAATTTTTTGAAAAAAATTTAATTAAAAATATTTATTTAAATGGAAAAAATCATTTAATAGCTCTAAATTTGATAAATTTTTCAATAAATTCAAAAGTGAAAATAAACGATTTTACAAAAATTCTTAATAAAATTTTAAAAATTAAAGTACCAATATTTCCAATAGATGGAGAGACCCTTAAGCAAAAAGGGATGCAGGAGGGACAGAAGTTAGGAAATGTTTTAAAAACTTTGGAGAAAGAATGGATAAATAACAATTTTAAAATTTCAAATGAAAGGGTCGAAGAGATAATAAAAGTAAATTCAGATTAAATGTATTCAACATCAAGAATTTCAAAGTTTCTCTCTCCAGATGGTGTTGTTACAGTTATCATTTCACCCTTGTTTTTACCTACAAGAGCTTTACCTATTGGACTTTTAAAAAAAATTAAATTCTTTTTAATATCTGCTTCATCCTGGCCTACTAGTCTATAAGAAATTTTTTTATCTGTTTCTAAGTCTTGAACTTTTACAGTTGATCCGAAAATTACTTTTCCATTATTTTCTATTTTTGTGACATCAATTACATTCGCTCTCGCAATTTTATCATTAATAGCAATTACACGGCTTTCGATTAATGCTTGCTGTTCTTTTGCAGCATGATATTCAGCGTTCTCTTTTAAATCTCCATGAGATCTTGCTTCGGCTATAGCTTCTACAATTTTTGGTCTTTGAATATTTTTTAGATCTTCTAATTCTGCTTTTAAATTTTTAAGACCACTGACTGTAATTGGTTCTTTTTCCATAACTATTTCCACTTTGCTTCAGGAGGAAGTGACATTAATATTGAGTCAATATTCCCTCCTGAGTTTAATCCAAACCTTGTGCCTCTATCATACAAAAGATTGAACTCTACATATCTTCCTCGTTTAAAGAACTGTTTTTCTTTGTCTTTATTTGTCCATTTAAATTTTTCTTTTCTCTTTATAATTTTCTTCGAAATATCTATGAAAGAAAGACCTAGTTCTCTTACAAATTTAAAGTTTTTAATCCAATCTTTAGTTTCATAGTCAAAAAAAATACCACCAATGCCTCTAGCTTCTTTTCTGTGTGGTAAATAAAAATATTTATCGCACCATTTTTTATATTTTTTATAATTTTTTTTATTTTGTACACATACTTTTTTTAATTCGTCATGTATCATTTTTTTTTCTTTTAGATCTTTGTAACTTGGTGTTGCATCCATGCCTCCACCAAACCACTCTTTAGAAGTTACTATAAACCTAGTGTTGAAATGTATCGCAGGTATTTTGGGGTTTTTCATATGAGCAACCACAGAAACTCCTGAAGCCCAATATTTACCTTTCTTTTCAGCTCCTAATATTTTTGATCTAAATTGTTTAGGAAAAATTCCTGAAACGGTAGATTTATTGACTCCAACTTTATCAAATATTTTCCCATTTGATAACAGAAATGAAGTTCCTCCACCTTCATTTTTTTTATTTTTACTCCAATCTCTTTTTGAGAATTTTACTTTATTTTTTTCAAGAAATTCAAATTCTTTACAAATCTGAGTTTGTAAATACGAAAACCAACTATCAGCCATTTTTTTTCTAAAGTCAGGTGTATTCATTTAAGTAAATTATTTTGTCTTAAAGCCTCAGAAGCTACAATCGCAACACTCATGGCAACATTTAAAGATCTAGTTTTTTTGTTCATAGGTATCTTTATTTTATTTTTGAGTATTTTATGTATCTCTTCTGGAACCCCAGCACTTTCTTTTCCAAACAAAAGCATATCATTCTTTTTAAATTTAAACTTATGATATAATTTTTTTGCCTTAGTTGTCATTAAAACTATTCTTGATCTCTTATATTTTTTTTTAAATGCCTCAAAGCTATTGTGCCGAATAATCTTGCTTAAGCCCGCATAATCCATAACCACTCGTTTAAATCTGCCATCGTTTAAATTAAAACCACATGGTTCTATTAAGTGAATATTCAAACTAAGACAGGCTCCAAGTCTGATTATTGCTGCAGTATTTTGAGGGATATCAGGTTTGTAAAGTACTATGTGCATTATTTAAGCTTAATTTATGTGTCATTCTGACCCTAGAAATCTTTAAAATGTGGTTTTATTTATTAATTATATTATAAGCACTTACATAAATGAGCAAAGAAGAAAAAAAAGTCAACAGAAGAGATTTTTTATTTACGGCTAGTTATACAGTTGGAGCAGTGGGTTTAGGGGCAGTTATTTGGCCAATGATTGACCAAATGAATCCTGATAAAGCCCAACAAGCTCTAGCAACTACAGAAGTTGACATTAGTAGTATAGAACCTGGTAAGTCTATTACTGTATTATGGAGAGGTAAGCCAATATTTATTAAAAAAAGAACTTCAGAAGAAATAGCTGAGGCTAGGGCTGTAAAATTGGACGATTTGCCTGATCCTCAAAAAGATGAAGATAGAGTAAAAGAGGGTAAAGACGAATGGTTAGTCATGTTAGGGGTTTGTACACATCTTGGATGTGTGCCTTTAAAAGATAAAGGAGACTTCAATGGTTGGTTTTGTCCTTGTCATGGTTCACATTACGATGTATCAGGCAGAATAAGAAAAGGACCAGCGCCAACGAACATGGAGATACCGAAGTTCGAATTTGTTAACAGTAATACAATTAAGATTGGTTAAGAAATTATGAGTGAACACGAATACGTACCGAAGTCTAAAGCAGCTAAATGGTTTAACGACCGTTTGCCATTGCTAACTCTTGGAGCACACCTTACTGATTATCCTACTCCAAAAAATTTAAATTATTGGTGGACATTTGGGGGAATTTTAACTTTTTGTTTGATAACTCAAATTGTTACTGGAATTGTTTTAGCAATGCATTATGTGGCTCATGCAGATTTAGCTTTTGCAAGTGTAGAGCACATAATGAGAGACGTTAATTATGGATGGTTAATTAGATACATTCATAGTAACGGGGCCTCAATGTTTTTCCTGGCAGTTTATATTCATATTTTTAGATCCTTATTCTACGGATCGTATAAATCACCTAGAGAGGTAATTTGGATTATTGGTCTCATGATTTACCTGTTAATGATGGCTGCAGCTTTCATGGGTTATGTGCTGCCTTGGGGTCAAATGAGCTTTTGGGGAGCAACGGTTATAACAAATTTATTTAGTGCAATTCCATTAGTCGGAGATAGTATTACAACTTGGCTTTGGGGAGCTTACTCTGTTGATAATCCCACACTAAATAGATTCTTTAGCTTACATTACTTAATTCCATTTTTAATTTTAGGATTGGTTGTTTTACATATTTGGGCTTTACATGTTCCTGGTAACAACAATCCTGTCGGTATAGATATTAAGAAACCGTCTAAGGATACAGTACCGTTTCACCCATACATAACAATTAAAGACGCATTTGCTCTTCTAGTCTTTATGATTATATTTGCTGGATTTGTTTTCTTTACACCAAATGTTCTAGGACATTCTGATAATTACATTCCAGCTAACCCATTAGTCACTCCTGCACATATTGTACCTGAATGGTATTTGCTTCCTTTCTATGCAATATTAAGATCAGTGCCTGACAAACTAGGAGGTGTTATTTTAATGTTTAGTGCGATTTTTATTTTGTTCGTTCTACCTTGGTTAGATACATCAAAAGTAAGATCTGCAGTTTTCAGACCAATATACAGACAATTTTTCTGGATACTGGTTATTGACGTTCTAATGCTTGGTTATGTAGGTGCTATGCCAGCTGAAGGAGTTTATTTAGTATTAGCTAGAGTAGGAACTATTTATTACTTCTTACATTTTATTGTTGTTATGCCTGTTGTCGGTTATTTAGAGAAAACTGACCCGATACCGATGAGCATTTCAGAACCAGTCTTATCTGGTGGAGCAGAACCATCTATAGCTAGGAAGGTTGATGATAAAGTCTAATCAAAGATTATTTGTTTTATTTTTTTTATTACTAATCCCATTTAAACCAATACAAAGCGCAGAAATGGCAGAACCAATAAAGGTAGACTGGAGTTTTAAAGGTTTAACTGGAACTTTTGATAGAGCATCACTACAAAGAGGTTTTCAAGTTTATAAAGAAGTTTGCGCTTCTTGCCACTCAATGCAATACCTTAGCTATAGAAACCTAGGAGAACCCGGGGGACCTGAATTTTCAAAACAGGAGGTAAAAGCTATTGCTGCTAGTTTTGAAATAGAAGATGGTCCAGACTCTCAAGGAGAAATGTTTACTAGACCAGGAAAACCTTCAGATAAATTTAAAAGTCCATACCCTAATGTTCAGGCAGCAATAGCTGCTAATGGTGGGGCATATCCACCTGATATGTCAGTTTTAGTAAAAGCAAGAAAAGGAGGAGCTAATTACATTTATTCAGTGCTTGTTGGTTACGAAGACCCTCCTCCAGGTGTAACCCTTGATGACGGTGTTTATTATAATAAATACATGGCTGGTAATAAGATTAAAATGCCAAATAATTTAATGGATGGTCTAGTTGAGTACGCAGATGGAACCGAGTCCACTGTTGATCAAATGGCTATGGATGTGACAACTTTTTTAGCTTGGGCTGCCGAGCCAGAACTTGAAGAAAGACATAAAACTGGTGTGAAAGTAATTATCTATTTAGTGCTTTTAACTATTCTCGTTTATTTAAGTATGAAAAAAATTTGGTCAAGGGTTGACTCTGAAATATAAAACGTCTCCATCTTTAACAATATAGTCTTTTCCCTCTATTCTTAATTTTCCGCTTTCCTTGCACTTTTCAACACTCCCGTATTTAATAAAATCTTCACATGATACAGCTTCTGCTTTAATAAAATTTTTTTCGAAATCTGTATGTATGACACTAGCTGCTTTAGGAGCTAGAGTATTTTTTCTTACTGTCCATGCTCTACTTTCCTCTGGCCCAGATGTGAAAAAAGTATCTAGTTTTAGAAGATCGTAGCCTTCTTTAATTAGTTGAGTTAAACCTGTTTTATCTAAACCAATTTCTTTCATAAATGTTTCTTTTTCATTTTTTTCAAGGCTGGAAAGTTGATCTTCAATATCTGCGCAAATGTGAATTATTTTTTCGTTCGGATATTTAATTTTAACCATCTCAGTATATTTATTTCCTTTAGATAAGCTTTCTTCAGCTACATTACATACTATAATCTTCGGCTTGATACTTAATAATCCAATACTATGAAGAAACTTTTCCTCTTCTATGTTATTGATTACGGCTTCTTCGCCTTTGTTTAAAGTGTTTAATTTCTCATTTAATATTTTTATTTCTTTTTCATCGAGTAATTTTTTTTTACTTTTTTCAAGTTTTTTTTGGACTATGTCTAAATCTGAGAGAATTATCTCAGTTTTTATGGTTTCAAGATCATCAGCTGGATTGATTTTTGAGTTTACATGAGTTATTTTTTCAGAGTCAAAACATCTCACTAGATGAATAATTGCATCGACCTCTCTAATGTGGGAAAGAAATTTATTACCTAATCCTTCACCTTTTGAAGCCCCTTTTACTAAACCTGCAATATCAACAAAAGTAATATTAGTATAAATTTTTTTCTTAGAATTTGACAGTTTAGCTAATTGGTCAAGTCTAATATCAACAACATCTACTACGCCTATGTTTGGATCAATGGTACAAAATGGAAAGTTTGCAGCTTCTGCGTTTTTGGAAGCCGTTAAAGCATTGAATAAAGTGGATTTACCTACATTTGGTAAGCCAACTATTCCACACTTAAATCCCATTTAAATTTTGATTAACTTTACTTGAAAATAAATCTATTTTTTTCTCAATAAGAGTTGGAATTTGCTTTACAATATTTTCTGTAATCTCTCTCATTTTTTCTTCTTCGTCTTCTTTGAAATCCTCTAGTACGTGATTATTTACTTTTTTTTTTTGTTTGGGATGACCAATCCCAATTCTTACCCTGGAGTAATCCTTACCTATAAATTTATCAATTGACTCTATCCCATTATGACCAGCACTACTTCCACCAAATTTTGCTTTTATCTTACCAAAATCTATATCCATATCGTCATGAAAAACTATTACATCTTTAGCTTCAATCTTAAAATATTCAATTAACTCTTTAATCGCTGTGCCAGAATTATTCATAAAAGTTAAAGGTTTAATTGCGTAAATTTTTTTTTCTTCAATATTGCCAGTGGTAAGAAGACCCTTAAATTTTGGTTTTTGCTTTGAAAGTTTAAAATGAGCATTGATAGCATCAATAATTTTAAAACCAATATTATGTCTAGTGTTATCGTACGTAGGGCCTGGATTTCCTAAACCAACAAGTAACAACATATTAATTATTTTTTCTCAGCAGGTTTCTTTTCAGCAGGTTTCTTTTCCTCTGATTTTTTTTCTGAAGAACTATCTTTAGATTTATCATCTTTTTTTGCTACTTCACCGTCTTTTGTTGCAGCCTCAGTACCCTCTGCTGGAGTTTCACCTTCAGATCCCTCTGCAGTAGTTTCTTCTGCAGGTTTTTCTGGTTCTTTTATTACTGTAGGAGCAGCAACGGTCGCTACAACGAAATCTCTATCAGTTATAGTCGGAATTATGTTTTCTGGGAGTTTAACAGAAGAAATCTTAATACTTGTACCTATGTCAGTTCCTGATAAGTCAACTACAATTTCATCAGGAATATTTTCCGCCGGACATTTTAATTCAACTTTTCTTCTTACAATATTTAAAACTCCTCCCCTTTTTAAACCCGGAGAGTCTGGGTGATTAATAAATTTTACTGGAATTTCTAAAATTATTTTTTTACCTGAAATAATTCTCATAAAATCAATATGAATTGGTTCTTCAGAAACAACATGAAAAGCAACTTCTCTTGGTATTACTCTCTCTTTTTTACCCTCAATATCTAATTCTATAACTTTAGATAAAAAAGTGTCTGAATTAATTATGTTAGCAATTTCCTTTTTATTAATAGAAATATTTTTGTTTGGATCTTTACCGCCATATAAAACTGCGGGTATCATCCCTTTAACTCTTAGCTTGTTAGTTGAGCCTGAAGATAGGTTTTCTCTTAAATTAGCTTTTAAGTTGTTCATAAGTTTATTGAAAACGGTATATACCTCATGATCTAAGTCAAAACAAGAGTTAATTGAATAAATCTGACACAGAGTTCGAGTTAGCTATTCTTTTAATAGCCTCGGACATAAGTGAGGCAATTGATAACACCTCAATTTTGTTATTATATTTAATCTTTTCGGAGTTGTCGATTGTATCTGTGATTATTAATTTTTTAATTTTAGAATTTTTTATTTTTTGAGCTGCATCTCCACTTAAAACTGCGTGCGTAATAAAAACGTAAACTTCATTAGCTCCTTTTTTTTTAAGAGCATTTACCGCGTTTACAATAGTTCCACCACTATCGATTATATCGTCAACTATTATACATGTTTTATTTTTTACATCTCCAATAATATTCATAACTTCAGACTTACCCGGTGCTGGTCTTCTTTTGTCGATAATTGCAAGATCTGCTTTAATCCTTGTCGCTAACGCTCTAGTTCTTGCCACACCACCGACATCTGGTGAAACACAAATAAGTTTTTTCGAACTAAGTTTTTTCTTTATATATTTTGCGAATAAAGGAGCTGTATACAAATTATCAACTGGCATATCAAAGAACCCTTGGATCTGACCGGCGTGCAAATCAACCGTGACTACTCTGGTAGCCCCAGTGTTAGAAATTAAATTAGCAACTACTTTTGCTGAAATAGATGTTCTTGGAGCAACTTTCCTGTCTTGTCTAGCGTATCCAAAATAAGGGATAACTGCTGTAATTGTTTTTGCAGAAGACCGTTTTAAAGCATCTATAACTAAAAGCAGCTCCATTATGTTGTCATTAGCAGGATTTGAAGTCGATTGAATCACAAAAACGCTATTACCTCGAATATTTTCGTTTATTTCGATATAAATTTCTCCATCAGCGAATCTTCTTATGTTCGTGTTTATTAACTTAAGCTTAAGATTTTTGGAGATATCCTTGCTGAGCTTTAGATTGCTAGTTCCAGATAATATTTTCATGAAAACATATATTTATACAATTATTTGGCTGAGTTTTCAAATTTATTATAATTTAATCTTATAACTGATATACATCTACCGTAATCCTTTTGACCAAGAATTATTGATCTTCTATAGCTAAAAAAGTTATCTTTTTCTTGAAATGTATCAAACTTTACATGATCAAACAAAACATTTTGTGTTAAAAGTTTATCAGCTACATATTCTCTCAAATCAAACAATTTTTTTCCTAACTTTTTATTTTTAAAATATTTTTTATTTTTTTTTGATTTTAAAACAAACTTTTTATAAAATCGTAAGTCAACTTCATAACTTTTAGCACCAATACATGGACCAATAGAAGCAATGATCTGACTCTTTGGATTAATTTTTCTTAATTTTGAAAACGTATTTTCTATAATCCCACTAAAAGCACCTTTCCACCCAGCATGGATACATCCTACAATTTCGCCTATAAAATCATAAAATAAAATAGGCACGCAATCAGCAGTTACAACACCTAAACATACATCTTTATTTTTTGTAATTATAGCATCACAATTTAATTTTTTTTTGTAATCTAATCTCTTTAATTCAATAACTTTGTTGCTATGCGTCTGATACATTAGTATTAAATTTTTATTTTTAACACCCATCTTTTTTGAGACAAAATTTAAATTTTTTTTGATATTTTTTCTATCATCTTTTGACCCTCTTCCACAATTAAGACTTTTATAAATTCCTCTGGAGGAGCCACCTTTTTTTGAAAAAAAATAATGATCTATTTTTTTAAATTTCTTGAGTTTTTTAGAATAATACATATTTCAAAATTTATCCTCATCTCAAAATTTATAAGCTGAAATTACTTTGAACAATTCACCCATTAATCTTGGGCTTAAAAGCCTTTTAAGCCTAAGATATAGGTTTGACTGATCATTAAATTTCAAATTTTTTGCAATTATTTCTGCTCTTTGGAGTATTCCCATTTTTTCCAAAAATTCTTTTTGAGAAATTACCTTGTTAACACTAAGATTATTTTTAAAAAAAAACTCATGGAGGAGCTCAAAATTAACATGCGAAGTCACGTCAGCTTTACCCAAATTTTTAAACAATAAATTTTTTTTATGATTAATTACTGATTGTAAAGTATTTTGATTATTTGGTTTATAAAAACCATAATCTACAATTAATATACAGCCTTTATATTTTATAATTTTTTTTATAACTTTTTTCATAATATCTAAACCTATTTTTGGATATTCAATAAAACTTTGCTTATAAAAAGTTTTAAATTGATTAATAGCTCTTTTGTCAATCTTCATAGCTTTGTAATATTTTTCTGAAATATCATAATTCTTATCTATTTCGTAATATTTTTCTAATAGTAAATTTTTATCACGTTTAAATTGTTTAATTGGAATTGCATCAAAAAATTCATTTCCAAAAAAAATAATTGGGCCTTTTTTTAATTTTTTGAAACTATTAATCCATTTAATATTATTATTCTTTAAATTTTTCTTTTGTATCTTTTTAAGAAAATCACTATCCTCGTAAAGGTATATTTTTTTAGCTGAATTAAAATTTGGAAATTTTTTGAAAACTTTTATAAGAACTTTAGTCAGGCTTCCATCACCAGGACCAAGTTCCACAATGTTAACATTTTTTGGTTTACCAAAATTTTCCCAAGTAGATATAACCCATATGGCAATCATTTCAGAAAACAAAAAGGAGATTTTTGGTGCTGTAATAAAATCTCCTGTTCTACCAAAAGGTTGTTTGGTGTTGTAATAGCCAATCTTTTTATCGTACAAGACATTTTGAAAAAAAATATCGGTTGGTAATTTTTTTGAATTTTTAAAAAATTTAAGATTTGTTTTCATTTTTTTTTGAGGCATTTAAAATAAAAAAACCAAAAATTATCATACAAATGCTTAAGATACTTCCCATACTTAAAAAATTAAACAAATATCCCAATTGAATATCTGGCTCTCTATAGAACTCTGAAATTATTCGGAATACCCCATAGTAAATTAAAAAATAACTAGAACAAAAACCAATTTTATAATTTTTTCTTTTTATGTAAAAATTTAATATTATAAAAAGCACAAGGCCTTCTAATAAAGCCTCATATAATTGTGATGGATGTCTTGGTATATAATCGATTTTTGGAAATATCACTCCCCACGGCATAGTAGTAACTTTACCAAATAATTCACCATTAATAAAATTGGCTAATCTACCAAAAAAAATCCCAATCGGTGAAACACAGGCGATAATGTCTAATAAAAAAAAAGTTTTAATTTTTTTTTTCAAGGCAAATATATGTGTACCTAATACAACACCAACAAGGGCACCGTGAAACGACATTCCACCCTCCCAAATTTTGAGAATATCAAAAGGATTAGATATGTAATAATGGATGTTGTAGAACAAAATATATCCAATCCTACCACCAACTATAACTGATATAATTAAATAAGTAACTAAATCATCAAAATCCTTCAGATCGAATTTATAATCATTTGAAATAAATATATGTTGAATTAATTTTTTTCCATACCACCATCCAACTAAGAATCCAAAAATATAAGCTAGTGAGTACCATCTAATAGAAATTATTCCAAAATCTATTAAAATTGGGTTTAAATTATGAGTAAACATATTACACTATATCACATTTGAAATTGACATGCCTATCAAATAAGATGTGTTATGAAAAATTCAGAAAAAATTCTTAAAACTTTATCTGACTTGATAGAAAATGGTATATTAACCTCAAAAGATATTAAAAAAGAAATATCAGAGGATATTAAATTCAAGAAAGATAAACTAATTAATAGTCTAGATTTGGTATCTAGAAAAGAATTTGAAGTTCTTAAAAAGGTAGTGCAAAAACAAGATTTACTCTTAAAAAAAATGATTAAAAAAAAATCAAAAAGGTAAAGAAATTTTCACCATTAAACCACCAAATTTACTTTTACTTAATTGAATATTTCCTCCATGAGAATTGATGATATCCTCAACAATCGATAAACCTAGTCCAACTCCAGATTGATTTAGGCTTCTACTTTTATCTAATCTAAAAAAAGGTTTAAATACATTTTTGTATTGCTCTTCAGGAATTCCTGGCCCATCATCTTGAATAAGTATTAAAACTCGATTTGAACTTCTCTGGACCTCTATTAAAACATTTTTTCCATAAGAAATCCCATTATTAATAATATTTTCAAAAGATCTTCTTAGTGCAATAGGTCTGCCATGTATGAGAATATTATCTTCACAAATAAGTTTTATATTATTTTTATTAATATCGATTATTATTTTCTCAAATAAATCATTTAATCTTATATTTGTAGAATTTTCTTGAATTTGCGTTTTTGCAAACTGCAAATAATTATTTAACATATTTTCCATTTCATCGATATCTTTCGACATTTTTTCTGTGAGATCTTTTTGTTTAATCATTTCAAGTTGTAATTTTAACCTCGTTAATGGAGTTCTTAGATCATGACTAATTCCAGATAACATCACAGATCTTTGATTTAAGTGTCTATTAATTCGTTTTGCCATTCGATCAAACTCGTATGCCGCTTTTCTAATTTCCAAAGCACCAGAGGGTCTAAAATCATTAACATAATCTCCTTTACCAAATTTCTCTGCAGCTTTTGCGAGTTTTACTAAGGGTCTAGTTTGATTTTTTAAAAAGATTAATGCTACTACCACAAGCACAATAGAAGGTAGTGTGGTCCATAAAACGAATAGTCTGATCGAGGATGTTGCAACTAATTCTTTCGGTACTAAAAATTCTAAAATTTCATCCTCTGTTTTAATTTTTATTTCTACAGCATTTTTGAATTTAGAGGTACTAAACCAATAGTTATTGTTCCCAAAAGTTGATTTCAATTCACGTCTTAGAGAGCGATCAATAGGACTGAACTTTCTCTCTCCTGACGTACTTGGAAAATTATCCTTACTTATACCGATTTCAAAATTAAAATTATTTTTATAACTATCTGTAAAAAAATCTAAATTGGATTTATCGTTTTTATAAACTTCTTCAATTGTTTTAAGTTGAGAAACCAATGAACGAGTAATATTTTTATTAGCTTTGATCCAAATACTATCATAAAAAACAATAGTTATTATTATTTGTAAAATTATAGTTGGGGCAGCAACTATTATAAGAGCTCTGTAAAAAAGCCTTTTCGGCAAAATGATTTTTAAAAATCTATTCAACCCAGAGAACATATCCTGAACCTCTTATTGTTTGCAAGAATTTTGGAGCTCTAGGATTAATTTCAATTTTTTGCCTAAGCCTTGTGATCATAACATCTATTGAACGTTCTTGAGTAATTCCAGAAATTTTCCCAATTTGTTCTCGAGAAAAAGTTTGTCCTGGATTAGAAAGCATTTCTACTAAAACTTTTTTTTCAGTATTATTAATCTTTCTTTCTTTTCCACTAAGATTAATTTTCATTTTATTTAAATTTATAATGGCTTTCCCTAACAAATATTCCTTTGATATATTCAATTTATTTTTACTTTTGATGATGTTATTAATTCTTAAAAGTAACTCCTTAGGTTCAAACGGTTTTCCAATGTAATCGTCTGCCCCTAACTCGAGACCTTTAATTCTATTTTCAACTTCTCCTTTAGCAGTCAATAAAATTATCGGGGTGTTTATCTCTTTTTTAAATTCTTTGGTAAGTTCGTAACCATTTTTACCTGGCATCATAACATCAAGAATAATAATATCAAATTTGAAGTATTTTAACCTTATCTTAGCCTCGTCCCCATTTTCAGCTGTCGAAACACAGTAACTATTATTTGATAAATAATCTTTTAGTAAATCTCTTATTCTATTGTCATCATCCACAATTAAAATATGTAATTTATTATTTTCCATCAACTATTTTTTTTAAAACCTCTTTAAACTTTATAACTGAGTCTGCATTTGAGTTTTTAAGTGCATTAAATATTCTTTTTTTTTGGCTGCTATAAACTTGTTCAAAGAAAATTTTTCCCTCTTTATCTAAAAATAAATTTTTCTTTCTAGTATCATTCTCATCTTTAAGTTGCTTTATCATTTTTGACTTTATAAGATCTCTCAAAACTCTGTTTAAACTCTGTTTAGTAACCTTAAGTTTGAAAATTAATTCACCCAAATTTATTCCTGGATTTCTCTCTATCAAATTTAATGCACGCAAATGTGCCGGTCCAAAAAATTTTTGTGACAAAATTACACTTGGGTCTGTAAAAGTTTCCCTATATGCATAATAAAGAAGTTGAATAAAATCTTTGATTTGATCGTCTTTTAAATATAATAAATCTTTCATAATGGTAAGTTATATTGACTTATATCATTAAGGAATATACTTTTTTATATAATTAAAATCTATATATTTGCTGAAAATGGAAAGTGTCCCATACGATAAAAGAACAGGTAAAATTTGGTTCAATGGTAAAACTGTTGATTGGAAAGACGCAAACATTCATATCTTAAATCATGGATTGCACTATGCAAGTTGCGTCTTCGAGGGAGAAAGAGTTTATGATGGTGAAATTTTTAAACTCGATGAACATACAGAAAGACTATTTTACTCTGCCGAAAGAATGGGAATTAAAGTACCTTACACTCAATTAGAAATTAATGAGGCATGTAAAAAAATAGTTAACATCCAAAAAGTTAAAAATGGTTATGTACGACCAATAATCTGGAGAGGAAGCGAGATGATGGCAATATCAGCCCAAAAAAATAAAATACATGTCGCAATAGCCACTTGGGAGTGGGGCTCTTACTTTGATCCAAAACTTAAAATTGAAGGAATAAAGTTGAATGTTTCTAATTGGAGAAGACCAGCTCCTAATACTATACCGTGGGATACAAAAGCTGCAGGACTTTACATGATTTGCACATTATCGAAACATGAAGCGGAGGCAAAAGGATTTACAGATTCTTTAATGTTAGATCATGAGGGAAATGTAGCAGAGGCAACAGGCGCAAATATTTTTTTTAGAGACAAAGAAGGTAATTTACATACTCCAATCCCAGATTCTTTTTTAGACGGCATTACAAGAAGGGAAGTAATAAAAATTGCAAAATCAAAAAAAATTAAAGTTATTGAAAGAAAAATTAAATTACAAGAATTACAAAACTTTGCGGGTTGTTTTTTAACAGGAACTGCTGCCGAGATAACACCAGTATCAGTTATTGAAAATTATAATTTTAAAGTATGTAATACAATTTTAGAATTAATAAAAGCTTACGAACAATTAGTGAGTAAGGATACCGCAGCTTAAATTTTTTGAGCCTCAATTAATACTGACCAAGCTAAAAATCTAAAAATTTTAGTCTTAAAAAGAGTTTGATCTAGGTCTTTTAGAATTCTAAATAGAATAGATTTTCTTGGGTTCTTATAAAAAGGAAAAAATAGTAGTGTAAGAAAACCATAATATTTAATTTTAACATTTTTAAATTTTTTTTTAATCAATAGAAAATCTTTTTTTATTAAAGGGTGTTCATCTCGAGATCTAGCTCTAGGAGTCAATTTTCTATAAAAATTGATAAATGGATTCGTTCCTACCGGTTCAATAAATAATAATGATCCACCAGGTTTAAGTATCCTATCTATTTCATCAAGACACTTTGAAAATTCTAAATGATGTAAAATTCCCAGCCCAAAAATAATATCAAAACTATTTTTATTAAATTTTGTTTTTTCACAATTGTCTACGTAAAGTCTAACTTTATTTTTTGAGTTTTCTAATTCAGACTTTGCTTTTAAAATTGAAACTTCAGAAATATCGATTCCTGTTATCATCTTAGGGTTATAACTAACAACTTTTTTTGTTATAGGACCCACCCCACATCCATAATCTAATAGTTCTAAATTATTTGAATTTTTTTTTAAAAAATCAAAAAAATCATCCCACGCGTTTGCTAATGCTTTATAAAAAATATTCTCAAACCTCCCACTTATTTTTGATTGTAATTCATTATGAAAATTTTTTTCTCTAATATTTTTTTCACTTATCCCTATCATTTTTTATCCTCATTTATTGCATGATCTATTCCTCTCCTTAAATAATCATAACCAGTGTATAATGTAAGAAAAGAGGATAACCATAAAAGAATAATACCTACGGTTTGAGCATTATAATCTTGAAAATTAATTATCTTATTTCCACTGTCACCTGTTAGAAGTATTGAAATTGAAACCATTTGAATAAGAGTTTTTAATTTTGAGAGACTTGTTACCTGCATGACTATACTTCCTTTAGCTAAAAATTCTCTCAAACCAGATACTAAAATTTCTCTAGTTAATATAATTATAGCTGCGACTACTTCGTAGTTTTTTATCGTACCATTCATTACCAGCAATATAAGAGCGGCTGCAACTAATATCTTATCTGCGATTGGATCTAAAAGTTCACCCAATTTTGACTCTTCTTTAAACAGTCTCGCTATTAGTCCATCTAAGTAGTCAGTAAAGCTTGCTAACACAAACAAAAAGAAAGGAATTAGATCTCCAAAAAAGCCTGGTATGAAAAATGTTATTACAAAAATTGGTACAATTATTATTCTACCAATAGTAAGTATGTTAGGTATTTTTAAATACATTTATTCGTGAAAATAATCATATATTTTCTTAGCTATGTTGTCTTCTATTCCTTCAACCGATTTTAAATCGTCAAAACTTGCAGACTCAACTGCTCGTGCAGACCCAAAATGATTTAATAAAGCTCTTTTTCTTTGTTTTCCAATTCCCTGGATTTGATCTAACAAAGATTTGCTTAGGTTTTTCTTTCTTTTAGCTCTGTGAGCGCTTATTGCAAACCTATGTGCCTCATCTCTAAGTCTTTGTATGAAAAATAATAATGGATCATTTTTTTCTAAAATATATTCTTTACTTTCATGATAGATTTTTTCTTCCCCCGCATTTCTTTTTTTACCCTTCGCTACTGCTAAAATCGGCAAGTCATGTAATCCCAATTCATTTAAAACTTCTCTAGACACAGAGTATTGTCCTTTTCCTCCATCTATTATTATTAAATCTGGCAATGACAATGAACCAGATTTTTCCTTAATTGCTTTTGAAAATCTTCTAAATAAAACTTCTTTCATCATCCCATAATCATCATTTTTTACCTTTTCATCTTTAATATTAAATTTTCTGTACCTTTTCTTAACAAAACCCTCATTACCGAAACAAATTAATGATCCAACGGAGTCAGTTCCCTGAATATGGCTATTATCGTAAACCTCTATCAATTCTATATTGTTATTGATATTGAATTTAGATGCTAACTCTTCAATAAGATTATTGTTAGTATCAGATTGAATGAGTTTTTGTTTTAAAGATTGTTTGGCATTTTTCTCTGCAAGATTAGATATGCTTATTTCATTTTTACCCTTTGGTAGCTTAATAACAATTTCTTTTTTTTCCTTCTCAGAGAATGTTTTCTCAATTAGCTTTTTGTCTTTGACTTCATAATTAGTCAATATAAGCATTGGAATAGTTTTGTTCTCATAAAACTGAGATATAAAAGAACTTAGAATGTCTTCAATACTGTCATCTGGATCGTGTTTTGGATAGAAACCTTGATTGCCCCAGTTTTGTTTTGACCTGAAAAAAAACACTTGGACACAGGTTTTTCCTGTTTCTTTATAAATACTGATAACATCAGCTTCTGTTAAATTTGTCTGATTTATTTTTTGAGAAGTTTGTATTTGCGTTAATGCTTTTATTCTGTCCCTAGCTATAGCGGCTTTTTCGTAATCCAATTCTTTACTAGCTTTTTCCATTTCTTTAGATAAATTTTTTTGAATTCTTCTAGATTTACCAGAAATAAAATCAATAGCGTCAGTCACAGTAGACTCGTAGTCTTCTTTATTTATATTACCAACACACGGAGCTGAGCATCTTTTAATTTGATACAGGATACATGGTCTCTCTCTATTTTTAAAAACTGTGTCATCACAGACTCTTAAAAGAAAAATTTTTTGTAGAATTTTAATCGTCCAATTAGCAGAACCAATTGATGCAAACGGTCCAAAATAGTATCCTGATTTTGATTTTTTTCCTCTTAACTTTGTAAGTTGTGGCCACTTATCTTTATTACCAATATAAATATATGGAAACGATTTATCATCTCGCAAAAGAATGTTGTAACGAGGTTTATGTTTTTTTATTAAATTTGCTTCTAACAGAAGAGCCTCACTCTCATTACTGGTAGTCGTAGTTTCAAGGTTGTGTGTGAGTGAAAGCATTCTCTCAGTTCTAATAGGAAGATTTGACTCAGTAACATAACTTTTAAGTCTATTTGGTATATTTTTGGCTTTCCCAATATAAAGAATTTCACCAGTGGAACTAATCATTTTGTAAACACCAGGGTTTTTTGGGATTAACGGTATTTTTTCCTTAATTACTTTTTTTCCTAACTC
Source organism: uncultured Pelagibacteraceae bacterium (assembly GCA_902582165.1). Taxonomy (GTDB): domain Bacteria; phylum Pseudomonadota; class Alphaproteobacteria; order Pelagibacterales; family Pelagibacteraceae; genus Pelagilacustribacter. The sequence goes on from CACHQZ010000008.1 coordinate 20,015, forward strand.
TAAACTATTAATCATACTTTTGATTTCGAAACCTCGATACCAACAGACTTGGTTTTCTTTAAGATATCTAGCTTTTCTATCTTAAGATTTATCTTTTTAACAAGTTTATTTTTAAATATTATATTAAAAATATTTTCTGCTAATTCTTCAAGTAATTCGTGATGTTTTAGATAAGTAATTTTCTCAATTTTATTAACGATTTCCTCATAATTTAGTATAGAATTTAAATCTTTGTTGTTCGGTATCACATATGGATTTGTTAAAATTTCAATATTAAACTTTACCCTCTGCCTCTTTTTTTTTTCAAAATTATGTATCCCGATAGAAATATTTAAAATTAAATCCTTTATAATTACTTTTCTTTTATATTTAAATTTTTCTTTTTTCTTGAATTTAATTATTTTCATTCTTTTATTTTAATAATATCAGGTGTTTGCCAAGCAAGCCTTTGCCCGCTATCAATATTTACTATTTCTCCTGTTATACTTTTATTCTCAATTAAAAACCTTACTCCATTAGATATATTATCTAAGTCTACTTTTTTCCTTAAGAGCGTAGATTTCCATTGTTGTTTGAAATGTTTTTCAGATTGTCTTTTGTTTTTTAAAGTTGGACCGGGTGAAATACCATTCACTCTTATATGAGGAGCTAATTTCATAGCGGATGTTTTTGTAAAAGTTGCTAATGAGGACTTACTTAAAGTGTAAGAGAAAAAAAAAGGAGTTAATTTTTCAACTCTTTGATCAATAATATTAATGATACATCCTTCTTTGTCTTTTAGTAATTTTTTAAAATTTTGAGTCAAGATTGCCGGTGCTTTTAAATTGATATTTATATGTTTTGTAAAGGATTTTTCAGAAAAATTTTCAAGGTTATCATTTTCAAAAATAGAAGCATTATTAATTAAACAATCTAATCCTTTCATAGCTTTATAAGCTTTTTTTATTAAAGTTTGGGTTTTTTTTAAATTATTTAAATCAGCTTTAAATAGGTATGCTTCAGCCCCAAGTTCCTCTAATTCTTTTTTTAATTTTAATGCGCTACTTTTAGATTTGTTATAATGGATTGCTATTTTTGTTTGAAAATTAGCTAAACTTTTAGCGATCGCAGATCCTATTCTAGTAGCTCCACCAGTGATAATTATTTTTTTGGCTTCCATTTTTTTATTGCTTTTCTCGGTTTAGTGCCTGGCATACCCATAGTTGATCTACCTTTTGGATAAACTTTACTTTTCAAATTATATTGAGAAATTTTAGGATTTAAAGTTATTTCAAGCTCACTTGCCTCTAGTTTTCTCATTTCATCTCTAAGTTTAGCAGCTTCTTCGAACTCTAAATTAGATGCAGCTTCTTTCATTTTCCTATTTAAAGCTTTAAGATGTTTTTTTAAGTTTCCACCTACGTTTGAACCCTCACTAATTTTAACGTAATCTTTTTCATAAACAGACTCTAAAATATCACTTATCTCTTTTTTAACTGACTCGGCAGTTATTCCATTTTTTTTATTATATTCTAATTGTTTATTTCTTCTCCTGTCTGTTTCCTTAATAGCTTTTTCAATACTCTTCGTGACTTTATCAGCGTATAAAATTACTTTACCATCAACGTTTCGCGCCGCTCTTCCAATGGTTTGAATTAAAGAAGTTTCAGATCTTAGAAATCCCTCTTTATCAGCATCTAAAATTGCTACTAAAGCACATTCGGGAATATCTAATCCTTCTCTCAACAAATTAATTCCTACAAGAATATCAAATACCCCCATCCTCAAATCTCTTATGATCTCAATTCTTTCAAGAGTATCAATATCAGAGTGCATATATCTTACTTTAAGACCATTTTCGTGAAGATATTCTGTAAGATCCTCAGCCATCTTTTTTGTCAGCGTTGTGGCGAGAACTCTATATCCTTTTTTTACAATCTCTTTTGCTTCATGCATGAGATCATCAACTTGAGTTTTGGCTGGCCTGATTTCAACTGGTGGGTCTATTAAGCCTGTTGGCCTAATGATTTGGTCAATATATTTATTACTTGTTTGTTTTAGCTCCCAAGGTCCTGGAGTAGCTGAGACAAAAACAGTTTGTGTTCTCATTAAATCCCACTCCTCAAATTTTAAAGGCCTATTATCCATACATGATGGTAGTCTAAATCCAAATTCGGCTAACGTGCTTTTTCTTGTACGGTCACCTTTATACATTCCATTTAATTGAGGGACTGTTACGTGACTTTCGTCTACAAATATAATTGCATTATCTGGAAAGTACTCAAACAAAGTAGGAGGAGGTTCACCAGCTTTTCTTCCTGATAAAAATCTCGAATAATTTTCTATCCCTGCACAAGTTCCGGTAGCTTCAATCATTTCTAGATCAAACTTGGTTCGTTCTCTTAATCTTTGTTCCTCTAAAAGTTTATTATTTTCTCTGTGTTTTTTTAAAGTCTCAGCTAACTCAGATTTTATTTGTCTGATTGCTTGCTCGATAGTAGGCTTAGGAGTTATATAATGACTATTAGCGTAAATTTTTATTATTGAGTAATCATTTGTCTTATCTCCAGTAAGCGGGTCAAATTCTTCAATTTTTTCCAATTTATTTAAATTAAAACTTATTCTCCAAGCTCTATCTTCTAAGTGTGATGGAAAGATCTCCAAATTTTCTCCTCTTACCCTAAAGGTCCCTCTAAAAAAATTTTGATCATTTCTTTTGTACTGTAAGTTTATAAATGCTCTAATTAAATCATCTCGCTCGTACTCATAATTTTTCTTTAAAGTAATTGTCATTTTTGAGTACGCCTCTACAGAACCCAAACCATAAATACATGATACACTCGCAACAATAATTACATCATCTCTTTCCAACAAAGATCTTGTCGCCGAGTGTCTCATACGATCAATTTGTTCATTTATTGAGGCCTCTTTTTCTATATAAGTATCAGATCTAGGAACGTATGCTTCTGGAGTATAGTAATCGTAATAAGATACAAAATATTCTACAGCATTATCCGGAAAAAAACTTTTAAACTCCCCGTACAATTGAGCAGCCAAAGTTTTGTTTGGCGCTAGAATTAAAGCTGGTCTATTAGCTTTTTCGATCACTTTCGCCATTGTAAACGTTTTACCTGAACCCGTGACACCTAAAAGCACTTGTTCTTGTTTGTTATCTTTTAAGTTTTTTAATATTTGCTTAATGGCCTCTGGCTGGTCACCGCTAGGTTGAAAATCACTTTTAATTTTAAAGTTAATACCTCCCTCTAACTTCTTAATTTTTTTTGAGTTATTAACTTCTAGATCAGCTAATTTTTCTTGATAAGTATTTTGCATTTTGTGTTAATAATAAATTAATTATATTATAAATTTCAATGAGCATAGTTTCCAATAGTTTAAAACGTATAAAACCGTCGCCTACAATAGCAGTCACCTCAAAAGCAAGGGAAATGAGAGCCGCTGGAAAGGATGTTATAGGTTTAGGGGCTGGAGAGCCTGATTTTGATACTCCAGACAATATTAAAGAGGCAGCTATAGAAGCGATTAGAAAAGGGGATACAAAATATACTGCAGTGGATGGAACCCCAGATCTAAAAAAAGCTATCCAAGCAAAATTTTCTAGGGAAAACGATTTATCATACGAGCTTGATCAAATTTCAGTTGGAACTGGCGGAAAGCAAGTTTTATATAATGCTTTTATGGCAACCATTAATAAAGGTGATGAGGTAATTATTCCAGCCCCTTATTGGGTTTCTTATCCCGACATTGTTTTGTTAGCTGGGGGAAAACCCAAAATAATTAAGTGCGATGAAAAAAATAATTTTAAATTAACACCAGAAAAATTAACAAAAGTAGTCTCAAAGAAAACAAAGTGGATAATTATAAACTCGCCATCTAACCCTACAGGCTCTGGTTATACAAAAGATGAGATAATAGCTTTATCGAAGATTTTAATAAAATATAAAAATTTATATATTTTAAGCGATGATATTTACGAACATATTACTTATGACGGGTTCAAATTTTTTACAATCGCACAAATTGAAAAATTGAAAAGTAGAACTTTAACCATGAATGGAGTGAGTAAATCCTACTCAATGACTGGCTGGAGAATAGGATATGCAGCAGGTCCAAAAGAAATTATTAAAGCGATGGCTAAAATCCAATCCCAATCAACTAGTAATCCCACATCTATAAGTCAAGCAGCTGCAGTAGAAGCTTTGAACGGAACACAAGAATTTATTTCAGAAAGATCAAATTCTTTTAAAGAAAGAAGAAATTTTGTTGTTGATAGTTTAAACAACATAAATGGTATAAGCTGTTTAAGTCCTGAAGGAGCTTTTTACGTTTTTCCAAACTGTAAAAAATTACTCAACAAGAAAACAAAACTTAAAACTGATAAAGACTTTGTAGAAAAATTGTTAGAAAAAGCGGAGGTAGCTGTGGTTCAAGGCTCTGCATTTGGTTTGGACGGTTATTTTAGAATATCTTACGCTACTTCAATGGAAAATTTGAAAAAAGCAATGAATCGAATTAAAACTTTTTGTGATAACCTTACTTAGACTCAGATAGATATTTTTCAGCTTCAAGTGCTGACATACAGCCCATTCCCGCAGCAGTAACAGCTTGTCTAAAAATTTTGTCCTTTACATCTCCCGCAGCAAAAACTCCTGGAATATTTGTTTCAGTAGAGTCAGGTTTTGTAATTAAATAACCTTCTTTGTCCATTTTAAGTTGATCTTTAAACAAAGATGTAGCTGGATCATGACCTATAGCAATAAATAAACCGTCAACTTTAAGATCTTTAACTTTATTATCTTTTACATTTTTAATTTTTAATGCATTTACATTTTTTGGCTCTTTAGTACCAATAACATCCTCTACTACTGTATCCCAGATAATTTCTATTTTCTTATTAGATTTTAATTTTGCTTGGAGCATTTTTTCTGCCCTAAGTTTATTTCTTCTATGTATTAAATAAACCTTTGAAGCAAATTTAGTTAGGAACATTGCTTCTTCAACTGCTGCATTTCCTCCACCAACAACAGCTACTTCTTTTTCTTTAAAGAAAAATCCGTCACAAGTAGCACACGCCGAAACTCCAAATCCTCTAAACTCTTGTTCAGATTTTAGATTTAACCATCTTGCTTGCGCTCCCGTTGAAATGATAAAACTATCTGCTGTGTAAACCTGACCACTATCACCTGTTGCTGTAAAAGGTTTTTTTGTTAAGTCAACTTCACTTATATGGTCCTGTATCATTTCTGTACCTACAGCTTCTGCTTGGCCTTTCATTTCATCCATAAGCCATGGCCCCTGAATCACTTTTGAGTAACCAGGGTAATTTTCAACATCTGTAGTAGTAGTTAATTGTCCCCCAGGTTGAGAACCATGAACAAGTATTGGTTTAAGCATAGCTCTGGCCGCATAAATAGCTGCTGTATAGCCAGCTGGACCTGATCCAAGAATTAACACTTTTGTATGTTTTGTTGACTTATTATTCATTATGTAAAGGTATATAATAACTAATGTTAGAATTAAAAGCACTTCTTTTAACGCAAGGTATGCATGGCATGGTTAGTCAAGTAGAGGGATTAGCTAAAGCTTTGGGCCTTAGTTATAAACACCAAAAAATTGAATTAAAATCTTTTTGGAATTTAATCCCTCCTAAAATAAGCCCGATATCAGAAAATTTGGTAAAAAATAAATTTGTGTGTGATTGTAAAATCATTATATCTTGTGGGAGAAAAAGCGTAATACCATCAATAGCTTTAAAAAAAAGATTAGGTAATCAAATTTTCAATATTCACATACAAGATCCCAAAGTTTCTTTTGAACATTTTGACCTTATAGTGAGTCCTGAGCATGATTGTTTAAAAGGTGAAAATATAATTAATACAATGGGCGCTATTCATTACCTAACAAAAAAAGAGATTAATGATAATTCAAAGTATTTAGGAATCGAAAAAGATAAAAGAAAAGAATTAGTAGCATTTATTATCGGAGGACCTAACAAATATTATAATTATTCAGAAAAACAAATTCACGAACTTTTTAACAAAGTTAAGACATTATTTACTCCAGATAAATTTAAAATTATTGTAATTCCCTCCTACAGGACACCTGAAAATATTTTAAAAATTGCATTTAATACCTTTAGCATTAATCACTATGTTGTAAAAAATATTGATAAGAAAGCTTATCTTTCTGCACTAGGAATCTCAAATTATATAATTGTAACATGCGACTCCACGTCAATGATTTCAGAGGCTGCTATGACTGGAAAACCTGTTTATATTGCTATGATGAAGTCTTTTAAGCCAACAGGAAGATTCAAAAAATTTTATTCACAATTGAGGGATTTAGGTATAACAAGAGAATTAGAGGATAGGGTTGAGAGTTGGAGTTACAATAGTTTAAATGAAGTAAACAGAATCGCCCCAATTGTAAAAGCAAAAATGAAAAAACATGGAATTATTTAAATCATTAGAAAAAAGAACTAAATTATTTAGCGATCCTTTTAAACATTTTGAAATTAATCAGCCACTTACTCAAAATGCTATTGATGAGATCTGTAGTGCAGAGATAGCTGATCCTAGAAAACAAAATTTAAATTATGATGGGACAAGAGCTCTTGATGGAGGCGAAGGGGCCTTTCGAGCTGGAATTAAAGATGGCGGAAAAGCAAAAAAGTTAAGATGTTATGTTACTAAAGAAAATTCTAATCAATTTCCTAACTTAACAAAATTTATTGAAGAATTAAGATCACCTGAAGTTTATGAAAAAATTGGATCATTAATTGGAAAAGATTTGAGCAATTCTTATGTAAGACTCGAAGTAATTTGTGATAGAGAAGGTTTTTGGTTAAAGCCTCACTGCGATATTGAGGAAAAATTAATGTCATCAATAGTTTTTGTTAATTTACATAATGAGTCAGAGGATTTAGGAACTGATTTTTATGATGCAAAATTAAACAAAGTTAAGACAGTCCCTTACAAACATAATTATGGATATTTCTTTACAAGTGGACCTAATACTTGGCATGGAATGGAAAAAAAAGAGATTAAAAAAGAGAGAAGATGTATTCAAATAAATTACGTTACATTCGAAACTGATTGGAAAGTTAAAAGTTAAAGTTCTTGTAAAGAAGTAACACTGATATCTTTTAATTTAAGAGATTTAATACCTTCCAAACAAACCTTTGCTGTTGACATATTCGTACAATATGGAACTTTGTTAGCTAATGTTGCCCTTCTTAAAGCCACCGCATCGCTCAACTGAGCTTCACTATTTCCGCCACCCGTATTAATAACTAATGCTATTTTTTTAGTATTTAGAATATCAACAATATGAGGAGATCCCTGATTTACTTTATTAATTTTTTTGCACTTAATCCCGTGTTTGCTTATATAATCAGCAGTGCCTGCAGTCCCACAAAGTTTAAAATTTAACTTAACTAATTGTTTTGCAAGTTGAACACCTTCTTCTTTATGACTATTTTTCAAAGAAATAAAAGCTAAGCCCTTTTTTGGAAGAGAGTTTGACGCTGCAATTTGACTCTTAGCAAAAGCCATCCCAAAATTTTTATCAAAACCCATAACTTCTCCTGTAGACTTCATTTCTGGACCAAGTAAAAGATCACTATTAGGAAATTTATTGAATGGAAATACCGCCTCTTTAACTGCAAACATTTCTTTTGTTTTACTTTTTAAATTAAACTTATTTAATTTTTCTCCTGCCATCACTCTTGAAGCTATCTTAGCAAGAGGTAAATTTTTTGCTTTTGAAACAAAAGGCACAGTTCTACTTGCTCTAGGATTAACCTCTATTACATAAATCTGATCATTTTTTATTGCATATTGAACATTCATGAAACCTTTAACTTTTAAAGCTAAAGCCAATTTTTTTGTTTGATTTTCAATTTCTTTAATCAAAAAAGGTTTTATCGATACAGGTGGCAGGCTACACGCTGAGTCACCTGAGTGTATTCCAGCTTCTTCAATGTGTTGCATAATGCCGGCCACAAAAACATTTTTACCATCTGAAATTGCGTCAACATCAACTTCAATTGCATTATCGATAAACTTATCAATTAATATTGGATTTTTTTCGGCAACTTTAAATGCTTCTTTCACAAAGTCTTTGAGTTGACTTTTTTCATGAACAATCTCCATTGCTCTTCCTCCTAATACATAAGAAGGTCTTACCATTAAAGGTAAACCAATCTTATCTGCAATTTTTATTGCTTGAGAAAAAGTTTTAGCTATACCACTTTCAGCTTGATTTAAGTTAACTTTATTTAAAAGATTTCTAAATCTATCTCTATCCTCAGCAAGATCAATTGATGAATATTGAGTTCCTAAAATCGGAAGCTTATTTTCGTGTAAAAATTTTGCAAGTTTAATTGGAGTTTGTCCTCCAAATTGAGTAATAACGCCTTTTAAATTACCTATTGATTTCTCTCTTTTTATAATGTTAAAAACATATTCATCTATTAAGGGTTCAAAATATAATCTGTCACTTGTATCATAATCTGTTGATACGGTTTCTGGATTACAATTCACCATGATAGTTTCATATTTGGCTTCCCTAAGAGCAAAACTCGCTTGGCAACAACAATAATCAAACTCTATTCCCTGACCAATTCTATTAGGGCCACCACCTAAAATTATAATTTTATCTCTGTTAGAGGGATCAGCCTCACATTCTGAATTTGAGGAAAAATTTCTTTGATAAGTAGAATACATATATGGAGTAAAAGATTTAAATTCAGCAGCACAAGTATCGACTTTTTTATAAACGGGTAAAACTTTTAAAGCAGTTCTTTTCTTTCTAATTAACGACTCTGAAGTATTCGTAATTTCTGATAGTTTTTTGTCAGAAAACCCTATCGACTTTATATAATTAAATTCATTGAAATTTTTAGGAAGCCCTTTTTTCTTTATTTTAGTTTCATTTTCTATGATTTCTTTTATTTGATTTAAAAACCAAGGATCAATTTTTGAAAGTTTGCTTATATCCTTTAAATTTATTTTTTTTCTTATAGCCTCTCCAACAAGTAAAATTTTATTAGGAATATTTTCTTTAAGTTTTTTTCTAATTTGTTTCGTATTTAAATTAAATATTTGGTCTAATCCTGAGAAACCAGTTTCTAGTGATACCAAAGCTTTTTGAAGAGACTCTTTAAAATTTCTACCTATAGCCATCGCTTCTCCCACTGATTTCATTGATGTACCTAAAATCGCAGCTGAGGAGGAGAATTTTTCAAAAGTAAATCTTGGGATTTTAGTGACAACATAGTCTATTGTGGGCTCAAAAGATGCGGGTGTAACTTTCGTAATTTCATTTTTTAATTCGTCTAAAGTGTAACCAACAGCTAATTTTGCCGCTACTTTTGCTATTGGAAACCCTGTAGCTTTTGAGGCTAGCGCTGATGATCTTGAAACCCTAGGGTTCATCTCAATAATTACCATTCTTCCATTCTTTGGATTTATTGCAAATTGAACATTTGAACCTCCGGTTTCTACACCAATTTTTCTTAAACAAGCTATAGAGGCATTCCTCATAACTTGATACTCTTTGTCGGTCAAAGTAAGCGCTGGAGCGATAGTTACTGAATCCCCGGTATGAATACCCATGGGATCTAAATTTTCTATTGAGCAAATGATAATACAATTGTCATTTTTATCTCTTACAACTTCCATCTCAAATTCTTTCCAACCTTCTAAACACTCTTCAACTAAGACTTGATTAACAGGTGACTCGTGAAGCCCGTCTTTTATTATTTTATAAAAATCTTTTTTACTCTTTGCTATACCACCCCCTAAACCACCTAGAGTAAAAGCCGGTCTTACAATTGCTGGTAATCCGATTTGTTTTAATACCTTTGAAGATTGTTTAAAATTATTTACTATTTTTGATTTGGGAAGATCTAAACCAATCTCTAACATATTTTTCCTGAACTTTTTTCTATCTTCAGCATTGGATATAGCTTTAGAATTGGCGCCTATGAGCTCAATTTTATATTTTTTTAGAATTCCTTTTTTTTCTGCTTCCATTGCTAGATTTAATGCAGTTTGACCACCCATAGTTGGTAAAATCGCATCAGGTTTTTCTTTGATAAGAATTTTTTCAAGAACTTCTATTGTTATAGGCTCAATATAAGTTTTATCAGCGACATTTGGATCAGTCATAATCGTTGCAGGGTTTGAGTTAATGAGAATTACTTTGAATCCTTCATCCTTTAAAGCTTTACAAGCCTGAGTACCTGAATAGTCAAATTCACAAGCTTGTCCAATAATAATTGGTCCCGCACCTACAACTAAAATTTTTTTAATATCTTTTCTTTTTGGCATCTTTCTTCATACTTTTCACAAATTTATCAAATAAGTAAACACTATCTTGAGGACCAGGGTTGGACTCTGGATGATACTGAACTGAGAAAACGGGTTTATTTTTTAATTCGATACCCTCAATACTATTATCAAATAAAGACTGATGAGTAATTCTAACATTTCTAGGTAAACCTTTTTTTACTACTTCAAATCCGTGATTCTGACTTGTTATTTCAACATTACCCTCAATTAAATTTTTGACAGGATGATTGGCTCCTCTATGTCCTAACTTCATTTTTTCTGTCTTAGCACCAAGCGCTAAAGCTAGCATTTGATGACCTAAACAGATTCCAAATAATGGTAATTTTTTTTTAATTAATTCTTGAATTGTCGGTATGGCATATTTTCCAGTTGCGGCAGGATCCCCAGGCCCATTTGATAAAAATATTCCATTAGGTTTTAGTTTCAGAATTTCTTTAGCGCTTGTGTTACATGGGACAATTGTAACTTTACAATTAAAATCTGAAAAATATCTTAATATATTTTTCTTTATGCCGTAGTCTATTGCAACCACATGTAAAAATTTTTTTTTATTTTTCAAATATCCATTTTCTTTTTTCCAAGTTTTATAATCTTGCCACAAATAATTCTTTTTAGTGGTAACCCGTTTTGCTAAATCTAAATTTTTAAGACCACTCCATTTATTAGTTATCTTAATAAGTTTTTTTATATTTAATTTATTATTGTTATAAAATGATATCGTCCCCTTTGGAGCACCTTTATCTCTGATAAAATTTGTTAAATTTCTAGTATCAACTCCAGTAATTCCAACTATTTTATTCTTTTTTAACCATTGGTCTAAATGCTTTAAAGATCTGTAATTTGATGGATCTGTTATTTCAGTATTTATTATTACTCCTCTTGTCCATATTTTGTCAGACTCGTGATCCTCTTTATTCGTTCCAACATTTCCAACATGAGGAAAAGTAAAATTAATTATCTGGTCAGCATATGAAGGATCGGAAATTATTTCTTGGTAGCCTGTGATTGAAGTATTGAAGCAAACTTCTCCGGTTGCCGTACCTTTATAACCTAAGCCTACACCTTTAAAAAACTTGCCGTTTTGAAGAACTAAAATAGCAGTGGAGTCGATCTTTTTAAGATTTTGTTTTGAGTTTATATTTTGACTAATCTTCTTCAAATACAACTCATAAGTTAAAGTAAAAAACTTATAAACATGATTTTGCGCAACATATGAAATAGAAACAAAATCGTCAAGAAAGTTCTTTTTATTTTGTATTAGAATTGTGATTAAAATAATAATTCTAATTATGTCTCTAAAAAAACAAATAGATGATAAGCTAAACCAAGCCTTAAAAGCCAAAGATAAAAACACTTATCCAACATTAAGACTAATTGTTTCAGCTATTAAAGACGCAGAAATTGCAGGAAGGTCCAGCGGTAAAAAAGAAATAAAGGATAGTGACATTATTTCGCTACTCAAAAAAATGATAAAACAGAGAAACGAGTCTTGCGAAGTTTACGAAAAAGCCGGTCGTAAGGAGCTCCTTGAAAATGAAAAAAAAGAAATATCCGTAATTAGCACTTTTTTACCAAAACAATTAAGTGAAGAGGAAACAAAAAAAATTTGTGAAGATACAATAAAAATAGTTGGAGCTACCTCAATGAAAGATATGGGAAAAATTATGGGAGTTTTAAAATCAAAACACGCAGATTCTATAGATTTTTCCAAAGTGAGTAAAATTTTAAAAGGACTTTTAAATTAAGAATGAAATATCCTAAAGAATATTTAGAAGAGATTAAATTGAGATTAAAAGTCTCCCAAGTGGTTGGTAAAACTGTCCAGCTTAAAAAAAGAGGGAAAGAATTCATTGGTTTATCACCCTTTAAAAATGAAAAAACACCATCATTCACTGTGAACGATGAAAAAGAATTTTACCATTGTTTTAGCACTGGTGAACACGGTAATATTTTTGATTTTTTAATGAAAACAAAATCATTGGGTTTTGGTGAAGCAGTAAAAATTCTTGCCGCTGAGGCTGGTATGCAGCCCTACAGATTTTCTAATTTTGATCAAAAAAAAGAACTAAGATTTAAGACATATAAAAATATTTATAAAGAATATAGCGAAAATTTTTCTAAACTTTTATTAAGTGAAAATAAAGACGCACTGGATTATCTTTACAGCAGAGGCTTTAAAAAAGAGATAATAGAAGAATTTCGTATTGGTTATGTTCCGTGGAAAAATAATTTTTATGAAGACTTAAAAAAAAAATACTCCGAGGAAGAAATTAATTTAACAGGCCTTTACTACAAGAGTGATAAAACGAGTAAATATGTTGATCGTTTTAACTCAAGAATTATTTTTCCAATAAATAATTTATCTGGAGAGACTATCGCTTTTGGCGGTAGGGTTATACGAGAAGGTAAATTAGCAAAATATATAAACTCACCAGAAACTGAATTTTATAAAAAAGGAAGTATGATTTTTAATTTAGATAAAGCAAAAAACTTAAGGTCATCAGCTGATGAAGTATTAATAGTGGAGGGTTATATGGATGTACTGGCAGTATATGCCTCTGGCATTAAGAATGTTATCTCTAATTCTGGAACTGCTCTTACCGAGAGGCAAATTAATTTAATTTGGAAATTTTTTTCAAATCCTATTATATGTTTAGACGGAGATGAGAGCGGTCAAAAGGCAGCATTAAGAATTGCAGAACGGCTTTTTCCATTAATAAACGACAATAACAAAATTTATTTTTCTATTATACCTGATGGAAAAGACCCTGACGATATAATTAGGCAAAATGGTAAAGACGCTCTCTTGAAGTTAATCAAAAAAAAAGAAATTATACAATCTTTTATTTGGAATTATCACTTGTCTAAGATAAATCAAAATAATCCTTATGAGATATCAAAGTTTGAAAAAGAAATAAAAAAGTTATCATATTCTATAAAAGATGAGACATTAAAGAAGTACGTTTTGGAAGATTTTCTGGAAAAAATAAAAAAATTAACACCGATACAAAATTCAAGATTTAATTACAATCTCTTGTCTTTTAAAAAGAGAAAAGATTTTAAAATTTTAAAGGAAACAAAAATTTTACACCAAAAAAAAGAGGATTTGTCCAAAATCCAAATTATTGAATTTTCTATTTTATTTATAATTTTAAATTATCTTGAATTAGCAAAAAAAAAAATTGAACACTTATCAAGCTTAAAATTTCTTGCAGAAAAGAACGAGAGTTTAAAAAATGCTATTATAGACTCAATTTCGCAAGAGAAATACATTGAAGAAATAGATCCGAAAATAAAAGTTGATTTTAGTAAAATTATTGAAGAAATATCAGAAAATTCAAATATTCAAATAATTACTAAAAATAAGACTGAGCAAAATATTTCAGATTTTCTTGAAGAGTTAATTCTTGATCACAAAGACCAAACCAACCTGAAAAAAATAGAATCTTTAGAACAAAAATTAATCAACAACCTTGATGAAAGCTCCTATTCTGAACTAATTAAGCTTAAAAGCCAGCTAAATAGGGATTAAAAAAGTCTAGATTTTTTCATTTCTTAACTTATATATATCCAACTACTCTTTTATGGCTGAAAAACTAATTACTAAATCGTTTGAGAGACTTCTGGATAAAGGTAAACACAGAGGCTTTATTACTTATGAGGAGTTAAGTAAATCTTTAGGTAAAAGAAACAGCTCTATCGAAAATATTGAAAAAGCTTTAATAATTTTAGTAGATGAAAAAATAACTTTCGTTGAAAAAAAATCACAATACCAGTCGAACAAAAAAAAAGAGGCTACAAACTCTAGTGATGAGAAAACTTCCGATAAAAGCGATGATCCAATAAGGATGTATCTTAGAGAAATGGGCGGCGTTGAGTTGCTCTCAAGAGAGGGTGAAATTGCTATTGCTAAAAGGATTGAGGCTGGAAAAGACGTAATGATTAATGCACTAACGCAAAGCCCGATAGTTGGAAAGAAAATTAACGAATGGAAAGATCAAATTGAAGGACAACAACTTCTTGTTCGGGATATAATCGATATTGACTCTACTTATGAAGATTTCGAGTCATCAAATGATGAAGAAGGTTTAAAAGATAATAAAAAAACGAAGTCAACTGCTAAAGAAAAAGATGAAGAGCAAACCAAAAAAGACGATGAGCCATCATCACAAGAGGAGGACGAGTTTAATGTCTCCTTAGCTAAAATGGAGGAAGAAATTAAACCTAAAATAATAAATATTTTAGACTCACTAAGTAAAAATTATTCAAAACTTCAAAAATATCAACTTGAAAAACTTCAATGTATTCTTGAATCAAAAGATTTATCCGTGTCAAAAAATAAGAATTTTAAAAAAATTCAAGAAATTTTAGTCGATAATTTTAAGAATTTGCAATTAGCTCCACATATTATTGAAGAGCTCGTTCAATCACATTATAAAGAAAACAAGAAGATAGTGTCTTTAGAGGGGGTTTTATTAAGATTAGCTATGGATAATAAAATTTCTCGAGAAGAATTTTTAAAATACTATGTTGGAAATGAGATAAATCCTAAATTTGAGACTTTTTTAAAAGAGAATGCTGCGTGGAAAGCTTTTTTTAAAAAATTTAAAAAAGATTTTTCTGAAATAAGAGATCGTCTTGTAGAGTTTAGTAAAAAGATTGGCCTTTCAGTAGGTGAGTTTAAAAGATTAGTAAGCAGAATACAAAAGGGTGAAAGAGAATCAAGAATAGCAAAAAAAGAAATGGTTGAAGCTAATTTAAGATTAGTTATTTCAATAGCCAAAAAATATACTAATAGAGGTCTACAGTTCTTAGATCTTATACAAGAGGGAAATATAGGGTTGATGAAAGCCGTGGATAAATTTGAATATAGGAGAGGTTATAAATTTTCTACTTATGCCACATGGTGGATAAGGCAAGCGATTACAAGATCAATAGCTGATCAAGCTAGAACTATTAGAATTCCAGTTCATATGATTGAGACTATAAATAAAATTGTAAGAACTCAAAGACAGATTATGAGTGAATTCGGACGAGAACCTACTCCAGAGGAACTTGCAAAAAAATTAGCAATGCCATTAGAAAAGGTAAGAAAAGTTTTGAAAATTGCTAAAGAACCAGTATCTTTAGAGACACCAGTTGGTGATGAAGAGGATAGCAGTCTTGGAGATTTCATAGAAGATAAAAATGCTTTGCAACCATTAGATACTGCTATTCAATCTAATTTGAGCGAGTCAACAACAAAAATACTAGCATCTCTAACTCCAAGAGAAGAAAGAGTTTTAAGAATGCGTTTTGGGATTGGGATGAATACAGATCACACATTAGAAGAGGTAGGCTTACAATTTTCGGTAACAAGAGAGAGAATAAGACAAATCGAAGCTAAAGCTTTGAGAAAACTGAAACATCCAAGTAGATCTAAGCAATTAAAAAGTTTCTTAGAAAAGTAAATTTTTGTGTTATAAGTAGAGTTCAGGGCCTGTAGCTCAGTTGGTTAGAGCAGTACACTCATAATGTATTGGTCCCAGGTTCGAGTCCTGGCGGGCCCACCATCACAACCATTTTTTGTAATAAAAAAATTATTTTTTTAAAAATTTCTCAAGCTCATTAATCAGAGCATTAATATCATTATTGTTAGAACTTAAAATTGATGAAAACTCTTCTTTTTGCACTCTCGCCATACTTAAACCCTCTACAATCAAATCTCGTATTAAAGGTTTATCAGGATTTTTGGTATAAATTCTCCAATCAATTTTAAATTCGGGACTTCCATCTCCTGGAGAAATTTTAGAATTTACTATTGTATATGATGCACTTTTTTTATCTGCACTCAAAACTTCAAATTTACTAGAGGAATAATCAGTAAGTCTTGATGTTAAGCTTTTTAAAAAATATTTTTTAAAACTTTCTTGATATTTTTCTAATGCTTGTTTTGCTGCGGATTTTCTTAATTCACCCAAAGTGTATAAACCAAGTGCCTCTATATCTACATTTTCAACAGCTACCTTCTCCACAAATTTAGCTTTTTCCTCTTTAGTCAAATTTTTATTAGAAAGCGTATTGATTGTCTCTCCTAGCATTTCGTTAATAAAATCTTTCGGATTTGAGCTATAAGCGTAAGCAGTATTGCTTAAAATTAATAATAGGGAAATAAAACAAATAATTCTTCTCATGAAAAATAATTAGTTATCTAAATTTCCCCATTCGTCATCTTCGGTGTCTGAGTTGTTAATCTTATTTTCCCTACTCTGTAGATAGGCACTTTTCATTGATGAATACAAATCAATCGAGTTCTTTTCTAAACTCTCAAAATTAGTTATATTATTTGATCGAAAATCAACAGCTTTTGTTCCTCTCAACGAATAATAATCTAAAGCATTTCCAGACATACCGAAAAGTTCTTTCTCCCTAATTGTTATGTGAGCAAACGGATCAACAAAAGTGTCAGCTATTAATCCTACACTGTCTCTCGCAGTGGTTGGACCTAAAATTGGTAGTACGAAATAACAACCAGGACCAACTCCGTAATATCCTAAAGTTTGACCAACGTCTTCTTTATGAGGATTAAGGCCTAATTTTTCTGCAGGATTTAAAAAACCTAAAATTCCTACTGTAGTATTTATAATAACACTTCCAGTTGCGTGTCCTACTTGCTTTAAATTACCTTGTAGTAAAGAATTAGGTATTGAAAGAAGTGTAGAAATATTAGAGGTGAAGTTATTTGTTCCAGTTTTAATTGGTTTAGGTAATTTATTGTAACCTTTAGCAACTGGTTCTAGTATAATATCGTCAAATATCATATTAAATTTAAATACTGATCTACTAACCTTTTCGAAACACTCCTCAGTAGCATTAGCATTACTTGATATTATAGCTATAGACACTGTCAAAAATATTATAATTTTTTTTATGGGCATTTTTATAAGATATATATAAATTAATTATTTATGCTATATAAATTATCACTTTGAATGTTTAAATTTTTGTAAATTGATAATTAAACAACTAAAATATGAGAATAAATATAGATTTATCGCCCAATTTTTCAAATAAAAATAGAAAAAAAAAGGATATACATTTTGTTATATTACATTACACTGGAATGCAATCAGCGATTGAATCATTAAATCGGCTTAAAGATAGGAATTCAAAAGTTAGCTGTCACTATTTAATCGATAAAAAAGGTTCAGTAACACAATTAGTCCCTGAGAACAAAATTGCTTGGCACGCTGGTAAGTCTAAATGGAAAAGATTTATAAATTTAAATAACAATTCTATTGGGATTGAACTACAAAATAAGGGTCATAAATATGGCTACGAAAATTTTTCGTATAAACAAATTAAAAATTTAGTTAAATTATGTCATATCTTAAAAAAAAAATATAAAATTGATAATAATAGTTTTTTAGGACACTCTGATATTGCGCCATTAAGGAAAAAAGATCCTGGAGAAAAGTTTCCATGGCAGAAGCTTAACCGATTGAAAATTGGATTATGGTATACTCAAAAAAATTTAAACTCTATTAAGTTTAAAAATAATATAGACCCAAAAAACCTTTTCTTTCGTAACCTATACATCATTGGTTATAGGTACTTCAAAATTAATTTTAGAGATAAAAAAAAAGACCGAATGATTATAAAAGCATTTCAAAGGAAGTTTTTACCAAAAAACGTTAATGGTAGAATTGATGAGAAAACACTGAGAATTAGCCAGTTTTTAGCAATAAAGTCAAAATTTACTTGATTAGCGTATTTAATTCTAATACTAATCATTTGCCAGATAATTGGATTATCGCTAATAACTAATTTATTAGAGGAAAGTCCGGGCTCCATAAAGACACAGTGCCAGTTAACAGCTGGCGAAGGTGACTTCAGGGAAAGTGCCACAGAAATTAAACCGCCTTATCAAGGCAAGGGTGAAACGGTGAGGTAAGAGCTTACCGGTTTTTTGGTAACAAAAAACGCACGGCAAACCCCACTGGGAGCAAGGTTAAATAGAGAAGACACTGCTTTTAAGCTAAAAACGGTCTTTAGTTAGTCTTCTGGGTTAACCGCTTGAGTTTAGATGTGAGTCTAAACCTAGATAAATGATATCTTCAATGACAGAACCCGGCTTACAGATTATCTGGCAAAATATCTAAATTTTGTTCTACTTTTGTACTTAATCATTACTATCTAGTTGACTATTTTTTAAAAACCCATACTATCCCAAGTAATCCCAAAATGGAGGGTGATTTGAATTTAATTAAAATGAGGTTTTTATTAACGAATGTTTTTATCAAGTTACGAAAACAAAATAGACAAGAAGGGAAGAGTATCAGTGCCTGCTACATTTAGATCTCATTTAAATTCTTTAGGCTTTAATGGTTTCATAAGCTATCCCTCTTTCAATCATTCAGCATTAGAAGCTTGTTCACAAGATAGAATTGAAAAACTCTCAAGTACAATTGACTCCCTTAATCCTTTCGAAGAGAGAAGAGATTATTTCGCTACTTCTATTTTGTCAGAAAGTGAAAATTTACAATTTGATACTGAAGGACGTGTTTCATTATCTCAAAAATTACTGAACCATGCAAAAATAAAAAATAATGTATTATTTGTTGGATTAGGCAAAACATTTCAAATTTGGGAGCCTAACGGCTTTGAAAAATTTAAAACTTTAGCTAGAAAAAAAGCTTTTCAAAATAGATCTAGCTTAAAATGGGAAAACAAACAGAAAGGGGAGTTATCATGAGTATAAACATTGGAGGAGGAGAGCTTAGAGAGTTAAAACCAAGAATTTTAGTTATTGGCGTGGGCGGAGCAGGCGGCAATGCGATAAATGCGATGATAGATGCAGGCATGCAAGGAGTAGAATTTGTTGCAGTCAATACGGATGCTCAAGATCTTAAAATGAGCAGAGCTGATGCAAAAATTCAAATTGGAATGAATTTAACAAAAGGACTTGGAGCCGGAGCGAAACATGATATCGGTCAAGCAGCTGCAGACGAGTCAATTAACGAAATCATAAATTATATTCAAGGTAGTAATATGGTTTTCATAGCCTCAGGCATGGGTGGAGGAACAGGAACTGGTGCCTCGCATGTAATCGCAAAAGCAGCTCGTGAAATGAATATCTTAACAGTAGGTGTTACAACACTACCATTTTCTTATGAAGGCCCTAAAAGAATGCGAAGAGCAACAGCAGGTCTTGAGGAATTAAAAAAACATTTAGACACAACAATTGTAGTTCCAAATCAGAATTTATTTAAGGTTGCTAATGAAGCAACAGGGTTTGAAGAATCTTTTAGTTTATCGAACGATGTTTTAAAACATGGAGTACAAAGCATTACTGACCTTATGGTAAGACCTGGAATGATAAATTTAGATTTCGCCGATGTTGAGACAGTTATGAGTTCAAGTGGTAAAGCTATGATGGGAACAGGTGAAGCTGATGGTGAAAATAGAGCAATGGCTGCCACAGAGCTAGCACTAAATAACCCATTGATAGATGAATATACTTTACAAGGCGCTAAGGGATTGCTTGTAAATATAACAGGCGGAAGTGACATTAAATTGTTTGAAGTTGATGCGGCAGTAAACAAAATAAGAGCCGAAGTAGATCCTGAAGCTGAACTAATATTTGGCGCTATTAAAGATGAAAATATGAATGGAAAAATCCGTGTTTCAATTGTAGCGACTTCATTAAAAGGCTCAATCATTCCCCAAGAAACAAAACCTATATTTAATGTAGTCAATGGATCAAATAATAGAAATAATAACTTTTCAGACAACTTATTTTCAAAGAATAACATGGAACAAAATATAGTTAGTTCAATTGATGGAGCTACGGCATTAAAATTGGATGAAAATTATGAAATAAAAAATAGTGACGAACAAGACACTCTTATTAATAATTTTGAAATTAATGAAGAAAATAAGATTGCTGAAGAAAATCTGATGAATAAAGAAGTTTCTGAGGAAATTCCAACAGGAGTTTCGATAGAGAGCACATCTTATATGGAGAGTAAACCAGATTTTCATAATGATAAATCTATTGACTCTAATAATAACGTCAATGAAATCCTAGAAAAAGAGCATACTCCAAAACTATTTTCAGATGAACAAA
>CACHQZ010000009.1 GCA_902582165.1 uncultured Pelagibacteraceae bacterium
GTATTAAAAAATAATGTATACAATTTTTGGTTTTTATAAGTTTAAAAAGATTAAATTTTTGAAAAAATATAAAGTTTTATTTCAAAAAGAAATTTTAAAAAATAATGTGAGGGGTACAATAATTTTATCAGCAGAGGGCATAAATGGAACAATTGCAGGCAAAAAAGTTGATATTAGTAAAATAATAAAGATTATAAAAAGACAATATCGGTTGAAGGATTTTGATAGTAAGAATATTTCTGAGAGTCTTTTTCAACCATTCCACAAAGGTAAAATAAAAATCAAAAAAGAAGTTGTTCCATTGGGTTTAAAAATAAACCCAAAGAATAAAAAACTTAATAGATATATTTCTGGAAAGTCATGGAATAAACTTATTTCAAATAAAGAAACTTTAGTTATAGATGCTAGAAAACCATTTGAATATGAAGTGGGCACATTTAAAAATTCTATAAATCCAAATATTCAAAATTTTAGAGATTTTCCACAATATTTAAAAAAAGTTGATAAAGCTAAAGCTGTAGCAATGTTCTGTACAGGAGGAATTAGATGTGAAAAGGCCTCCATATTTTTAAAAAGAAAAGGCTTTAAAAATGTTTTTCAATTAAAAGGTGGAATACTTAATTATTTGAAAAAAACTGAGAGGAAAGACAGTCTATGGAAAGGAGAATGTTTTGTGTTTGATAATAGAGTATCTCTTAAACACAAATTAAAACAAGGAACTTACTCTGTATGCAGTGGATGTCGAATGACTTTTTCAATAAAAGATAAAAAATCTTATAAATATGAAGAGGGTGTTTCGTGCCCAAGGTGTTATGACACACTCTCAAATTCACAAAAAATAAGATTTCGTATGAGGCAAAATCAAATTAATCTTGCTAAAAAAGATGGAAGAAAGCATAAATTTAAAAAGGAATATTGATTATGGATTTGACTAAAGGTTCAATATGGCAACTCTTAAGAAAAGTGACCATACCTGCAAGCACAGGATCCCTATTTCAAACTTTTTATAATCTAGTCGATACTTATTTTGCAGGTAGAATTTCACCAGAAGCGTTAGCAGCTATTGCAAAATCATGGCCAATATACTTCATAGCAATAGCTGTTGCGGTCGGTATTGGAGCCGGAACTACAGCTCTAATCAGTAATTCAATTGGAGCCAAGGAAGATAGAAAAGCCTCAATGTACGTTGCTCAGTCAATAGTATTAGCAATCGTAATTTCAATTTTCGTAACTTTATTTGGCTTAAATTTTTCTGATGAACTTTTGAGAATTATGGGCTCTACTGAAGAAAGTATAATCTTAACACGCGAATATTTAGATATTATTTTTTTTGGAGCCGTCATTGTATTAGTTCAACTATCTTTAAACGGAACTTTAAATGCCCAAGGTGATACAAAAAGTTATAGAAATGTTTTAATTTTTACCTTTTTCTTAAATATTTTTTTAAATCCATTATTTATTTTTGGTTATGGATTTATACCAGCATTTGGAATTGCTGGTTTAGCTATCGCTACACTAGTTTCTCAGTGTATTGGCTTAATCTACTTAGCTAATAAAGTTTATTGCTGTAAATTAAAAAAATTCCTTTATCTAGAATGCTTTAAACCAAAAATTGAGTACTTAAGCTCGCTCTTCAAACAATCAGTGCCAATAATGTTTACTATGTTGATGATAATGTTTGGAGTATTTAATATTTTCTATTTTGTTGGTCAGTTTGGTGAATTAGCCACAGCGGGTTATGGTACTGCTGTAAGAATAGAACAAGTTTTATTGTTACCAGTCATAGGTTTAAATACTGCTGTTTTATCAATTGCAGGCCAAAATTTTGGAGCAAAAATGTATTTTAGAGTAAAAGAGGTATATGGAAAAGCTCTTATGTTTGGTTCAGGTTTTATGGTATTAGCAGGTATATTTGTTTATTTAACCTCAGAAATTATAATTTCTTTTTTTACTAATGATTTAGAGGTAATCCGAAGAGGAGCACTTTACTTACAGGTAGCAGCTTTAATTGGGCCCGTGTATCCCGTCTTCTTTATTACTTCTGCTTTATTTCAGGCACTCAAAAGACCTATTTATAGTTTATACATGACAATTCTAAGACTAACGTTAATACCATTTATGTCATTATGGTATGTCATAAATATTAGAAATGGTGAATATCAAGATATTTTCTATACGATTTTAGTAACAAATTGGATGATGGGATTAGTTGTATTAACTTTCGTACCATTCTTTTTAAAGAGAGTTTTTAGGATTTCTTTTAAAAAATTATTTGTATTCTAGCTTATTCTCTAATTTTCTTACAAAATAGGATACTACTAGGATTAGCACCAGGTATTCTAGAATTAAAAAAGTATAAATTTCTAAGGGCCTGTAAGTGGTGGTGACCAGCTCATTAGCTTTTCTTGTTAAATCTCCTATACCTATAATTGATACCAGAGAGGACATTTTTAAAACATAAACAAATTGATTTCCCATGGCTGGTAATACAACTTTAATCGCTTGCGGAAGAATTACTAATCTCATCTTTCTCCAGAAATCCATTCCTAAAGACTCTGATACTTCATGTTGACCTTTTGAAATTGAATTAATTCCTGCTCTAAAAATTTCTGCTTGAAACGCACTCTCACTAATTGTCAAAGCTATTATTCCAGAAACAAATGGTGAGAAACTTACACCGATCATGATTGGAAGGCCATAATAAATCCAAAGAATTAAAACTAATAAAGGGATGGCTCTAACAATTTCTACGTATGTTATGTTAAAATAAGTTAAGAATTTATTATTAGACAATGAAGGTAGAGCAACTATCAAACCAATAATCATTGCAAGAATTATTGAAACTACTGAAATATAAATCGTAGTTGTAATTCCGCTAATTAAAAATTTTAGATTAGTTAAACCATCTATATTATCTGGACTTAGAATATACCAACCCCATTCATAGTTAGAACTACATCCTTGAAGTAAAAATAGAATAGAAATTATTTTTAAAAATTTCACTAATTGACTATATTTGTAAATGGGAGGTATTGAAACTTAAATTATAAGCTTTTTAGATCGTACTTTGCTAGTAAAGTTTTAAAGAAACCGGATGATTGTTTTTTATTAATCCAATTACTGACGTAATCATTCCATACCTTGTCACCCTTTGGAACCATCATAGCTAAAAATGCCGGATTTTTTCCTCCATCAGGAACTATAGCTAATTGGGGATATTTAATAACTAGTTTGTTTGCTTCTGTTGAACTTGTAATATTTCCATCAGCTCTTCCAGCTAAAACTTCTTGGAAATCTCTTGCAGGAGCTTCAACTGATTGAAGTTTTGATTTTGGAAAAAATTCTTTTGCTTTTTCTTCCTGAGATGTACCTAACGTTGTAGCTATTGTAACACTACTATTGTTTAGAGACTCCCAAGTTGAAAACTTTTTTAAGTTCTTCTTTAAAACAAGTGGGACTGTTGCATACTTGTAATATGTAGCGGTAAACCCGGCAACTTCAGCTCTTTTTGGAGTTTTGGTAACACTTGTTGATATATCGTATCTATCAGCTGTTATTCCTGCAACAATAGTTTTCCACTCTGCAGGCACAAATTTCACTTTTACGCCCAAATCTTTAGCTAGTTCATTCATCACATCAATATCAAATCCTTTGTACTTATTTGTTTTTGGATCTTTCATTGACATTGGATCCCAGTCTCCTGTCGTACCAACTCTTAGTTCACCACTTTTTTTAATTGAGTCTAGCTTAGATGCTGCCTGAGCACTTGTTGTTATAAGTAGTACTAATAATATTGAAAATATTTTTTTAATCACTCTGTGTTAATAGCTAATCTCTCTCTTTTTTTCGATTTGCAATTTGACCCACTTTAACAATCTTTTGAAAAGGGGTTGACTGAAAGGCAGTTTATCAGCTATAAAGAACAAAACAAGAACATTTATGAAGTTAACAATACCTTATTATTTACATAAAGTGGGAGCTGGTTTTCCTTCTCCGGCAACGGATTATATTGAGGACGATATAGATCTAAACTCTCATCTCATAACAAATGCACCAGCTACGTTCATCATTAGAGTGCAAGGTAAATCTATGACTAATGTGGGCATATATGACGGCGATCTATTAATAGTGGATAAAAGCTTAAATCCAAAAAATTTCTCCACTGTTATAGCAAATATCAACGAAGAACTTGTAGTCAAAACTCTGGTTAAAAGTAAGGGCAACAACTACTTAACATCAGGTTCAAAAAACACATCGGATCGAATTAATTTAACAGATAATCCAGAAATAATAATTTGGGGAGTAGTAACATATGTCATACACAAACAGCAGTAGAAAAAAAGTTGCATTAATTGACTGTAATTCATTTTATGTTTCTTGCGAAAGATTATTTAATCCTAAAATACAAAATGTACCAGTTGTGGTGCTATCTAATAATGATGGATGTGTAATATCCAGATCTACTGAAGCAAAAAAACTTGGAATAAGAATGGGAGAACCATATTTTAAAGTTAAAGATTTAGTTAAAAAAAACAACGTTCAGATATTTTCTTCAAACTACGCATTATACGGAGATCTTTCTAGACGAGTGATGAAAGTTTTAAAAGGTTTTACTAATAAAATTGAAATCTATTCTATAGACGAAGCATTTTTAGATTTATCGCATATCAAAGATGAACAAGTCAAAGAATATGGAAAACAAATAAGAGAAAGAGTTTTAAAATGGACGGGAATACCAACAAGTGTAGGAATTTCAAATACAAAAACTTTAAGTAAAGTTGCAAATCATATTGCCAAAAAAAATAAAGCAGGAGTGGTATTTCTAAAAGAAAATATTGATAATATACTAAAAGATTTTGATATTGCAGATGTATGGGGAGTTGGAAGACAGTTATCAAAACTATATATTAAAAATGGAATAGATAATGCTTATAAACTAAAAAATATTTCAAATACATGGGTCAAGAAAAGTACTAATGTTTTAGGCGCGAAAACAGTAATGGAATTAAGAGGAATTCCTTGTATAGATTTAGAAACTGAGGAAACAAGAAGAAAAAGCTGTTGTGTATCAAGATCGTTTGGAAAAAAAGTTGAGAGTTTAGATAAATTAAAAGAGTCTATCACTACTCATTGTTTAAATGCGGCAGAAAAAATAAGAACAGATCAACAAACTACGAGAGCCGTCACTATATTTATAAGAACAAGTCCATTTGATAAAAATAGAAAATACTATTCAAATTCTATTACTATTGAATTGCCGGTGGCAACCAATAACAGTATTGAACTTGTAAAAACTGCAATTAGCGGACTGGGAAAGATTTATAAATATGGTTATTTCTATCAAAAAGCTGGAGTTATTTTATCGAAGCTTAGAGACGCTTCTGAAAAAGAGCTAAATTTATTAGCACCAATTTTAGAGAATAAATCTCAACCATTAATGAGAGCAATCGATTTTACCAATGCAAAATATGGACGAAATGCAATCAGTATAGCTCAAGCTGGTATAAGTAACGATTGGAAAATGAGAAGAGAACACTCATCTAGAATAGATACAGCTTCATTTGACTTCCTGCCTAAAATAAATATATAATTTATATAAGGGGTGTCATAAGGACTGAGATCATACCCAAAGAACCTGACCGGTAATTCAGTAAGGGATAAATGAAAGATATATACCTATCAACACAAATAACGCTAATTATTACTCTAGTGGTAGGCGCTTTTTTTATCGCTTTAGGTTATATAAATTTAAAAAAAATTTCAGATAATAAAAGCCTAATAATTGGTGACAGAAAAGAGAGTATTTTTTCATTAACAATGAGTTTGTCAGCATCTGCCTTGGGAGCTTGGATATTATTCGGACCAGCTTCAGCAGCAACTTGGGGGGGGATAGGGGCAGTAATTGGATATGCGTTAGGCACAGCTGCACCTATGCTATTTTTACTAAATTTTGGACCTAAAATAAGGAGAGAGTTTCCTAACGGGATGTCTTTAACTGAGTTTATTAAAAGAAGATTTGGGACTGGAATTTTAAAGATAATGTTGATCTTAATTCTATTTTATTTGACAATTTTTTTGATAGCAGAAGTCACAGCAATAGCTTTTTTAATAAATTTAATCTCAAAAACACCTTTATGGATAACATCTGGACTGACTTTAATCATATGCCTTTTATATATATTAAGAGGTGGATTTAAGCTTTCGATTATTACAGATAAATATCAATTTATAATAATTTTAAGCATAATATTATTTTCTATATTTTTAATTTTAGGAAATTTAGAAATAAATAGTTATGAACTGATTAAAAAAAATTCTGCAAAACTTGTAAGTAAAAATTATATTGCAAATTACACTGCTGGATTGACATTTTTTATTGCTGTAGCAGCAACAAACTTATTTCACCAGGGTAATTGGCAACGTGTCTTTGCTGCAAAAAATAACTTTATTTTAAAAAAAAGTTTAATCTACTCATCAATTATATCTTTTTTGATTGTTTTTTGGATGGGCTACACAGGTCTGATATCTTTTTCACTTGATCCTAAAATAAAACCTGATTTAGCTTTTTTTAAAATAATGTTATCTTATGATAATGTTTTAATAATTGTATCTATTTTAATTTTAGCCCTAGCTTTAACATTAAGTACAATTGATACATTAATAAATGCTATTTCAAGCCTAATAATTATTGATGGAAAAAAACTAAATAAATTTTTAAGTGGTAGAGAAATAAAAGATAAATCCAATAGATTAATTTTACTATTATGTATAATTGTTTTTATTTTTGCTTCTAAAGGTTACAGCATCTTATATTTATTCTTATTTGCAGATCTTCTATGTTGCGCATCAGTTGTAACAATATTTTATGGATTTTTTAAGAAAAAAATTAATACAAGATTGTCCTTAGTATCAATTATTCTTGGTTTAATCTCAGGTTTATTATTTTTCCCAAGTCAAAATTTTCAATCAAGTCTTTTAGTAGGTAATATTATGTCTAAAGAAAATTTTAGTCCAATTGTCTTATCAAACTTACTATTTATTTCATTTTTTGTAGCTATAATTGTACCACTTGTAATAATCACAACTCACTCTTTACGTAATTCATTAAGATAGATAGACACAGCTATCCAAATTATTACGAAACCAATAAACTTTTCTAAGGTTAGAATCTCATCAAAATAAGTTATTCCCAAAAGAAATTGTGATGTTGGAGTTAAAAACAAAATCATACTTGCTGGACCGATTCCAATTATCTTAAAACCTAAAGTATATAAAAAGAGAGGCACCAAAGTCATAAATCCAGACCAAAATAAATAAAAAGATAAAAGTGGTTCTTTATAAGAAAAAACATTTAAGTTTAAATTTATTAAATAAATAAATAATACAATTGTTATAGGAGATATTAGCAATGTTTCTATCAACAGACCTATATCTGATGAAACTTTAATTTTTTTTCTTATTAATCCATAAATACTAAAAGTTATTGCAACAGTAAGACCAATCCAAGGTAATTCACCAAGTTTTATTAAAAAGTAAAATAAAGAAATTACTACTAATATTACCGCAATAAATTGATTTCTATTTAGTTTTTCTTTTAAAAATACTCTTCCTAAAAATACACTTATTATTGGGTAGATATAGTATCCTAAACTTGAGTCTAATAATTTATTTACACTGACTGCATAAAGCCAAGTTCCCCAATTTATACTTACCAATAAACCTGATAAAAAAAGCAATAATTGATTTTTTCTCTTTTTAAAAATTTGATTAAATTCTGGCCACTTTTTATAAAAACTTGTTGTCAGAATTAATAGAACTGCTGTCCAAATTGTTCTGTGAACAGTTAATTCAATAAATGATGCAAAAGATACAAATTTGAAAAAAATAGTACCTACAACACCCCACCAAAGAGATGCAAAAGCAGCATAAAAAATTCCTGATAATTGTTTTTGTTGCATTACAAATTTGGTGCAATATAAGTTAATTTTCTTTATAAAGATACGTAAAGCTTGTGGTGAGATGGGTGAGTTGGTTTAAACCAGGAGTTTGCTAAACTTCCGTAGTATTTAACTATGCTACCGAGGGTTCGAATCCCTCTCTCACCGCCAATTAGTTAAAATAACTATCTATTTGTACTGGTTCTTTTCTTAAAATATATTTGTAAACATTAATGTTTTCTAAAACTCGTTGAACGTAATTTCTAGTTTCTTCAAATCTAATTTGTTCAATCCAATTAATATAAGAAATTTGACCTTTAGAAGGGTCTCCATTTACTCTTCTCCAAGTTTTTACTCTATTTGGACCCGCATTGTACGCGGCAATAGCAAACGGGAAAACGCCATTATAATCATTAAGCAATCCATTAAAATAATATGAACCAAGTTTAATGTTGTATTCTGGATCTGCTGTTAGTCGACTAATACTGTAAGGTAGTTTTGCTTGTTTTGCTACAATCTTTGCAGTGTACTTCATTAACTGCATCATACCTCTTGCTCCAGCCCAACTATTAGCTTTCCTGTCAAATTCACTTTCTTGTCTGATTATTGCAAGAACAATTTCTTGTTTAGGCATCTGTTTATTATTAACAATTTTCGGAGTGGCAATAACTGGATAATTATATTTATTCAAAAATCTTTTTTCATAAGATGCTTTTTTTGATATTTGAATTGCAAAATCGTACCTTTCGACTGATGTAGATAACTCTGCTGCTAAAACTTCACTACCTTTCTCAATATTAAGTTCAGCCAAATGTTTAAGAATATCTTTAGCATATTGGCTTGCATCAAGTTCATGTAATAGAATAACATGTTTAATCAGTTTATTTTTTTTAAACTCTTTTTCATAATCCTTATCAAAATTGCTTTCATCTTTAAGTTCAAAATTCCCACCAGGATTAATTTTATTGAAAGCAAGTTGTCCATAATAAGTCATTGGGAATTTTGCTGCTTCTGAAAAAAATTTATTAGCAGTTTCCTTTTCATTTAATTTTTCATACGACTCTCCCAACCAGTATGCTCCTCTAGCTAAACTAATCGGATATCCGACATTATTGTAAAAATTTTGAAAATGATTAATTGCATACTCAGGAGATTTTAAGAAAGTTAAAGCTATCCAACCAGATAACCATTCAGCCTCCGCAAAGGATGGACCAGATGATAGGGAGTGTTCACTAGCTACTTTATATGCTGTCTTATATCTTTTCTTGTAAATTAAACTTCTTGTAACACTTTCTCTTTGTTCCCACCATTTATCCGGTCTTACCATTTGTGATTCAGTTCTATTTGCGTTTTGATATAAAATTTCTAAAGATCCGTCTAATCGTCCTCTTCGGTTTCTCCATCTCAATCTATCAAATTCTAAACCAGGATCTTTTTTTAAATATTGTGGCACCTTTGCTATCGCATTGTCTACACCGTAAGAGTTACTCATTAAAATTTGCCTTGCATTATAAAGAGCTCTTTGATCTGTAGGCAAATACTTAAGCATTCTTTTTAGATCCCAATATTTTCTTTCCCATGCTAAATAATCAGCTCTTTTTACATGATCATCTGACGAGATAAATTTTTTAAATTTTGCTCTGTAATAACCCAAATCATTTTTTCTTATCTCAGCAGTGACCCATCCCTCTTTAACTAACTCTTTAACTTTTTCTAGTTTTCCTTGTTCTAGATAGGCCTCAGCTAATTTAATTTTACCTAAACCACCTAAGGGAGGATATTTTTCAAACCAATTAATTATTGATGTAGGTGAATTATTTCTTAAATATATTTTTTCTTCTGCTAAATACCTTATTCTGTTAATTCTTGGATAATAATCATTTTGTTCTATAAATTTTTTATACTCACTAAATGATGCTCCATTTCTAGTAGTTTTAAGATGCATCCAAGTAATTAATTTTCTGAACTCACTATCTTTAACTTTTTGGGCACTTTTTAGAGCACTATTCCATTTTTTTTGTTTGATAAAATCAATCGTTTCTTTTGCTCTATCAAAATCTTTTTTGCTTAGAACTTTTGAATTTATTACTTCTTTCGATGAAATTTTATAAGTAATGGGTTTTTTTTTAGGGTATATGAATGTAGTTGATGCTTGTGTATTAATTTCTTCTTTAGGTTTTGTTTTTGTTTCTTTCTTTTTAGGAGAATCCTTTTCTTGTTCAACTCCAGCTGGTTTAGACTCAACCTTTTTTTCTAATAATGGCTTTGGTTTAGGTAGATTCTTATTTATACTTTCTTGGATTTGTTTTTCAGATTTTTTAAAAATTGATGGTTTTTTTTGGGGTAATAAGAAATCTGTTTCAGCATAAACGATACTAATTTTTAAAAATGATAATAAAAATACTAGACTAATTAATCTATTAAGCATAAGTTTAAGGATATCTACCTTATATTGTTTTATGCTTAAAGGATCAATTGTTGCATTAATTACCCCATTTAAAGATGATAATCTTGATGAAAATAACTATAGAAAATTATTAAATTATCACCTTAATAATGGAACAGATGGTGTTGTGCCCGGTGGTACTACTGGAGAGTCGCCAACTTTATCTCATAGTGAACACAAAAAGATTATTGAGATAGCGGTTAACGAATGTAAAGGTAAAATACCAATAATTTCAGGAACAGGGTCCAATTCAACAGACGAAGCTATTGATTTATCAAAATTTGCTGAAAAAGCTGGGTCAGACGCATTATTAGTTGTTACTCCATATTATAACAAACCAACCCAAGAGGGATTGTTTCAACATTACAAAAAAATTAATGATAATGTTGGAATTCCAATTATTATTTATAATATTCCATCTAGATCAGTGATTGATATGTCAGTTGAAACAATGGCAAGACTTTATGAGTTCAAAAATATTATTGGAGTTAAAGATGCTACTGGAGATCTTAATAGAGTTGATCAGCAACTTAAAGTTATGGGAAAAGATTTCATTCAACTTACAGGAAATGATGATAATGCATTAGAATTTAATAAGCGTGGTGGTGTAGGAGCAATAGGTGTAACAGCTAATATAGCCGCAAAACTTTCAGCTGATTTTCAAAAAGCTTGTGTAGATGATATTAATTTAGCTGAAAGAATAGATAAATTATTACAGCCATTACATTCTTCTTTGTTTATTGAAAGCAATCCGTCCCCAGTTAAATTTGCTGCTTCAAAATTAGGTATGTGCAGTCCCTCTGTAAGACTACCTTTAGTAGAAATAAAAGAAGAAACTAAAAAAAAAGTTTTAGAGGCACTTAAAGTAGCTAAATTACTTTAATGAAGCATAAAATTTCACTTGGTCAAAAAATAATCTGTTTAAATAGAAAAGCAAGTTTTAATTACTTTTTTTTAGAAACATTAGAAGCTGGAATTTCATTAAAAGGTTCAGAAGTAAAATCATTAAGAGATGGTAAAGGAAGTATTGCAGATTCTTACGCAGTTGATAATAATGGCGAATTATTTTTGGTAAATTCACATATCCCCCTATATAGGCAATCGTCATATAATAATCACAACCCAAAAAGCAATAGAAAACTTCTTTTAAAAAAAAAAGAGATAAATAAATTGATTGGCAGAATTAATCAAGAAGGATTAACAATAGTGCCTACAAAAATGTATTTTATGAAAGGAAAAGTTAAAGTTGAAATAGCTGTAGCAAAAGGAAAAAAGCTTTATGATAAGAGACAAGTTAAAAAAACAAGGGATTGGAATAGAGAAAAAGCAAGATTATTAAGTAAAAATAATAAATGATACATATAAATATCGGATCTAATTTAAATTCAAAATTTGGATCAAGATTAGAAAATATATTGATCGCAATTAATTTATTAATTGAGTCAAAAGTGAAGATAAAAAAAGTTTCAAATATTTATGAGACACCTTCATATCCAAATAATAAATTTCCTAAATTTTTTAATGTTGGTGTTCATGCAGATTTTAAAAAGAAAAGTTATGATCTTTTACAAATCATAAATATAATTGAAAAAAAAATTGGCAGGCTTAAAACAAACAAAAATTATCCCAGAGTAATTGATATTGATATTGTAGACTTTAAAGGGTTAATTGAAGACACAAAAGAAATTAAATTACCACATCCTAAGTCCCACCTAAGAAATTTTGTACTATATCCTATACTGGAAATTGATCCTAAATGGTCACATCCAATATTTAAGAAAAACCCTCAATTTTTAATAAATAAATTAAGTCAAAAATCCAGGATTGAGATTACAAGATTAAGGAAAAATGTTAATATTCAAGTATGATAAATAACACTGATTTAATTAATCAAATTAAATCATATAACAAATTCTTAAATTCTGATTCTTTAAATAAAGCTTATAATTTTGCTCTTGAAGCTCATCAAAACCAAAAAAGGGAGGAGGGTGTTCCTTATATCATTCATCCAGTGGCTGTTGCAAAAATTTTAACTGAATTAAAATTAGATAGCGCAACTATCACGACCGGATTGCTACATGATACTATTGAGGACACTAATGTCACTTATGAGACTGTAAAAAAAGAATTTGGTGAAGAGGTAGCTAATTTAGTTGAGGGAGTTACAAAATTATCAGCTCTGGAAGATAAAGCATCTGAGGACTCTAAAGCAGAAAACTTTAGAAAATTAATTCTAGCAACTTCAAAAGATATTAGAGTTTTATTAGTTAAATTAGCAGACAGATTACATAATATGCGAACTATAGAATTTGTTAAAGACAAAGAAAAAATTGTCAGAAAAGCAAAAGAGACAATGGAAATTTATGCTCCTTTGGCAGATAGAATGGGAATGAATAGAATTAGAGACGAACTAGAGGATCTTTCCTTTTCAGTTTTAAATAAGCCAGCTCGTGATTTGATAATAAAGAGATTAAATTTTATTAAAAATAATAGAGACGACACATTTAGATCCATATCTGTAGACTTAATTTCAATTTTAAAAGAAAATGGAATAACAGCAACAATTACTGGAAGAGAAAAAACTCCATTTTCTATTTGGCGTAAAATTCAAAATAAGAAAATATCTCTAGAGCAACTTACCGATATCATTGGATTCAGGATAATTGTGAAAAATATTGAAGATTGTTACAAGACACTAGGTATTTTTCACAGTAAGTTTCCTACAATTCCTGGAAAGTTTAAAGATTATATTTCAACACCAAAAATAAATAAATACAAATCGATTCATACTGCTGTAATAGGTCCCAAAAAAAATAGAATCGAAATTCAAATTAGAACAAATGAAATGCACGAATTTGCACAACGAGGTATCGCTTCACACTGGAAATATAAGTCATCTGAAAAATTTTCCGAGTTATCTTGGAAAGAGTATGATTGGTTGAGGGATTTAGTCGAGATTATTGAAGCAGGTACAAGTCCTGAACATTATTATGAATTTACTAAATTGCAAATGTTTCAAGAAAATGTTTTTTGTTTTACTCCTAAAGGTGCGGTAATAAAATTACCAAAAAAAGCTACACCGATTGATTTTGCTTACGCTGTTCACACTAAAATTGGAAATAGTGCGATAGGTTGCAGTATAAACGGGAATCCAGAAACTTTACAAACAATCCTTAAAAATGGTGATTTGGTAAATATCGAAACCTCGAAAAATGCTTCCCCTTCTTTACACTGGCTATCTTCTTCAACTACCGGAAAAGCTCGCTCGGCGATAAGAAGATATTGGCAAGATAAATCATCAGAAAGTTTAAAAGTGTCAGAAAAAAATTATTCAAGTACAATACAAGTAGACTTGCCACACAAACCTGGAGTTTTAGGACATATTACATCTCTGATAGGGTTAAACAAAGGAAATATAATAAATCTTGAAATCATTAAAAGAAACAAAGAATTCTTAACATTCTCCTTTGATTTACAGATTAAGGATTTAAAAAATTTTACAAACCTGATAAGTCAGATAAAGCAAAGTAATTTAAATTTTAAGATTATTCGACACAAACAAAAGAAAAATGCTTTCATTAAAAGAATCTTTGAAAATTTTAAAAGAGACTAAAGCTCTTTTAGAAGGTCATTTTATTTTATCATCAGGATTACATAGTCCTCAATACGTTCAGTGTGCAAAGTTGTTAAGTCAACCAGAAAAAGCTTCTAAGATTTGTGATTCACTAGCTACAAAAATATCTAAAGAGTTTAAAGAGATTGATTTAATTCTGTCACCTGCGATGGGTGGAATAATCGTAGGTTATGAAATTGGTAAAATAATGAGAAAAGAAACTATCTTTGCAGAGAGAGTTAATGGAAAATTTGAATTGAGAAGAGATTTCAAAATTGAAAAAAATCACAAAGTGCTTATTGTTGAAGACGTTATTACAACCGGAAAATCTAGTTTGGAATGTTCGAGACTAGTTTTTGAAAGTGATGCAAAGATTGTTGGATACGCATGTATAATAGATAGGTCTAATGGAAGATCTTTAATTAAAGATAAAATTGTCTCTCAAATTGAACTAAATATACCTACATATAACCAGAAGGATTTACCGGAAAACCTTTCATTGATAAAAGCAATAAAACCTGGAAGTAGAAATCTATAATGAGTAAAATTAGATTAGGGGTAAATATTGATCATGTAGCTACAGTTAGGAATGCAAGAGGTGATATATACCCGAGCCCTTTGAGAGCAGCGCTTTTAGCACAAAAAAGTGGAGCAGACTCAATAACAATTCATTTAAGAGAAGATAGAAGGCATATTAAAGAAAAGGATTTAAAAGATATAAAATCAAAATTAAAAATTCCTTTGAATTTAGAAATAGCAGCTACAAAGGAAATGATGGAAATAGTTTTGAAAAGAAAACCATCCTTTGTTTGTATTGTACCTGAAAAAAGGGAAGAACTTACAACTGAAGGAGGATTAAATTTAAGTTTTAAAAGAAGCTTTCTCAAAAAAATAATTAATAAACTGAAAAAAGTATCAAGAATTAGTCTTTTTATAGAACCAAATTTAAAGGACATACAAGATTCGAAAAATCTTAATGTCGATTGTATAGAAATTCATACTGGAAAATTTTGCAATTTAGTCAATAAAAACAAAGATTACAAAAATGAATTAAATAAAATAAAAAAGGCTATTAATTTAGGAAACAAACTAGGCCTTGAAGTTCATGCAGGCCACGGTTTGACTTTCAAATCAGCAAAAATTTTATCAAAATTATCTGGTATAAAAGAATTTAATATTGGCCACTTCTTAATTGGTGAATCCATTTTTATGGGTCTGGAGAAGACTATAAAAAAATTTAGAAAAATAATTAAGTGATGAGAATATACGGTACAGGAGTTGATATTGTTAAAATTGAAAGAATATCAAAAATTCTTAAAAAAAAACTAGTTATAAAAAAATTATTTAGTGAAAATGAAATTTCAAAATGTTTGAAAATCAGAAATAAGTCTGCTTGTTTTGCTAAAAAATTTGCTGCAAAAGAGGCTTTTTCAAAAGCTCTAGGCACGGGATTAGGAAAAGTAATAAATTTTAAAGAAATACTTATTTTAAATGAGAAAAATGGAAAACCATACATAAAGTTAATTAATAAAACAAAAAAAAATGTTGAAAAAAAATTAAATAAAAAAAGTTTTAAAACATTTTTATCTTTGTCAGATGAAAATGATTATGCAATAGCGTTTGTAACTATAACATTATGAAAAAAATAAAATTTCTTAACGTAGTATTTGAAAATATTAAAACACTTATTTATGCTTTAATTGTTGCAATAATAATTAGATCTTTGATAATTCAACCATTTTATATTCCTTCATCCTCTATGGAACCATCACTTTTAGTTGGAGATAGAATATTTGTTTCAAAATACACATATGGTTACAGTAAACACTCTTTTCCTTTTAGTCCAAATTTTACTGATAAACGTTTTTTCTCAAAAAATCCAAAACAGGGAGATTTAGTTGTTTTTAAAACACCAGCAGATAATAGAACTGATTATATAAAAAGATTGATTGGATTACCAGGTGATGAAATTCAATTTATCGGAGGAGAACTTTTTATTAATTCAGTAAAAGTTTTAAGAGAGACAGCATCAATATCAGAGCCTATTAGATGTGGAAATTATGTTTTAAATACCAAAACCTTCATAGAAACATTGCCAAATGGAGTTAAACATTTGGCATCATATAACTTAAATGGAACCTTACAAAATTCAAAAAGATATAAAGTCCCCAGTGGGCATTACTTTTTAATGGGCGACAACCGTGATTGCTCTAAAGACAGTAGATTTTTGGAGGATGTAGGTTATGTAAAAAATTTAAATTTAGTAGGCAAAGCTAGAATCATTTTTTTTTCAAATGACACTAATAAAGGAAGTTTATTAAAATTATGGAATTTGCATAATTCATTTAGATTCAATAGAACATTTAAGACACTAAAATGACAAAAAATAAAGAGCTTGAAAACATTCTTAAATATAATTTTAGAGATAAAGATTTATTAGATAGAGCATTAACACATAAAAGCTTTGATAATACAAAAAATAATGAAAAACTAGAATTTCTTGGCGACAGAGTTTTAGGATTGATTATATCAAAAACACTCTTAGATAAATATCCTAATGAAAAAGAGGGTATAATCGATAAAAAATTTGCTAATCTAGTAAATAAAAAAACCTGCGTGAATATTGCTAAAAAACTTAATCTAAAAAAATATTTGTTTTTAGGATCTTCACATAAAAACTTGGAGAGATCATCTGATAAAATTTTAAGTGATAGTTTAGAAGCAATAGTAGGAGCTATTCATTTAGATGGAGGTTTAAAATCATCTGAAAAATTTGTCCTTAACTTTTGGGAAACTTTTATTGATAAATCTATAATTACCTTAATTGACTCTAAAACTAAGTTGCAAGAATACAGTTTAAAGAAATTTAAAAGATTACCAAAATATACTTTTTTTAAAAAAGCTGGACCACAGCATAAGCCAATTTTTAGGACAGAGGTTGAAATTCCAGAGTCTAAAAGAATAATTGGTGTTGGATCATCTAAAAAAAATGCCCAACAAAATGCTGCAGCTAAATTGATTAAAATATTAAATATATGAACTGGGAAGATGAATGTTATTTACTATCAAAAAGAAAGTTTCGTGAAAATGCAAATATTATTAATGTGTTTTCACAATCTAGAGGAAAAGTTTCAGGTGTAGTGTATGGAGGGAATTCTAGAAAAATAAGAAATTATCTTCAAATTTCAAATAAATTATTTATTAGTCATAACACTAAAAATGAGAACAAGCTTGGGTATTTTAAAACCGAATTAATCAAACCAGTTTCACCTATCCATTTTGATGATAAAGAGAGAACTTCTGCTTTGGTTTCTCTTTGTTCAATATTAAATATTCTTTTACCCGAGTCTCAACCAAATATTAACATCTATAAGTCACTAGAGGAATTTATAAATTGCATTTCTTTGGAGAATTGGATTATTTTATATGTTTTTTTTGAACTAAGCTTAATTAAAGATTTAGGTTATGATACAAACTTAGGTAAATTTAAAAATAAGATTTCAAATTCAGATGTATTGGATATAAAAATAGATTCCTATAATTATGAAGTTCCGGTTTATCTTATTCTTAAAAAATTACCTGAGCATAAATCAAATCTATTGATAAAAAAATCATTATATTTTACAAGAAGTATAATTCAAAATAAATTTTTTATTCCAAACAACTTAATTTTTCCTAAATCAAGAATTATACTAGAAAATTATTTTAATTAATTTGATTAATTTTTTTAGCAATGTCTAAAGCAAAATATGTAATTATTGCGCAAGCACCCGCCCTTTTGAAAGATAGGATACTTTCTATGATTGACTCATTGGTTAAAATTTTTTTATCTATTGCATTTTTAATTAAACTATATTCACCAGAAACTTGATATGCTAGTATTGGAACATTAAAATTTTTTTTTAAATTGTTAATTATATCTAAATAAATTAAACCAGGTTTAACCAATATCATGTCAGCACCTTCCTTTATATCTAAACCTGTTTCTCTGAAAGCTTCAGTTGAATTTCTATAATCCATTTGATATGTTTTTTTATCCTTTTTTAATTTTGATTTACTTCCGACTGCATCTCTAAATGGCCCATAAAAACTTGAAGCATACTTTACAGCATACGATAAAATACTAACATCATAGAATTTTTTTTTGTCTAAAGCTTTTCTTATTTCACCTACTCTTCCGTCCATCATATCTGATGGAGCAATTACGTCACATCCCATTTCTGATTGCAGAATAGATTGTTCAACTAAAATTTTAACAGTTTTATCATTATCAATCTTATCATTAATTATTACTCCATCCTGGCCATGAGAAGTATATGGATCAAGTGCGACATCGCACATAGTCCCTATGCTAGGGAACTTTTTTTTTATTAAGCGCAAACTTTGACAAATTAAGTTATTAGGATTTAAAGCTTCTGAACCAACCATATCCTTTCTATTATTTGGTGTGTAAGGAAATAAGGCTACCATTGGAATTTTATATTTTTTAACTTGATTTAAAATTAAAGGCAATTTATCAACAGTATATCTCTTTATACCTGGCATCGATTTAATCGACTCTATTCTGTTTTTTCCCGCTCTAATAAAAATAGGTAGAACCAAGTCATTTGACGATATATTGGTCTCAGAAACAAGATTTCTCAACCATTGTGATTTTCTCATTCTTCTGAGCCTTGTTTTAGGATATGAGCCAATAATTTTCATGTAAACTCAAAATATTTATAATGTAATGCGACAAATATAATATTATAATTTTGTGAACTCTAATTTAATTAATTATTATGAGCAATATAAAATTAAACAGAATATTTAAAACAGTCTGTATTGCCTCAGATCACGCAGGCTTTAAATTAAAAGAGGACATAAAAAATCATTTAATTAATAAAAATGTCTCAATTTTTGATGCCGGGCCCTATCAAAATAAATCAGTTGATTATCCCGATTATGCTAAAAAAGTTGCGAATAGGATCAAATCAAAAAAAAGCCAAGTTGGTATACTTGTTTGTGGCTCAGGAACAGGAATGTCAATAAGCGCTAATAAAATCAGAACAATTAGAGCAGCTGTTTGTTATAATTTGAAATCTACAAGATTGTCTAGAGAACATAATAATGCTAATATAATATCGTTAGGTTCAAGATTAACAAAAAAAAAATTGTCTTTAAGACTAGTTGAAGTTTTTCTTCAAACTAAATTTGAGGGCGGAAGGCATTTAAGAAGAGTTAAAAAAATTTAAATATGTCCATAGCAGTAAAATTAAATAAATATTTAAACAGTTTTTTTAAATTAGATTTAAAGAGCGCTGATAAAGAATTATATAAATCAATTAAGGAAGAATTTTTAAGACAACAAAATCATATTGAATTAATTGCGTCTGAAAATATTGTTTCCAAAGCTGTGCTTGAAGCTCAAGGTTCAGTTTTAACAAATAAATATGCAGAAGGATATCCAGGAAGAAGATACTATGGAGGTTGTGAACACGTAGACGTTTCTGAAAACTTGGCCATTGAAAGGGCAAAAAAATTGTTTGATTGTAAATTTGCAAATGTGCAACCTCATTCAGGCGCTCAAGCTAATGGTGCAGTTTATTTAGCTTTACTTAAACCAGGGGACACTACTTTAGCTATGAGTTTAAATTCAGGTGGTCATTTGACTCATGGAGCTAAGCCTGCACAATCTGGAAAATGGTTTAATGCCCTTCATTATGAGGTAGTTAAGGAAACTGGTCTTATAGATTATGAAAGTGTAGAAAAAATTGCCAAAGAAAAAAAACCAAAACTAATTATTGCTGGCGGCAGTGCGTATTCTAGAATAATTGACTTTAAGAAATTTAGAGAGATATGTGATAGTGTCGGCGCATACTTGCTTGTCGACATGGCACATTTTTCTGGGTTAGTAGCGGGAGGAGCATATCCAAACCCAACTAAATTTGCTGATGTAGTAACTTCCACAACTCACAAAGTTTTAAGAGGACCAAGAGGTGGAATTATTTTAACAAACAAAGAAGATTTAATTAAGAAATTTAATAGCGCGATATTTCCTGGATTACAAGGCGGACCTTTAATGCATGTCATAGCAGCTAAAGCTGTTTGCTTTAAGGAGGCACTTTCAAATGATTTTAAAGAGTATACAAAAAATGTAATTGATAATGCTAAAATACTATCTGACAGATTAACTAAAAAAGGTTTTAAAATTTTTTCTGGAGGTACTGATACTCATCTTATGTTAATAGATCTAAGATCTTTTGGAGTAACTGGTAAGGATGCTCAAGCTTCACTCGGTAGAGCTAATATCACTTGTAATAAAAATGGAATCCCCTTTGACTCTGAAAGTCCAATGATAACATCTGGCATCAGGTTGGGCACACCCGCTTGCACTACCAGAGGTTTTGGAGAGAACGAATTTAAGTTGGTTGGAGATTTAATTTTTAAAGTAGTTCAAGGATTAAGCAAAAATAAAGAAGATAACTCAAAAATAGAAATAGAAGTTCAAAAAGAAATAATTGAACTTTGCTCATCTTTTCCTATATATAGTAGTTAAAATATTTATGCTTTGCCCATTTTGTAGAGAAAAAGATACCTCAGTCGTAGACTCACGACCAACTGAGGATGGTACTGCTATCAGAAGAAGAAGATTATGTGGCTGTGAAAGAAAAGAGAGATTTACAACATTTGAAAGAGTTCAATTTCAAGAACTAACCGTTATAAAAGGCAATGGCAAAAGAGAGCCATTTGATAGAGATAAAATCTCAAAATCAATTAGAATTGCTACAAGAAAAAGACCTATTGACTCAGAGACAATTGAAAAATTTATTTCTAAAATTGTACGAAATCTTGAAGGGTTAGGTGAAAGTGAAATACCAACACCAACTATAGGTAAATTTATAATGGAAGGTCTTTCATCCTTAGATAAAGTTGCTTATGTGCGTTTTGCTTCTGTCTACAAAAACTTTAAAGAAGCTAGAGACTTCGAGGAATTTGTAGGCAATCTTGATGACAATAAATCATAATTTTTTTTCTCGATTAGCGTTTAATTTAGCTGAAATAAACTTAGGTAAAACAAGTAGAAATCCTTCTGTTGGATGTATTGTTGTAAAAAATGGATCAGTCATAAGTTCTGGTTTGACTTCTTTAAATGGTAGACCACATGCAGAGTTTAATGCTTTGAAAAAAAAGTTAAATTTTAAAGGTGCAGACATGTATGTTACTTTAGAACCATGTACTCATTATGGATTTACCCCTCCATGTACAAATATTATAAAAAGGAAAAAAATTAAAAATGTTTTTTACAACTTTAATGATCCCGATTTAAGAACTTACAATAACGCAAAAAATGTTTTAAAAAATATTAAAAAATTAAATAAAATAAGTTCTCAATTTAAAAACTTTTATAAAAGCTACTATCTAAATAAAAAATTTGAATTTCCATTGATAGATGGAAAGATCGCCATCTCAAAAGATTTTTATACTATTAGTAAAAAATCAAAATGGATTACAAATTCAAGGTCAAGAAAAGTAGGTCACCTAATAAGATCAAAATATGATTGTATAGTTTCAACCTCAAATTCTATAAACAAAGATAATTCATTATTAAATTGTAGAATTAAAGGATTAAATTATTATAAACCTGATTTGATAATTATTGATAGAGATTTAAAACTAAAAAAAAAACATAAATTAATTAAAATTTCAAATAAGAGGAAAACCTATATTGTAACATCGAGTAATAATCAGAGAAAAATTTCTTATTTTAAAAGAAAAAAAATAAAAATAATTAAGATTAATCAACTTTTAAATAAATATGATTTTGAAAAACTTTTTAAAAAAATATTTGAAATCGGAAAAGGAAGAATATTGATTGAGACAGGACTTAAATTTCTCAATAAATTATTACAATTTAAATTGATTAATAATTTGTACTTATTTCAATCAGATAAAGCTTTAAAACAAAATGGTTATAATAATTGTAATAAAAATCTTATTAAAAATTTTAAATTAAAAAAAAAATTTTTAGTTAATCTTAAAAACGATAATCTTTTTAAAATACAGATAAAATAATGTTTAACGGAATAATTTTTAACATCGGCCATGTAAGGTTTATTAAAAAAAATAAAAATAGTAAATTAATTGGTGTAGAGACAAAACTTAAATTTAATAAAATTGATATTGGATCATCAATTAGTTGTAACGGTGTTTGTCTGACACTAGTAAAAATTAAAAAAAACTTAATTTTTTTTTATATTTCAAATGAAACTCTTAAAAGATCGAATTTTAAGAAAATTAAAATAGGTGAAACTATAAATTTAGAAAAATCTCTGAAATATGGGCATAAAGTATCAGGCCATTTTGTTCAAGGTCATGTTGATACAACAGCGAAAGTGAAAAAAATCAGTTTTATAGATAAAACATGGCAAATAAAACTCCAAATTTCAAATAAAAATTATTCTAAATTTTTGGAAGAAAAAGCTTCAATTTCTATTAACGGAGTTTCTCTTACTATTTCAAAAGTTTTTAAAAGTAATTTTAATTTAAATATTATCCCTCATACTTTAAAACTTACAAATTTAAAAAATCTTAAAACTAATGATCTGGTAAATGTAGAAATAGATATGTTTAGCAAATACATATTCAGATATACTAATTAAATGTCT
Organism: uncultured Pelagibacteraceae bacterium; assembly: GCA_902582165.1. Lineage (GTDB taxonomy): Bacteria > Pseudomonadota > Alphaproteobacteria > Pelagibacterales > Pelagibacteraceae > Pelagilacustribacter. Next base: position 22,645 of record CACHQZ010000009.1, read on the forward strand.
AAAAAGTTTTCAGATATTTCGTCTATTATAAAAGATGCAAAAAAAGGGAGAATGTTTATCCTAGTTGATGATAAAAATAGAGAAAATGAAGGTGATCTTGTTATACCTGGATCAAAGTGTAATTCTAAAATAATTAATTTTATGGCTAAACATGGTAGAGGATTAATTTGTTTAGCCTTAACAAAAAAACAAATTGATAGGTTAAAATTACCTCTAATGTCTCAAATCAATAAATCAAGAATGCAAACTGCATTTACCGTGTCAATTGAAGCAAAAAAAGGGATCTCAACTGGAATTTCTGCATTTGATAGAGCTAAAACAATAAGAGTGGCAATTAATAAAAATTCAAACAAAAAAGACATTGTCTCACCAGGGCATGTCTTCCCCTTAGTAGCTAGAAAAGGAGGTGTTCTAGAAAGAGCAGGTCACACAGAAGCTTCAATTGATATTTCAAGATTATCAAATCTTAACCCTAGCTCTGTCATTTGTGAAGTTATGAATGAAGACGGAAGAATGGCTAGGTTAGATGACTTAATTAAATTTTCCAAAAAACACAGAATTAAAATCGCTTCTATCGCAGATCTGATTGCACATAGATTAAAAAATGAAAAACTAATTTACAAAACTTTTTCAAAAAATATAAAACAAAATAGACTATCGTACATAAATTTTTGTATATATAGAAATAAACTAAATAATAGTGAAAGTTATGTTATATCAAAAGGAAAATTTAATAAAAATAAACCTGTCCCAATAAGAGTTTTGTCAAAAAAGATTAATAAAATTAATTTGTTGAATAATCAAGAAATTAAAAGAAATATTAGATTATTGTCGAAGTATAAGAATTATATGTTAGTCGTTATTAATAATGAAACTAGTGAAATTAAAAAAAATGAAACTAACATGACTTTGAGATATTACGGTTTAGGAGCTCAAATAATTAAAGATTTTAATGTTAAAAATATGATACTTTTTTCGAGATCAAAAAAAAAGATAATTAGTTTAGAGGGTTTTGGTTTAAAAATTAAAAAACAAATTATTATTAAATGAAAAAAATTTTAATTGTAAACGCTAATTATTATAATGACATAACAAAAGGACTTGTTTCTTCTTCAATAAAATTCTTTAAAACAGAAAAATATCGGATTGAAATTATGAATGTACCTGGTGTTTTTGAAATACCGATAGCAATTAGAAAAAATATTAAAAAATTTGACGCTTTTATTGCTTTAGGATGTGTGATTAAAGGTAAAACACCACATTTTGATTTGATTTGTAAATCTACCTTTGAAGCAATTTTGAAATTGTCAATTAATTTTAATAAACCTATAGGAAATGGAGTAATTACAGCTTTTAATTTAAAACAAGCAAAAGAACGATGTGGATTAACTAAATCAAAAAAACCTAATAAAGGATTAGAGGCTTCTCGTGCTATTCTATCTATTTTAAAAAATGGAACAAAAAAAATCTAAAAGCACTTCTCCTAGAATTAAGATAATTCAAAAAATTTATAATTCATTAATGAATCCGGGTACTAAAATAGACTATCCTAAAAGCCAGTACAAAAAATTCATTAAAGACGTTGTGTCTGGAACTTTAGAGAGATCAGAATTAATTGAGGAAACTATTAACAAAAATTTAATAAACGATATAAACCTTAAAAAGACGGACAAATTACTCAAAATAATACTTTTTGCTGCAATATTTGAATTAATGTATAAGCATAATAATCCAAAAAAAGTTGTAATCAGTGAGTATTTGTTAGCTTCTGAATATTTTCTAGAGAAAGTTCAAATTGGTTATTTAAACGCTATTTTAGATAAAATATCTAAAGTTATTAGAAAAGATGAATAAAATGTTTAAAAATTCACTAACTTTAGCTTGCGTTTTAAACACTTTTTTGGCATTTATCCGTTAAATTAATGACAAATTATTTAGAACTTCTATATTTAATTTCATTTACCGGAATATTAGCCGTTGCATATAGTTATCTTTTATCTGGACAAATACTAGCATCTAGTCCTGGAAATTCCCGAATGCAAGAAATTGCTGAAGCAATTCAAATAGGCGCAAAAGCTTATTTGAACAGACAATATAAAACTATTGCTATCGTCGGGATAATTGTTTTAGCGATAGTAACTTATTTTTTTAGTTATTTAGTTGGTCTTGGTTATTTTATTGGCGCATCTCTTTCTGGAGTTGCAGGTTATGTTGGTATGCTTATTTCCGTAAAGGCAAATGTAAGAACAGCAGAAGCTTCAAGAAATAGCTTACAATCTGGGTTAACAATTGCTTTTAAATCTGGTGCTATTACAGGCTTATTAGTAGCTGGTTTAGCATTATTAGCCATAACAATTTATTATATTATCTTAATTAATCTCGAGGTTGAGAATAGAGAAATCATTAATGCGTTAGTTGCACTTGGATTTGGAGCCTCCCTAATCTCTATCTTTGCAAGATTAGGTGGAGGAATTTTTACTAAGGGTGCAGATGTGGGCGCTGATTTAGTTGGAAAGGTAGAGGCGGGAATACCAGAGGATGACCCGAGAAACCCAGCAGTAATTGCAGACAATGTAGGTGATAATGTTGGTGATTGTGCAGGCATGGCAGCAGATTTATTTGAAACATACGCTGTTACAATTGTTGCAACCATGGTGTTAGCTTCAATATTTTCACCTGAGGATTATAACTTGATGATTTATCCTTTAGCAATAGGTGGAGCTTGTATCGTTACTTCTATAATTGGAACTTGGTTTGTCAAACTAGGTAAATCAAAAAGTATTATGGGTGCATTATATAAAGGCTTTATAGTTACTGCTGTCACTTCCTTAGTTATAATGTATCCAATAACAGACTCTATAATAGGCTTGAAAAACTCTTATGAAAATAATGCTGGTGCTTTATTTTCTGGATTGGATCTTTATATTTGTGGAGTTGTTGGATTTATTATAACAGGATTGTTAATTTGGGTTACTGAGTATTATACTGGTACGGATTACAGGCCAGTTAAAACAGTAGCTAAATCATCAACAACTGGTCATGGGACTAATGTGATACAAGGTTTGGCTATTTCAATGGAAGCGACAGCTATACCAGCTTTAATAATTGTTGCAGGTATTCTTTATACTAATAGTTTGGCTGGTTTGTATGGAATAGCTGTAGCTGTAACTGCTATGTTAGCTTTAACGGGGATGGTTGTAGCATTAGATGCATACGGGCCTGTTACCGATAATGCGGGTGGCATAGCCGAAATGTCAAAATTACCAAAAAATGTTAGAAAGACAACAGACGCATTAGATGCAGTAGGAAACACTACTAAGGCTGTTACAAAAGGTTATGCGATTGGTTCAGCAGGCTTAGGAGCACTGGTTCTTTTTGCAGCTTATACAGAGGATATAAAATATTTTTCTAATGTAAGCGGTTCTGCATTAGAGGGTGTTAATGTAACTTTTGACTTATCTAACCCTTTTGTTGTTGCCGGCTTATTAATAGGTGGCATGCTTCCATATTTGTTTGGATCAATGGGCATGCAAGCTGTTGGAAGAGCTGGAGGAGCAGTTGTAATAGAAGTAAGAAGGCAATTTAAAAAAATCCCAGGTATAATGAAAGGTAAAAGAAAACCTGATTATGGTAGGTTAGTTGATTTATTGACCAAAGCGGCCATTAAAGAAATGATAATACCTTCATTATTACCAGTTCTATCTCCGATAATAGTTTACTTTGTTATTTTACAAATAGGTGGATTAGAAGCAGCACTTTCCTCCCTAGGAGCAATGCTGTTAGGTGTAATTATTACTGGATTATTTGTTGCTGTATCAATGACCGCTGGAGGTGGAGCTTGGGATAATGCTAAGAAGTATATAGAGGATGGGAACTTTGGAGGAAAAGGTTCCGAAGCTCATAAATCTGCAGTAACAGGAGACACAGTGGGTGATCCATACAAGGACACAGCTGGTCCAGCTGTTAATCCAATGATTAAAATTACAAATATTGTTGCTTTACTTTTGTTAGCAGTAATAGCACATTAGTAATAATCATTTTCTATTACTATACATTTTTTCCTTTATACTTTGTAAAAAGTTTTCAACAAAACTTTTTTGAGATAAAATGTTCTCGGTATTTTTTTTTGAAAACTCAATCTTATTAATATCGTCTTTTGTATAAAATTTGGTTGTTTTTAAAATACCATATTTGTCAAAATCTAAAATCAGAACATTATTTTCTTTTATTACATTTCTACCAAGCTTGTGAAACTTTCCTTTTGTAAGTACTCTTTCAACATAAATCCAAGTCTCATTATTTACTTGTCCACCTTTCACTTGCGGCTGACCAATAATCCGTATTATATCATTTTTATTAGATTTATTAACTTCAAGTTTTTTTGACCTATTTTCCAGATAAACAATTCCATGAACCTTTAAAGGTTCTTGAATTTGACAGCTTAATAAAATAATACTGAGTAAAAGATAATTATTCAAATGTTTAAAAAATTTAAAAATCATAATCTCAATTTGTATATGACATTATTAACTTTATCTAGAAATAAATATTTTTATAAAAATATAGTTTTAGAGGATACTTTTGAAACTCGTATTTATCTTATGTTTTTTCACTTTTCAATAATGATGATTATTTTTAAAAAAAAAGGTAAAAAATTTAGCCAAAAATCGTA
>CACHQZ010000010.1 GCA_902582165.1 uncultured Pelagibacteraceae bacterium
AATACAAGGTTTCAAAATTTATTGAAAAACCAAATTTAGAAAAAGCAAAAAAAATCATTAAAAAAAATGCTTATTGGAATTCAGGAATGTTTTTCCTTACTAAAAAATCAATAATTAACAACTTTAAGATGTATCAAAACAAAAACTTTAATTGTTGTTTAAATTCTGTAAATAAATCAAAATTCAAAAATAATATTTATTATTTAAATAAAAATGATTTTTTAAAATGTAAGACAATTTCTTTTGATTACGCAATATTGGAAAAATCAAAAGATATAAATGCTATAAATTTAGATATGCCTTGGTCTGATCTAGGTAGCTGGAAAGAAATATGCAAAATCTATAATAAATTAAAAACTAAATATCAAAAAAAGAAAAATATTTTTTACAGACCTTGGGGCAGGTACACAAATTTGTATAAAGGTAAAAATTTTTTAATTAAAGAACTTTATGTAAAACCTCAAGGAGTTTTAAGTCTTCAAAAACACTTTCATCGATCTGAACATTGGGTTGTAACTCAAGGAACTCCAAAAATAACTCTTAACAGAAAAAATTTTTTTTTAAAAACTAATGAAACTGTTTTTATACCAGTCAAGTCTATTCACAGAATAGAAAACCCTTACAAGAAACCAGTAAAAATAATTGAAGCTCAATTAGGATCAATTTTAAAAGAAACTGATATAGTTAGATATCAAGATATATACGGTAGATTTAAATAATTTCAAGTTCAATCGGGGTGTGATCAGATGGCTTTTCTTTGGATCTTGGTTTTTTATTTATATTAATTGTTTTGATATTTTCAATTAAACTGTTTGAAAGTAAAAAATGATCTATTCTCATACCATAATTTTTTTGCCAGGAACCTGCAAAGTAGTCCCAAAAAGTATACTCTTGTTTTGTTTTATTTTTAAATCTATAGACATCTTTAAAACCTAAATTAATTAATTCTCTATATTTTTTTCTTATTTCCAATCTACCTAAAGCATCGTTTTCATATTTTTTAAAATCATGAACATCTATTTCTTCAGGAATAATATTAAAATCTCCAGCGATAAGCATATTCGAGTTTTTTTGCATTTTCCTTTTAACATTTGATACAAATTTTTTTAACCACTCTTTTTTATATTCATATTTTTCTGTATCTATAGGATTTCCATTTGGAACATAAATATTAATAAGTTCAATCTTTTTGTTTTTTAATTTTAACTCAGCGGTAATTATTCTAGATTGTTTTAAATCATCTTTAATAAAGCTATTATCAATTTTATCTAATTCTTGTTTAGATATAATAGCAACACCATTATAACTTTTTTGACCGAAAACATAAGAGTTATATCCAATATTATTAAAATCTTCATAAGGAAAACTAATATCTTGAGTTTTAATTTCTTGGAGTAATAAAATATCAGGGTTCGATTGTTTGATATAATCTAAAATGTTTGTAATTCTTGCTCTAACCGAATTAACGTTCCATGAAATTATTTTCATTTAACTGAAAAAGAGAGACCACAACCACATGAAGCTGAAGCTTTTGGATTATTTATAGAAAAAGACTCACCTATCATTTCTTTTTTAAAATCTACTGTTGAGCCCGCTATAATATTAAGCGACTGCTTATCTATCACAGCTTTGTTAAACAATATATCATCTTTTTCTATTTTATCATCAAAGCTAAAATTATATTTGAATCCAGAACACCCGCCTCCTTGAACAGCAATTCTGAAATATTTTTTTTCTTCGCTTTTAGTGATTTTTTCTATCTGGTTTTTTGCACTATCGGTAAATTCTAATTTTTTTTCCATAATTATCTAGTATATAATCTATATAGTGAGCATGCAAAAAAATTCAATTCAAACTTTATCTAAATTAGCCGTACCATTAAAGTCAAAGGGTAGGTTTTATAATGAAAAAAAAACTAATTTAAGGTCAGATTTTCAAAGAGACAGAGATAGAATAATTCATTCAACTGCTTTTCGAAGACTTAAACATAAAACACAAGTATTTGTAAATACTACTGGAGATCACTTTAGAACTAGAATTACTCACTCTTTAGAAGTAGCTCAAATTGCTAGAACTTTATCTAAATTTTTTAATCTAAATGAGGATTTATGTGAAGCTCTTAGTTTGGCTCATGATTTGGGTCATACACCCTTTGGACATGCAGGCGAAGAGGCACTTAACGATTGCATGAAAAGATTTGGAGGATTCGATCACAATATACAAACTTTAAGAACGATTTTATTTTTAGAAAATAGGTATTATGCATTTAAAGGTTTAAACCTTACTATAGAAACATTAGACGGATTAATTAAACATAATGGGCCAATAAAAAATTTAAAAAAATTTAAAAAAATTTTAGGAGTAAACTATTTTAAAGAAAAGATTAATTTTTCTAAAAGTCCTTCACTTGAAGCGCAGATAGCCTCTATATCTGATGATATAGCATATAATAGTCATGATTTAGAAGATGGATTGAAATCTAGTTTATTTTATCTTAGCGATTTAGAAGATATTCCAATTCTCAACAAGATTGTTGTAAAGCATAAAAAAAAATTAAAAGATTATTCAATAGATCTGGTAATAAGACAAATAGTAAGAGAAATAATCAATGAGATGGTCGAAGATTTGATAATAACCACTCAAAAAAATCTTAAAAAGAATAAAATTAAAAATTTAGAAGATATTTTTAAATCTAAATACCCCTTAGTAGCTTTTTCAAACAACATCAGACAATTCGATAAAAGAATAAAAAGTTTTTTAAGAACAAATATGTACTATCATAGAAAGGTAAAATCTAATACGAATAATGGGAAAAAAATTATAAGAAAATTATTTTTTTCAATAAGTAAAAATCCAGACAAATATATAAATGTGAGTAAGTACGACAAAACAAATGTTGCCAGATCAATTTGTGATTTTATAGCTGGAATGACCGATAGATATGCAATAAATCTATATAAAAAGATAAAATGAATATATTTGATAACTATTTATCCAAAATAAACGAGATTATTTCAGATAATATGAAATTACTAAAATTAACAACTTTAGATAATTTAGTTAATATAAATTTAGAGGTTCCTCCAGATCATCTTGATTATGATTTATCTTCTAATGTTTCACTAGTTTTAGCTAAAACTAATAAATTAAATCCAATGAACTTAGCATCTGAAATAAAAGATTTGTTATTAAAAAAGGAAAGTCATTTCAAAAAGATCGATGTAGCAAGACCCGGTTTTATAAATATTAAACTTTCAAATGATGCTGTGGTTTTTAACATTAATAAAATACTTAAGAATAAAGATACTTATGGATCAAAAAAGTCTAAAAAGTCTTATAATATAGAATTCGTTTCCGCTAATCCAACAGGACCTATGCATGTTGGTCACTGTAGGGGAGCAATTTTCGGGGATGTTTTATCAAATTTATTATCATTTCATGGCAACAAAGTTGTCAGAGAGTATTATATAAATGATTACGGTAATCAAATAAGAAACTTTGTAGAATCGGTTTATTTAAGAATAAGAGAAATCAAATTTAAAGAAAAGTTCGTTGTAAGAGAAAATTTATATCCTGGTGATTATATCAAAGATATTGCTGAAAATATCATAAAAAATAATAAAAATATCAATGTAGAAAATTTTAAAAATTGTTACGAGGAGTTAAAAAAATTTTCTTTAATAGCTTCAATGGCTTTAATTAAAGATGATTTAAAAAAACTTGGTATTGAACATGACAATTTTTTTTCAGAGTCAGAGCTTGTAAAAAAAGATTTAGTCAAAATAACTATTAAAGAACTTCAAAGAAGAAATTTCGTAGAGGAGGGTTATCTTGATCCTCCTAAGGGTGATATACCGAAAAATTGGAAAAAAGTAAAAAGACTTATATTTAAGTCAACAAAATTTGGAGATGATACAGATAGAGCTTTACAAAAAAATGATGGCACTTGGACCTATTTTGCGAATGACGTTGCATATCACTCTGATAAAATAAATAGGAGATATGATAATTTGATTAATATTCTTGGGGCAGACCACACAGGCTATATTAAAAGAATTAAAGCAGCAGTCTCAGCACTTTCTAATAAAAAAATAAACATAGATTGTAAAGTTTGCCAATTAGTGAAACTTTATAAAGATGGTCAACCGTTCAAAATGTCAAAAAGGGCGGGAGATTTTATCTCAGTTAAAGATTTATTGAATGAAGTTAGTAAAGATTCAATTAGATTTATGATGTTAAATAGAAGCAATGATGTAGAACTTGATTTTGATTTCGAAAAAGTAAAAGAAAAAACAAAAGATAATCCTGTTTTTTATGTTCAATACGCATATGCTAGAATTAACTCGATATTAAGAACACTTCAAAAAAGTTTAAATGATAAAATATTTGTAGATTCCTCATCATTTAATTTGAATGACTATGAGGAAAAAATATTAAGAAAAATATTTGAATGGCCAAAAATAATAGGTTCAGCTGCATCTAAACTCGAACCTCATAAAATACCATTTTATCTTTATGAACTTTCAACTTTATTTCATGCGTATTGGAGTAAAGGAAATGAAGATAGTAAATTTAGATTTATTAAAGACGGAAAATTGAAAAGATTTGAGTCATTAGCATTTATCTACCTTGTTGCTGGTGTAATTAAGAACGGCATGGAGATTCTCGGAGTTTCTCTTCCAGAAAAAATGTAATGTATAAAATTTTAAATTTTTTTATGATATTAGTAATAATATTTTTTATTGTTAATACATATTTCTATTATTTTTCTAATAAAAATATTCGTAAAAATAATTTTAATCGCACAAATATCGAACAATTATTACAAGAAAAAACTAAGGATTTACCTATATTATATAATGACACTGAAAATGTGATAGAATTTAACAATTCTTTGAAAAATGAAAACGAAAATAATAAAAAAAGAAGTTTTTGGGATTTATTAAATAGCAAATGAAAAGAAAAGCTATAATAGTAAGTTTAAAAGGAACAAATTTATCACGAATGGAAAAAATTCTGTTCTCAAAAGAAAAACCATGGGGTGTTATTTTATTCAAAAGAAATCTCAAATCTTTAAATCAAATTAAAAAACTAACATTTAAGATTAGGTCTCTCACCAAAGATAAAAAATTTCCAATTATAATTGACGAGGAAGGAGAAAAAGTCTCAAGATTAAGAGATATATTAAATCACGAAATTTCTGCAAATTTTTTTGGACGTTTATACAAAAAAGATAAAAATTTTTGCACAAAATTTTACTCTCAATATATTAATTCGCTCACAGATATTTTAAATAAATTAGGTATTAATATTAATACAATACCTGTTTTAGACGTTTTAAGAAATAATACCAATAAAGTCATAGGTACAAGGAGTTTCTCTAAAGACAAACATATTATCAATCAATTAGGTAAGTTGACTATTAAACATTTACATCAAAATAGAATTGCCGCAGTTGTAAAGCATATACCTGGACACGGTGCTGCTACTGTTGATAGCCATAAAAAAATGCCTAAAGTGAATTTAGATTTAGAAAAACTTAATAAGATTGATTTTTACCCATTTAAATTTTCTAAAGCAAAATTTGCTATGACTGCACATGTACTTTACTCAAAAATAGATAAAAAAAATGTTGCAACACTATCAAAAAAAATTATTGAGGATGTGATAAGAAAAAAAATAGGATTTAAAGGAATTTTGATTTCTGATGATATTTCTATGAAAGCTTTAAGATTTGATCTAAAAACAAATGCTAAAAAATCTTTGGAGGCTGGTTGTAATATTGTTTTATATTGTGCAGGTAATACAACTGATAACTTTAAATTAATTAAATCTTTACCTTATATTGACAAATTTACTGCAAAAAAAACTTCGGAATTTTATAATTTTTTAAGGTAAAATTAGTAATGGAATCAAAAAAATCAAATCAAATTTCTATTGATATTCCAAATTACAATGGACCCTTAGAGGTTCTTCTTAATTTGGCTAAAACACAAAAAGTAGACCTAGCTGAGATATCGATTACTTTATTAGCAGATCAATTTTTAGACTTTATAAAAAAACAGGAAGATTTAAATTTAGAATTAGCTTCTGAGTTTTTATTGATGGCCACATGGTTAGCCTATTTAAAATCAAAGTTACTATTACCTGAAGATGATGAAGATGATTTTAAAGCTCTCGAAGTTGCTGAAAAACTTAAATTACAACTTAAAAAGTTAGAATTGATAAGGATTCTTTCAGATCAAATATTACAAAAGAAAAGATTGGGTGTTCATGTTTTTACTAGAGGTATGAAAGGAGGAATTAGATCAATTAATACACCCGTGTATGATGTTTCTTTATATGAGTTATTAAAAACTTATTCTAGCATTCAAATGCAAAAAACTTTTCAAAATATTAGTATTCCTAAATTACCAGTTTTAACTGCTGAAGAAGGTATAAAACATTTGAGAGATAATCTTAATAAAATAACAGAATGGAAAGATATAAATGAATTGATCCCAAAGTTTTATTCGAATAATAAAATGCAAAGAACAGGTATAGCCGGTATTTTTGCCGCAAGTCTTGAATTAACAAAAGAAGGAACTCTAAGTATTTCTCAAAGAGAAATATTTGATAAATTAATGATTAAGAAAATATAAAATGAAAAATAAAAAAAAAGAAAATATAATCAATTTTCCAACCTTGCCTTCTAAAATAGAGAGACAAGTAGAAGCTATTCTATTTGCTGCATCTGAACCTTTAGATTTAGAAACGATCGAAAAAAGAATTCAAACCTCATCTGATTTAAAAAAAATATTAGAAAATCTTCAACAAACTTATAAAAAAAGGGGGATTAATTTAGTATGTATCAAAAAAAAGTGGTCATTTAGAACAGCTGATGATTTGTCAAAATTAATGGCTCTACAAAAATCTACTCAAAAAAAATTATCTAAAGCAACGATTGAGACATTGGCAATTATTGTTTATCATCAACCAGTTACAAGGTCAGAAATAGAAGAAATAAGAGGGGTTTCATTTGCCTCAAACACCCTAGAAATTTTACTTGAACTTGATTGGGTGAGGCCTGCAGGACGAAAAGATGTACCAGGAAAACCAATTCAATACATTTCTACAGAAAATTTTTTAAATCATTTTAATATTCAAAAGTTATCTGATTTACCCACTATTGATGAGTTGGGTTCAGCAGGTTTAATTGATACGTCAACCATAGATAAATCCATTTTTGGTACAGGAAAATTCTTTAAAGAGCAGTCCCTATCTGAAAAGCAAAATATCTATGAAGATATTGATGAAGCGATAAAAAAAGCACCTGAGAATGAAAAATAAATATATTTATTTAAGTCTATTTATTGTGTATAAATAATGATAATGGGAATTAGTTTTTGGCAAATAGCTATTGTAGTAGTACTAGTTGTTTTACTTTTCGGACGAGGAAAAATATCAAGTTTGATGGGTGATGTAGCTAAAGGTATAAAAAGTTTTAAAAAAGGTATGTCTGAGGATACATCAATAAATAATCAAGATGACAATTCTAAGTCTGAAGACTCTGACGCTGAAAAAAAATAATTAAAATGCCCCAAATTGGTTGGTTAGAGATATTATCGGTAATCATAATTGCTATACTAGTATTAGGACCAAAAGAATTTCCAATAGCTTTAAAAAAAATCGGTTCGTATATCGGAAAATTAAAGAATACAATCAATAACTTTCAAAGAGAAGTATCATCAGCTACTAAAGATATAGATTTAAATGAAAATGTTACGGCAGAAGATGATAAAATAAAAAAAATTAAAAATAAAAATGGCTGATAGTAATTCTTTTACAAGTCATTTTGTTGAGCTACGTAGTAGACTTTTAAACTCTTTAATTTTTATTTTTGTAATATTTATAATTTCTTATTTCTTTGCCGAACAGATCTATAATTTTTTGGTTGAGCCATACGCTAATGCAGTAAAAGATGATTTAGAGTCTAGGCGACTTATATTTACTGCCCTTCATGAAACTTTTATTACTTATATTAAAGTAGCTTTTTTTGCAGCTGTCTTCTTAGGTAGTCCAGTATTGATTATACAAATTTATAAATTTATTGCACCTGGACTTTACAAAAATGAAAAAAAAGCGATTTTACCTTATCTTATCTCGACCCCAATACTTTTTTTATTAGGAGGACTTTTAGTATATTACTTAGTTATGCCATTGGCTATAAAGTTTTTTCTATCTTTTGAAAGTATTGGTTCAAATACTAATTTACCAATAAAACTTGAGGCAAAAGTAAATGAATACCTTTCTTTAATAATGAGATTGATTTTTGCTTTTGGAATAAGTTTTCAATTGCCGATACTGTTAAATTTATTAGCAAGAATTGGTGTTGTAAACTCGAATTATCTTCGCACAAGAAGAAGATACGTAATTGTAATTATCTTTGCTTTAGCAGCAATTTTAACTCCTCCTGATCCCATCACACAGGTTGGACTCGCAATACCTTTGTTATTACTTTATGAATTATCTATACTAACCGTTAGATTCACAGAGAAGAAAAAAGAAGCTGAAGATGCATAATATTAAAGATTTAAGAAAAAATTTAGATCATTTCAAAAAAAAATTATTAGATAGAAATTTTGTTTTTAAAACAGAAAATTTTGAAAAATTAGATAAATATAATAGAAAGTTAATCAGTGAAAAAGAAAGTTTAGAACAAAAGAAAGGAATTTTATCGAAGTCGAAAGATAAATCTAATTTTGAAAAATCTAAAAAAATTTCTGAAGATATTTCTAAAATATCCAAAGAACAAATCACTGCCCAACATAAATTAAATGAGTTATTACACATTTTACCTAATTTAGCTAAAGACGATGTTCCTATTGGTAAAGATGAAAAATCAAATAAACTTATTAAAAAATTTGGTACTATTAAAGATTTTGATTTTAAACCAAAGTCACATGTTGATTTAGGTTTAAAATTTAATCAAATTGATTTTGAAACAGCATCTAAACTATCTGGGTCTAGATTCGTGATTTTAAGAAATAAAATTGCTTTACTTGAAAGAGCATTAACAAATTTTATGCTCGATATACACACTACACGTTTTGGTTATATGGAAATTTCACCACCATTAATAGTTAATGAGGATGTTATGTTTGGAACTGGCCAACTACCTAAATTTGAAGAAGATCAATTTGAAATTAAATTTGAAAATTCTGATCAAAGAAAATTTTTAATCCCAACAGCAGAAGTTGTTTTAACAAATTTAGTTCGAAAATCTTTAATAAATAAAGATCAATTACCCCAAAGATTTGTATCGTCAACCCCCTGTTTTCGTAAAGAAGCTGGAAGCTACGGAAAAGATACAAAGGGTATTTTTAGACAGCATCAATTTCACAAAGTTGAGTTAGTGAGCATCATTGAACCTAATAAGTGTCTAACGGAACTCGAGAGGATGTTAAATTGTGCAAAATATATTTTAGAAAAATTAGAATTGCCATTTCAGATTATTTTACTATCCACTGGAGATATGGGATTTAGCGCTGAAAAAACTTATGATATAGAAGTTTGGATACCATCTGAAAATAAATACCGGGAAATTTCAAGCTGTTCTTCTTGTGGCACTTTTCAAGCCAGAAGGATGGGCGCTAAGTATAAATCGCAAAATGGAAACGATTTTGTTGGTACTTTAAATGGATCCGGGCTTGCTGTTGGAAGATTAATAATTGCCTTGTTAGAAAACAATCAAAATGAAGATGGTTCGATTACAATTCCGAATGTTTTAAAAAAATACATGAATAATTTAGAGAAAATTTGATGAAATTTAACTTGTGCATCTAAATTATTTATTATAATTGTCTTTCAATGAGCGGACAAGGAATAGCACAATTTATACCCTTAATATTAATATTTGTAATATTTTACTTTTTTTTAATAAGACCACAACAAAAAAGGGTAAAAGACCATAAAGCAATGGTCGAGTCTTTGAAAAGAGGGGATGAGGTAATAACTTCAGGCGGTATCATCGGAGTTGTAGAGCGCGTGATGGAAGACGATAGGATTGAAGTTGTTATAGGCGAGGGGACAAAAGTTCAAATTATAAAATCAACCATCACAAGTTTACTTAAAAAAGAAGAAGTTAAAAAATAATTCTTTTTCGTGTTAAATTTTACAAAAATAAACATACTTTTGATTTATTTAATATTTTTTTTCATCTCGATTTTTTCAGCATTAAATTTTCAAAATAAGAATAATGCAATAATTGATAAAAAAGTGAATCTTGGTTTAGATTTGCAAGGTGGGTCCTATCTTTTGTTAGAAATTGACTCTAGTTCTTTGATAGAAGAAAAGATACAATCAAAAGTAATTCCAATAAAAAAATTATTAAAGGAAAATAATTTAGAATATTCAAATTTTAAAATAGAAAATAATAAATTAAAATTTAGCATAAATAATCCTGAAAAATTTGAGCTACTTTTTTTTTCAAAAAAAGATAATTTTGTAAATCCTTATATTGATAATTATAGATCTTTTGAATTAGATTTTAGAAAATTAGATAATAGTAATATTGAGGTATTATTTTCTAAATATGGATTGTTAACTATTAATAATTCAGCTTTAAAACAGTCTATTGAAATTGTAAGACGTAGAATAGACGATGTAGGTACTAAAGAACCAACTATTTTACAAAGAGGAGAAAAAAGAATTTTAGTAGAACTTCCAGGATTAAAAGATCCAGGCAGAATTAAAACATTGTTAGGAAAAACAGCTCAATTAAATTTTAGGCTAGTAAGTGATAATTCAGAGTTCGGCGTCGATGACTTGATATCTGAAAATGGCGAGAAGCTTAAAATAAGCAAAAGGATTGTAATGAGCGGAGAGAATTTAATTGATGCACAACCAAGTGTTCAGAATCAACAAAACGAGCCAACAGTTTCTTTTACTTTAGATAGACTTGGCGCCCAAAAATTTGGTAGAGCTACTACTGATAACGTTGGTAAAAGATTAGCGATTGTACTTGATGGTCAAATAATTAGTGCGCCTAACATCAATGAGCCAATTACCTCTGGTAATGGGATGATCTCAGGAAATTTTACCTTTCAAGAGGCTACAGATCTTGCTTTGCTACTTAGATCGGGAGCTTTACCAACCCCACTCAACATTGTAGAAGAGAGGACCGTCGGTCCAGATTTGGGTGAAGACTCTATTAAAGCTGGAATTATTTCATTAATCGTAGGTTTTATTCTAGTAATCTTTTTTATGTTTTTAAAGTATAAAATATTTGGTTTAATTGCTAATATAGCTTTGATTGCAAATTTATTAATGTTAGTTGGTATTTTAACTATTTTGGAAGCCACACTAACATTACCAGGTATCGCGGGTATTATTTTAACTGTGGGTATGGCTGTAGATGCCAATGTTTTAATTTTTGAGAGGATAAAAGAAGAATTAAAAACTGAAAAGTCAATTATACATGCCTTTGATACTGGATATTCAAAAGCAAAAATAACAGTTTTAGATGCAAATATCACAACTTTAATTGCAGCGATTATTTTATTTGCGTTTGGTTCTGGACCTGTAAAGGGTTTTGCTATTACTTTGGGCATTGGAATTATAACGACTCTTTTTACAGCTTATTTTTTAGCGAGACATTTAACATCCATAATTGTTTTAAGAAAAAAAACTCAAGAGGTTAAAATTTAATGATTAGAAATATTAATTTTGTCTCAAAATTTAAAAAAGCTAATATTTTTTCAACGTTATTATTTTCATTAAGTATTTTTTTTATGATATTTAAAGGCTTAAATTATGGAATTGATTTTAAAGGTGGTACTTTAATTGAATTAAGGACCGATGTTTCTGTAAACGCTTCGTCAATTAGAGAGTTATTAAGTTCAATGAATTTAGGTGACATTAATGTAAAAAAATTTGGAAAAGATGGAGATTATCTTATAAAAGTAGAACAAAAAAAAGAAAATAATAATAATTTGATTTCAGAAATAAAAAAAAAATTGTCTGATAATTTAAGTGCAGAGGTTGATTTCAGAAGAGTGGAAAATGTAGGTCCCAAAGTAAGTGCTGAATTATTAGAGTCATCAATTATAGCTATTTCTTTAGCGTTAGCTGCCATGCTGTTTTACATCTGGGTAAGATTTGAGTGGCAATTTAGTATAGGTTCAATAATTGCTCTTTTTCATGATGTTATTATTACTTTAGGAATTTTTTCAGTTTTATCTTTAGAAATTAATTTATCAATCATCGCAGCTGTGTTAACTATAGTTGGTTACTCAATGAATGATACAGTTGTTATTTATGACCGAATAAGAGAAAATTTATTAAAGTTTACTAAAATATCTATCAGTGATGTAGCCAATCTTTCAATAAATGAGACACTTTCTAGAACTTTAATTACGTCAATAACTACTTTATTAGCTCTTTTATCAATCTATATATTAGGTGGAGAAATCCTAAGAGGTTTCTCTTTTGCAATGATCTTAGGCGTTATTATTGGAACTTATTCTTCAATATTTGTGGCTTCTCCAATATTAAAATTTTTTAAAGTAAGCTATAAAACATTAGAAAAAGAAGAAGAAAAAATTGCACCTTAATTAATAAAGATTTTGTGCCGCAACCATCGAGAGTAGCATTGGGAAAGATAAAATGGTATTTGCTCTTGAAAATAATATAGCTATTTTAGCCGATTGGGTTTTTTCCTCTTGTTTGCATTCAATTATTCCCAAAGCTTTTTTTTGATTAGGCCAAATTACAAACCATACATTGTAAGCCATTATTATACCCAGCCACATTCCAATTCCTATAGTTGTACTTTTAGCATCTCCTCCACCAAATCCTAAGGTCATTGCTTGATGAACATACCCTTGAAGATAAGAAACAATTAAACCTGTAATAATAGTAGCTAATGCTGACCATCTAAACCAAAATAAAGCTTTTGGAGCTATAATCTTTCCAATGACTGGTTTTTGATCATCAGGAATTATAGCCATAGATGGAATTTGAACAAAATTAAAATACCAAAGTAATCCTACCCACATTATACCAGATATCACGTGTAAATACCTGAACAACCAACTGAAAAAGTATCTATCAAAAACAAAACCGTCTCCAAAAAGATGTAAAGCTAATAAAAATAAGAAAGCAATAACTAAAGACAGATGAATTGTTTTTGATAAAGATTGCAAAATACTTACCATACGACGATCATAGCACAGTTTTAATATTCAAGCAGTTTTTTTCATTGAGATATTACCAATAATTTCTTTAATGAACTTACCAGTATAGCTTTCCTTTACAGTAGACACTTTTTCAGGAGTCCCTTGTGCAATTATTCTGCCGCCATTAATTCCACCTTCCGGCCCCATATCTATTATATGGTCTGCCGTTTTAATTACATCTAGGTTATGTTCGATTACAACAACTGTATTCCCAGTATTAGCAAAGGCTTGTAAAATTTCTAAAAGTTTTTTTATATCGTGGGAGTGTAATCCTGTTGTAGGTTCATCCAAAATATATAAAGTTCTTCCTGTAGGTCTTTTAGACAATTCCTTTGCTAATTTAATCCTTTGCGCTTCACCACCAGATAATGTGGTAGCTTGTTGACCAATTTTCATATACCCAAGCCCTACATGCTTTAAAGTAATTAACTTAGATCTAATACTTTGTATATTTTCAAAAAATTCACATCCTTCATCCACTGTCATATCTAAAACATCAGCTATATTTTTATTTTTAAATCTTATTTCTAACGTTTCACGATTGTATCTTGCCCCTTTACAAGTATCGCATGGTATAAAAACATCTGGTAAAAAATGCATTTCATATGTTAAAACTCCATCTCCCTCACAGGTTTCACATCTTCCACCTTTGACGTTAAAAGAGTATCTACCTACTTTATATCCTCTAGCTTTAGACTCAGGTAATGCAGAAAACCATTCTCGAATAGGACCAAATGCACCAGTATATGTGGCCGGATTAGATCTAGGGGTTCTACCAATTGGAGATTGATCTATGTCAATAATTTTGTCAATTAACTCAGTACCTTTGAATCCTGTGAATGCTTTAGGTAATTTACGACTTTTGTTTTTATTAAGCATTAAATTAAAAGCATTATACAAAGTATGTAATATTAAAGTTGATTTACCGCTTCCAGAAACTCCAGTTACACAAGTAAATGTACCCACAGGTATTTTTAAATCCACTTTTTTTAAATTATTTCCACTTGCGCCACTTATTTCAATAAATCTTCCATTTTTTGCTGACCTTCGTTTTTTAGGTAATGGAATAAATTTTTTTCCTGATAAATAATTTCCAGTAATACTTTTATCATTCTTCATAATTTCTTTTACTTCACCTTCAGCAACTATGTGACCACCATTTAATCCAGCTTCGGGACCTATATCAATTATATGATCTGAACTCTCCATAGTTTCAATATCATGTTCTACAACTATGACAGTATTTCCTAGGTCTCTTAATTTTTTTAACGCAGTTATTAATTTTTTGTTATCTCGTTGATGCAAGCCTATAGATGGTTCATCTAAAACATAAAGCACGCCAGTTAACCCTGATCCAATCTGTGAAGCTAATCTTATTCTTTGTGATTCTCCACCAGATAAAGTTCCTGACTCTCTAGATAAAGTTAGATAGTTTAACCCAACATTTAAAAGAAAGTTCAATCTATCGTTAATTTCTTTTAAAATATGCTGTGCAATTTTATTTTCTCTCTCGTTTAGAACTTCTCCAAGCTCCGAAAACCATTTTTGAGATTCCTCTATTGATTTTTCAGTGATTTCACTAATATTCAAATTATTTATTTTTATACATAATGCTTCATCTTTTAATCGCATTCCTTTACATTTTTCACAATTAGATTCACTTTGGTATTGTGATATTTCCTCTCTTTTCCATTCGCTGTCTGTTTCAAGATATCTTCTCTCTAGATTATTAATAACACCCTCAAAAGATTTCTTAGTCGTATAGGACTCATATCCATCATCATAAGAAAATTTAATTTCTTCACTATCAGATCCATAGAGAATTATATCTTGTATTTTTTTTGGAATTTTTTTCCACGACATATCCATAGGAATTTTATAGTGTTTTGCTATAGAGGCTAAAGTTTGAGCATAATATAATGATGTTGACTTTGCCCATGGCTCTATCGCCCCATCTTGAAGACTTTTTTTATTGTCTGAAACTACTAAATTTGGATCAACATTTAAATTATGCCCAATGCCCTCACATTCTTCGCAAGCTCCATAAGGCGAATTAAAAGAAAATAACCTTGGCTCTATTTCTTCAATAGTAAAACCACTTTCTGGGCAAGAAAATTTTGATGAAAATGTTATTGATTCAAGTTTCCTAAATTTTTTTGGAAGAGCCTCATTTTCATATTCTACTATTAGTAAGCCATCTGAAAGATTAATAGCCGTCTCTACACTGTCAGCTAACCTATTGCCTAAATTTGAATTTAGAATAATCCTATCAACTATTATTGATATATCATGTTTTACCTTTTTGTTTAAATTCGGAAAATCATCAATATTAATATACTTTCCATCAACTTTTATTTTAGAAAAACCTCGTTTTTTATAATTCAAAATTTCCTTTTTATATTCACCCTTCCTACCTCTAACAACAGGCGCGAGTAAGTAAATAGTATTATTTTTTGGAAGTTTTTTAATTTTATCAACCATTTCACTCACCGATTGGGATTTTATTGGTTTTCCAGTGAAAGGTGAGTAGGGAATTCCCACACGTGCAAATAAAACTCTCATATAATCATATATCTCGGTAACTGTAGCGACTGTGGATCTAGGATTCTTAGAAGTATTTTTTTGTTCAATTGAAATTGCTGGGCTTAAACCTTCGATAAAATCCACATTGGGTTTTTTCATTTTATCAAGAAACTGTCTCGCATAAGATGATAAACTTTCAACGTATCTTCTTTGACCTTCAGCATATATTGTGTCAAAAGCTAAAGATGATTTGCCCGACCCTGAAAGGCCTGTAATAACAATTAATTTCTCTTTTGGAATTTCCAAACAAATATTTTTTAAGTTGTGTTCTTTAGCGCCTTTTACAACGATTTTTTTCAACATTTTTTTTTCTTTCAATAATAATCGTCTTATATTTAGTTATCAAATATGATATAAAATTTAAGTATTTAATAATATAAAATCAATTTTTATTCAAAATATTATGGCTGGAAGTTTAAATAAAGTACAATTAATAGGTCGTTTAGGCGCAGACCCTGAAATAAAACAAATGGTTAATGGCAAAAGCGTAGCCAGAATAAGCATCGCCACAAGCCAGTCTTGGAAAGATAAAAATAGTGGTGAAAGAAAAGAAAAAACAGAGTGGCACAGAGTTGTAATTTTTAACGAAGGTTTAGTAAATGTTGTTCAACAGTACGTTAAAAAAGGTGCTAATGTTTATGTAGAAGGTCAATTAAGTACTAGAAAATGGAAAGACGAAGCGACTGGCCAAGATAAATATTCTACAGAAATTGTGCTTCAAGGTTATAATTCTAGCCTAACAATGCTTGATAGCAAGAACTCTTCAAATAATTCTAATTTGATCTCGGAAAATAAAAGCTCTCTTCCAAATGACAATTTAAATCAAGATAGTTCTGATTTAGATGATGAAATTCCTTTTTAAATTTTCATGGAAAAAAATAATCTAGAATCAACAAAATCTTTTAAGCCTATATTTGTACAAGATGAGATGAGTTCATCATACCTATCTTATGCAATGAGCGTAATTGTTAGTAGAGCTCTTCCTGATGTTAGAGATGGCCTTAAACCTGTTCACAGAAGAATTATATATGCTATGTATAAAGGAGGTTACGATTGGTCTAAACCTTTTAGAAAATCTGCAAGAATTGTTGGGGATGTAATAGGTAAGTATCATCCTCACGGTGATCAATCTGTTTATGACGCACTAGTGAGGTTAGTTCAAGAATTTTCAATGAGTGTACCACTTATTTCTGGTCAAGGTAATTTTGGTTCTATAGATGGAGATCCACCTGCGGCAATGAGATATACAGAAACCAAACTTGGAAGGATTTCTCAATTTTTAACTGAAGACCTTGAAAAAAATACCGTAGTATTTCGAAGTAATTATGATGAGACTGAAAAAGAACCAGAAGTATTACCTTCACAGTTTCCAAATATTTTAGTTAATGGCGCTGGCGGTATCGCAGTCGGCATGGCTACAAGCATTCCCCCTCATAACTTGGGAGAAATTATTAATGCAACAATAGCTTTTATAAACAATAGAGACATCACGATCAGCCAGCTGATGAAACACGTACCTGGTCCTGACTTCCCAACTGGTGGATTAATTATTGGAAGAGACATTATAAAACAAGGCTACAATAAAGGTAGAGGTTCATTTAAAATAAGGGGTGAAATTGAATTTGAAGAAAAAAAAGGAGGTAGAGATCTATTGATAATAAAGTCAATTCCCTATCAAGTGAACAAATCAGTTTTGATAGAAAAGATTGCTCAATTAGTGAGGGATAAAAAAATAGAGGGAATAAGAGACCTTAGAGATGAGTCAAATAGAGAAGGAATTAGAGTAGTTATAGAGTTAAGAAAAAATACTGAACCAGAGACAGTAAGAAGACAATTATACAAACTTACTAATATCGAAAGCTCTTTTGGATTCAATACTCTCGCAATCGTTGACAATAAACCAAAAATATTAAACCTAAAAGAATTTATTTCTGAATTTCTAAAATTTAGAGAACAAACTGTATTAAAAAGAGTAAAATTTGATTTACAAAAAGCTGAAACACGAGCACATATACTAATTGGAATAGCCGCAGCTGTTGAGAATATAGATGAGATCATAAAATTAATTAAAAATTCAAAAAATACTGAAATAGCAAAAAAAAATCTTCTATCAAAGAAATGGAAAATAAAAAAGAGCACTAAAATTATATCAAACATCGAGAAGAAAAAAAACATATCTTCATATCAATTATCTCAGGACCAAGTTGATGCAATTTTAGAATTAAGATTACAAAAACTTACCGCTTTTGGTATAGGAGAAATAGAAAATGAGATTAACAATCTTTCAAAATTGATAATAGAGTATAATAAGATTATTAATTCAAAAAAAACTTTATATAACTTGATTATTGATGAATTGGGAAAAATAAGAGACAAATTTTCTTCACCAAGGAAAACTAAAATTATAGATACAGTTCTTAATTATAATATTGAAGAAACAATTCAAAAAGAGTCCGTAGTAATAAATATTACAAATCAAGGTTATATCAAAAGAGGCCCGCTAAGCTCCTTAAAAGCCCAAAAACGTGGTGGAAAAGGCAAGACAGGTATTTCAACAAGAGAAGACGATTTTGTAGTTCAAATCTTTACAGCTAATACACACACACCTGTTCTCTTTTTTTCCACTCAAGGCTTAGTTTATAAAATAAAAGCTCATAAAATACCTGAGGGAACTGCAGCTTCCAAAGGAAAATCAATTTTTAATATACTACCTCTAAAAAGCCATCACTCAATAAGCTCTATTATGCCTTTACCAGAGGACGAATCTGAATGGAAAAAATTTATGGTTATATTTGCTACTTCAAAAGGAAATGTTAGAAAAAATTCCTTAGATGACTTTCTGAACATTAATAATAGCGGAAAAATAGCTATGAAACTTGATACCGATGACAAAATAATAGGTGTTAAGATTTGTAAAGAAGATCAAGATATTCTTTTAAGTACGCAATTTGGAAAATGTATTCGATTTAAATCAAAAAAATTAAGACTTTTTAAAGGTCGTTCATCAAAAGGTATAAAGGGTATTAAGTTAAATGATAAAGATAAGGTTATATCTTTGTCTATTTTAGATAATACTCAAATAAACTCAAAAGTTATAACAAAAGATAAAAAAATTAAAAATGGTATTGATAGATTTATCTTATCAGTTTCTGAAAATGGTTATGGTAAGAGAAGTTCATATCTAGATTATAGGGTTACCAATAGGGGTGGTAAAGGAATAATAGGAATTATAAACTCGCCAAGAAATGGAAATATAGCTTCAACACTTGTTGTAAATGAAACCGATGAGATTCTTTTATCAACTGATAAAGGAAGTATGATGAGATGTGCTGTAAAAGAAATTAGAATAGCTGGTAGGAATACCCAAGGTGTAAGAATTAAGAAATTATCTGGAAATGAAAAAGTAGTTTCAGTAATTAAGATTGAAGATAATATTCAATAATTATGAAAACAGCAGTATACCCAGGAACTTTTGATCCTATCACATATGGCCATATCGATGTGATTAAAAAATCTTTAAAAATTTTCGATAGATTAATAATTGCGACTACTGATAATAGTGATAAAAATTATTTTTTTTCTATAGATGAGAGAGTTGATATTATAAATTACTCTCTTTTTAAAGATTTAAAATTTGACAAAAAAAAAATCAAAGTAATTCCTTTTGATAATTTAACGATTGAGCTTTGTAAAAAATTTAAAGCAACAGCAATAATTAGGGGTTTGAGAGCGGTATCAGATTTCGAATATGAATATCAATTAGCAGGAATGAACAAGAGGCTAAATCCTAAAATTGAAACAATGTTTTTAATGTCAGATATTGAAAATCAAATTATTTCTTCAAAATTTGTAAAAGAAATTGCACATTTAGGTGGAGACGTGGACAGATTTGTTACAAAATATGCAGTTAAAATGTTAAAAAGTAAGCAGTCGTGAAAAAATTTATTTATTTATTTATCATTTGTTTTAGTTTAGTAACAACTAATCTTATGGCTAAAAATTTGATGATTTTAAAATTATCTTATGGTGAAGTAGAAATCGAACTTTATCCTGATAAAGCTCCAAATCATGTAAAAAGATTTATGGATCTTGCCAATAGCGGTAAATATGATGGAGTAGTATTTCACAGAGTTATAGACGGTTTTATGGCACAAACGGGTGATGTAAGGTTTGGAAATACAAATAATCCAGATTATAATTTAGATCTTGCCGGTACAGGTGGCTCTGACCTACCTAATTTAAAAGCTGAATTCACCGATATTGCTCATACAAGGGGAGTGTTATCCGCAGCTAGATCGTCAGATCCTAATAGTGCGAATAGTCAATTCTTTATTTGTTTTGACTCTGCCCCTCATCTAGATAGACAATACTCAGCCTTTGGTAAAGTTGTCAAAGGAATGGAATTTATCGATATGATAAAAAAAGGGGATCCAAACTCCGGATCTGTAGATAATCCGGATAAAATTTTATCACTCAGATCTAAGTAAAAATTAAATGTCCAATAGTAATTTTTCTTTTGAGCTATTAGCTCAGGATAATAATGCAAGGCTTGGGAGAATTAATACATCAAGAGGACTAATAGATACACCGGCATTTATGCCAGTTGGGACACAAGGAACTGTAAAAAGTATTTTTTCAGACGACATTTTAAAGACTAAGTCTCAGATTATTTTAGGTAATACTTACCATTTATTATTACGCCCAGGCATTGAAATTTTAAAGAACTTCGGTGGACTCCATAAATTTATGAATTGGAACAAACCAATACTTACAGATTCTGGAGGTTATCAAATAATGTCACTTTCAAAATTTAACAAAATCGATATTAAAATAGGAGCAATTTTTAAATCTCATTTAGATGGTAAAAAAATAATTTTGAGTCCAGAAAAGAGTATTCAGGTTCAAAAAGTAATCAATTCAGATATAATTATGGTATTAGATGAGTGCCCTAAACTTACAAAAGATAAAAAAATACTGTCTAACGCAATAAATGTCTCTACTCATTGGGCAAAAAGGAGCAAGGTAGAATTTGGTAAAGATAAAAAAAAAGCATTGTTCGGTATTGCTCAAGGCGGTTTATATAAAGATCTACGTATTGAAAGTATCTCTCGTTTAAAAGAAATAGATTTCGATGGTTATGCAATGGGTGGTTTAGCTGTAGGAGAAAATCAAAATGACATGTTTGAAATTTTGAATGAGACAACTAATTTTTTACCAAAAAATAAACCAAGATATTTAATGGGAGTTGGCACCCCATCAGATATTCTGGGAGCAGTTAAAGAGGGCATTGACATGTTTGATTGTGTAATGCCTACAAGATCAGGCAGAACCGGACTAGCCTTTACTTGGGATGGAAAACTAAATTTAAAAAATTCAAAGTTCCAATCCGATAAATCTCCTTTAGATGCTAAATGCGACATAAAAGAACTCAACAAATACTCTAAAAGTTATCTTAATCACTTAATAAAATCTGATGAAATTCTAGCATCTATGTTAATTTCATTACATAATATATATTTTTATCAGCAATTTATGCGTGAAATAAGAGAAAACATCAAAAATGGTACATTCAATTATTTCTATAAAAAATATATTAATTTTTTTGATTAATTATTTGAAATTTAATTAATTAATATATAAAAGGTCTTTTCTGGGGGCCCTTAGCTCAGTTGGTAGAGCACCTCCCTTTTAAGGAGGGTGTCGATGGTTCGAGTCCATCAGGGCTCACCAATATTAAATTTTTATTGGTGGGTATTTAATAATTACTTCATTTATCCAATTATTTAAATTTTCAATTCTTTTTTTACTGCTTGGGTGTGTACTTAGAAAAACCGGTGGTTCTTTACCTTTTTTTTTCTCAGCCATTCTTTTCCAAAGTTTAACAGACTCTCTAATATCAAAACCTGAAAGAGATGAAAATATTAAACCTAAATAATCAGCTTCAGTTTCTTGTTTTCTGCCAAAAGGATTCATTATACCAAGTTGAAATATATCTAGACCTGTATTTTGTCCTACAGTATTTCTTGTTCTATTTATTGCACCACCTAAAAAAATATCAGCAACAGTTGTTCCTAAATTAATTGTCATCGCATGACTCATTCTTTCAACAGAATGACGAGCTACTGCATGAGCAATTTCATGACCCATTACTATAGATAAGGCATCCGTATTCTTTGTGACTTTCAAAAGACCGGTATAAACGGCGATTTTTCCTCCTGGCATACACCAGGCATTAACAATTTTGTCATTATCAACTAAGATATAATCCCAACCGAAGTTTTGTGTGGGATCACTTTTGCCTTCTTTTAAAAAAAAAGCGCTAACAGCATTTTCCATTCTTTTCCCTATTTCTTTGATAGATTTTAATTCTGAACCTTTTGTAATTAACTTAGTTTTTCTTCTAAATTGTTCATATGCTGAAGCAGCTTGCTGATTGATCCTAGCTTCCGGGATAATACTTAATTGTCTTCTTTCAGTAATTGGCACCGTAGAACAAGATGGTAGCATTACAGAGCAACATCCGCACCCAATTAAGCCAAGAAATTTTCTTCTGTTTATGTTATACATTTTATAAGACTCATGATTTTAAATAATAAATTATTAATTGCAATTTTTATATTAATTATAGTTTTTATTGTTTATTCAAGTTATTCTTAATAAATGGAAAAAAAAAATATGAAAAAATCGTTTTTTTCTAAAATCAGAAATAATTTTATAGCTGGTATTGTAGTTTTAATCCCAATCGGGATAACACTATATTTGACTCTTTTTATTATTAGAATTTCTGGTCATATTATCCCAAAAGAACTCAATCCTAATAATTATTTACCTTTTAATATTCCTGGAGTTGAAATTCTTATAGCTTTATTTTTGATAACATTTATTGGTTGGCTCTCATTGTCATTCATTGGAAAAAAATTTTTTGAACTTTTCAATAATTTTTTAAAAAGAATACCAATATTAAGGACAATCTATTCTGCTATAGGTCAAATGACTGAGACTTTTACTAAAACAACCGATTCAGCAAAAAGTGTTGTATTGCTTGAGTACCCGAGAAAAGGAATATGGGTTGTTGGTTTTGCTACAAAAGTAAATGAAGGCATTATCCAAAAAAAACTTCAAGAAGATTTAATAAATGTTTTTGTTCCAACAACTCCAAACCCAACAAGTGGTTTTTTACTGATGTTACCAAAAAAAGATTTAATATACTTAGATGTATCATTTGAGCAAGCTTCAAAATTTATAGTTTCTGCTGGAACAACTAACATTGATTAATTTTTTTCGAAATTAATAATTTCTGCTTTATCAAATAATTTTAAAAGAAAAGAATATTTTTCATTATTTATATTTAATTGGTTAACACGAACATAATTTTCTGCTAATCTGAATAAATCTGCATGAATTAAGGGATCAGCAAATCTAAAACTTTTATCACCGCTTTGCTGGAAACCCGTTAAGTCACCAAAGCCTCTAAGTTTAAGATCCTCCTCCGCTATGAAAAATCCATCGTCTGATGTTTTTAATATCTTAATTCTTTTGATTGCGTTTTTACTTAATTGATTTTTAAACAATAATAAACATGTTCCTTGTTTTAATCCTCGTCCTACTCTACCTCTTAGTTGATGTAATTGAGCTAAACCAAATTTATTTGCATTTTCAATAATTATTAAGTTTGCATTTGGAAAATCTATACCAACTTCAATCACGGTTGTTGAAACAAGAATTAATAATTCTTTATTTAAAAACTTTTTTAAAATTTTTTCTTTTTCCTCTTTTCTTAAAGCACCGTGTATTAAACCAACTGTATTTGGAAATTTTTTATTAATTATTTCAAATTTTTTTTTAACTGAAGAATAATCTAATAAAGAAGACTCCTCGATAAGAGGACAAACCCAAAAAATTTGATTATCATTTTCAATCATTTTTTTAATGTACGGCCATAATTCATTCATTTTACTTTCAGGCTTACTTAAAGTTATAATTTTTTTTCTTCCCAAAGGTTTATCTGTGATTTTTGAAATATCCATATCACCATATAATGACATCATCATTGTTCTAGGGATTGGAGTAGCTGACATTAACAACACATCACAATTAGTTCCACCTTTTCTTGCTAAATCAGATCTTTGTTTAACTCCAAACTTATGTTGTTCGTCTATTATAACTAAACCAAGATTTTCAAAAATTATTTTTTTTTGAAAAAGTGAATGAGTACCCACTATTAAATTTGTTTTTCCCACTTGAATAGAATGTAAAATATCTTTTCTTTTTTTAATCTCTGTTTTGCCAGAAAGAAAATCTATTTTATAATCTAAATGTTTAAAAATTTTTTTAGCAAGATTAAAATGTTGTTTCGCTAAAATTTCTGTTGGAGCCATTAATGCACATTGATAATTACTTTCAATAACATTTGAGATAGCCAATAAAGAGACAATTGTTTTACCTGAACCAACATCTCCTTGTATGATGCGAAACATTCTTTTTGAATCGGAAAGATCTTTATTGATTTCAGACAAAACTCTTATTTGACTATCCGTAAGATTAAATGGAAGATTTTCAATAATTTTTTGAGAGTTTTTAATAAAGATGTTTTTTTTAACTTTGTTTTTTTTAATTCTTTTTCTGTTTTCAGATAATGTAAAAAAATTTGCACATAATTCATCGAAAACTAGTCTTCTAAAACTTTTTGATGAATGATTCTTATTATTTT
>CACHQZ010000011.1 GCA_902582165.1 uncultured Pelagibacteraceae bacterium
TTGTGAAAAACGAAACATATGAAGGTGGCGTTATAGCTCCAGGAATTAAATTATCTATTAAAAATTTAAGTCACTCTACAGCTTTACTTCCAATATTCGATTTGAAAAATCAGCAAAAGAGCTATGGAAAAAATACCAAAGACGCTTTAAATGCTGGCTTTATTTGGGGTTATGAGGGATTAATAAATAATATAATTAACAAAATAACAAAAATTGGAAAATAAAATATAAAATAATACTTACTGGAGGGTATGCAAATCTATTTAAAAAAATTATAAAAAGAAGAAGAACTATTGTTGATCAAAATATTACGATCAAAGGAGTTTCAGAAGTTTACAGGAAATTTTTATGAGTAAAGAAGAATTGATTTTTTGTCCTCTAGGTGGATCTGGTGAGATAGGTGGAAATATGAATTTATACGCCTATGGAAAAGAGGATGAAAAAAAATGGATTATAGTAGATATGGGAGTTTCTTTTGCTGACGACTCTGTACCAGGAATTGACCTTATTATGCCAGATGCAGGTTTCATTATAGATAAGAAAGATGATCTGCTTGGTATAGTTCTCACTCATGCCCACGAGGATCACATAGGTGCTGTCGCACACATATGGCCAAGTCTTAAATGTAAAATGTATGCTACGCCATTTACAGCAGCTTTAATTATTGAAAAATTTAAAGAAAAAAAAATTGATATATCCAGGTATTTAGAAGTTGTACCTTTAAATAGCAAAATCAAGCTTGGAAGTTTCGAAATTGATTTTGTTACTTTAACTCATTCTATTTTAGAGCCTAATGGCTTAAGCATAAAAACCCCATTAGGAACGATTTTACATACCGGAGATTGGAAAATCGATCCTAACCCTTTAATAGGAGGTCAAATCGACGAACAAAAATTAAAATCTATTGGAAATATCGGTGTGTCGGCAATGATATGTGACTCTACAAATATTTTTAGCCCAGGAAGAGCTGGTTCAGAGTCAGATGTAAGAGATAGTTTATTAAGAATTATGGAATTAAAAACTAATAGAATCCTCGTTACTTCGTTTGCTTCAAATGTGGCTAGAATGGAGTCCATTTTCTATTGTGCAAAAAAAACTCAGCGAAATATTTGTTTAGTTGGCAGATCTATGCAAAGAATTTACAAAGCAGCAAGAAAATGTGGTTATCTTCAAGGACTCATTGAGCCTATAGAGCCTAGAGACGCAAAAAAGGTATCCAAAAATAAAATTATATATTTAGCTACTGGTAGTCAAGGAGAACCAATGGGGGCTATGACTAGAATAATTAATGGTATTCATCCAGAGGTGTATTTAGAAAAAGGAGACTGTGTAATTTTCTCATCTAAAATTATACCAGGAAATGAGAAAAAATTATATTATTTACAAAATCTAATAGTAAAAAATAAAATGGAAATGATCAGTGAGGAAAATGCATTCGTACATGTTTCTGGTCATCCAAATAGAGATGATCTAAAAGATATGTACAATTGGGTAAAACCACAATGTATTATACCAGTTCATGGCGAACACCGACATATGGCTGAACACGTCTCGTTTGCTAAAGAAATGCAGATACCAAATACATTGTTAATTGAAAATGGAGATATAATTAAGATACTACCTGGAAATAAACCTGAAATTATCGATAAAGCTCCCTCTGGTAAAATTTACCTTGATGGAAATGTAAATGTTGAAACCGACTCACAAACTATAAAAGAAAGAAAAAATTTATCACTTAATGGATATCTCGAAATTACATTGATAGTTTCCAATTCCGGCAATATAAAAAAACCAGTCATATCCTATAAAGGTATACCTGAAAAAAATGAGGATAATACTTTTATATTTGATATTGAAGATGAAGTTATGAGTATATGCAGAACCTTTTCAATGGATAATAAAAAACAACAAAATCACTTAATTGAGACCTTAAAACAGAATTGCAGAAAAATTGTAAGAGAAAAAACAGGAAAGAAACCCTTTACTAATATTAATATTGCAAGGATTTAATGGGTATAACGGGATCTATAATTGTTTACGTAATGATTTGGTGGGTAATTTTTTTTTCAGTTTTGCCAATGGGAATTCAATCAAATAAAGAAATTTTTAGAGAAAAAATTGAGGGTATAGATCCTGGAGCACCAAAAAATCCAAAAATTGTAAAAAAGTTTTTAATAACAACATTAATTACTACTATAATTTTTGCAGTAATATATTATCTGGTTAAAATTGATTTATTAAATTTAAGAGAATTTTTACAATAATGTACCTTTCAAAACTTTTTATACCAATCACAAAAGATCTTCCAACAGAAGCTAAAATTAAATCACATCAACTTATGCTAAGAACTGGTATGATAAAGCAGTCTTCCGCTGGAATATATTCATGGCTTCCTTTAGGTTACAAAATAATGAAGAAGATAGAGCAAATCGTTAGAGAAGAGCAAAACTCTATAGGCGCACAAGAAATGTTGATGCCAACTATTCAATCATCAGAAATTTGGAAAGAGAGTGGAAGATATGATGATTATGGTGAAGAAATGTTAAGAATCCAGGATCGTCAAGGTAGAGAAATGCTTTATGGTCCAACAAATGAGGAATTAATCACAGATGTTTTTAGATCAAGTGTCAAATCTTATAAATCACTTCCACAAATTCTTTACCATATTCAGTGGAAATTTAGAGATGAAATAAGGCCAAGATTTGGAGTTATGCGATGTAAAGAATTTTATATGAAAGATGCGTATTCATTTGACTTATCTGATGAAGAAGCGAAGAAATCTTATAATAAAATGTTCTACTCGTATTTAAAAACGTTCAACAGATTAGATTTAAAAGCAATACCTATGGCTGCAGATACTGGCCCAATAGGCGGAGATCTTTCTCATGAATTTGTAATATTAGCCGAAACAGGGGAAAGCAAAATTTATGCAGACAAAAATATATTTGAAATAGATCCTGATCGTTATAAATTTGACGATCTTTCTCTCAAAAAAATGCGGGAAGATTTTACTAGAATTTATGCAGTTACAGATGAAAAATTTAAAAAAGAAGATTTTAATAAATTTGTTAAAAAAGAAGATCAAATTACTACAAAGGGCATAGAGGTAGGACACATTTTTTACTTCAGTGACAAATATTCTAAACCTATGAATTGTTTAATAGATGATAAAGATGGAAAAAAAACTTCTGTTAAAATGGGCTCATATGGAATTGGAGTTTCAAGATTAGTTGGAGCAATTATTGAGGCAAAGTATAACAACGATGTTATGAAATGGCCTAAATCTATATCACCTTTTGACGTAGTAATAATACCAAGTATAAGTAAAAATAATAAAGAAAATTTGCACAAAGCTGAAAAAATTTATCAGGAACTAAAAAAACAAAATATTGACGCATTGTTGGATGATGTTGATGAAAACATGTCAAATAAATTTAAAAAACATGACTTAATTGGTGTACCCTATCAAATTATCATTGGCTCTAAATCTGTTGCTGATAATTTTGAATTTAAAGAATTGAACTCACAAAGTGAAATATTGAGTCTTGAAAAAATAAAATTAAAACTAAAAAATTAAAAAATTGTTTACTAACGCTGAAAAACTTATTTCCTTTAGAAACCTAAGACCTAAAAAGAAGGAGGGTTTTTTGAAAATTATTTCTATTTTTTCTTTTTTGGGAATAATGTTAGGTGTCGCAATTCTGATAATAGTAATGTCAATAATGAATGGATTTAAAACTGACTTAACTAATAAAATTTTAGGATTAAATCCTCACATAGTAATTCAACCTAATAGTTTTCAAATTAATGACGAATATATTAAAAATCTTAAAAAAAAATTTAAAGAAATAAGTATAAGTAAATCATTTTTTGGTGAGGGCATTGTAATCAGTAATGATAATGCAAAAGGTATAATTATAAAAGGAGTAGACAAAAGTGAAAAAAATATTTTTAAATTTTTTGATAAATTCATTTCTACTGGTGATTTAGAAAATTTTGGACCTAATAAAGCGTTCATTGGATCAGAAATGGCTTATAATTTAAATTTAAAAAAAGGAGACATGTTAAGCTTAATGTCATCAGCTTTTATATCGACTCCATTGGGAAGTCTACCAAAACAGGGGAAATTTGAAGTCGCTGGGATATTTAACACTGGCTTTATGGAATATGATCAAAATATTGTATTTCTAAGTATTAATGATGCGTTATCAATTTTCGATAAGGAAAAAAAAGATGAAAATATTGAGATATACTTACAGGATCCTCTTAAGGCAAATTTTTACAAAGAAAAGATACAAAAGATAAATCAAAATTACTTTATTTATACATGGTCAGACCTAAACAAATCTCTTTTTAGTGCTTTAAAAGTAGAGCGAAACGTAATGTTTATAATTCTCTCACTAATAGTTATCGTAGCCGCTTTTAATATTATATCTGGACTAACAATTTTAATAAAAAATAAAACAAAAGAAATTGCAATATTAAAAACTTTAGGATTAAGCAATAAGTCAATAAAAAAAACCTTTTTTTTAACTGGATTTACGATTGGTTTTTTTTCAACGATAAGTGGAATTTTTTTAGGAATTTTATTTTCTTTAAATATTGAAAAAATAAGATTATTTCTTTCATCAGTATTTAATTTTGAAATATTTCCACCAGAAATTTATATTTTAGAAAAACTACCTAGTGAAATTAATTTAATTTCAATTTTTATTGTTTTCATTTTATCTCTATTAATTTCCGCAATAGCATCTTATCTACCAGCGATGAGAATTTCAAAAATGAGCGCCTTTAGAGCTTTAAGATATGAATAAAATTTTGTTACAAACAACTAATTTAAAAAAAAGTTTTAACCATATAAATGGTTCAATTGATCTTTTTGATAATTTCAATATTAATATTAAAAGAGGAGAATTAGTAGCCTTAGTAGGTCCATCAGGATCAGGAAAATCTTCTTTATTGCACTTGTTAGCTTTACTGGACACTCCATCCAAAGGGAAAATTAAAATAAATGATACAGAGACTAAAAATCTATCAAACGAGCAAAAAGATGAATTAAGAAGAAAAAATATTTCAATCATATTCCAAGATAATAATTTATTGACCGACTTTACAGCTATTGAAAATATTATGATGCCTTTAATAATAAGGGGAGATAATAAAAAAAGTATTCTATCTAAAGCTGAGAAAATTTTAAAGGATTTGAAAATTTTTGATCGATCAAATCATTTTCCCAACGAACTTTCGGGAGGTGAGCAACAAAGAGTTGCTATAGGAAGAGCATTAATATCAGAGACACAACTTATTTTAGCTGACGAACCAACAGGTAATTTAGATTTTAAAACTTCAAAAGAAATATTTTCTCTATTTTTAAAATTAAAAAAACTTAAAAAGACAATAATATTTGCAACTCATAATAGAGAACTTGCTAACAGGGCTGATTACAAGTTGTTTATTTCTGACGGTAATATAAAACGAGTTAATGCTTCCAAGTGACAAAAATTTCAATAATATAAAAATACATACACAATACTCTATCTGTGATGGTGCAATAAAAATCGACGACTTAGCTGACTATTGTAAAATCAACAAAATTAAAGCTCTCGGACTGACTGACAGTTTCAATTTATGTGGAGCTTTAGAATTTTCAGAAAAATTGTCTAAAGTTGGTACCCAACCAATAATTGGAACGCAAATTAATCTAAAAGAAGGTGATATAATTGGTAAAGTAACTCTCTTCGCCAAATCATTAATTGGATATAAAAATTTAACTAAGCTATCGTCACTAAGTTATCTTAAAAGTAAACAAACTGAAGAACCTACTTGCAAGATAAATGATTTAATAGAAAATCATAGCGATATTATTTTATTAACAGGAAACTACAGAGATTTTTTTGCCAAGCTATTTCAGGCGAATAAATTAAAAAAGTTTGACGAATTGATTAATTTACTTAAAAAACATTTTAAGGAAAGGATATATTTTGAAATACAAAGACACCACGAAACTGATGAAAAAAATTTTGAAAATTTTATTTTAAAAAAATCAAAATCTTTAGACATACCTTTAATAGCGACGCAAGAAGTTTTTTATCTTAATCAAGATATGTACGAAGCTCACGATGCTTTAAGATGTATTGGAGAAAAAACTTTTGTAGATGATCAAAATAGATTTAGATTAAGTAACAGTCACTTTTTAAAAAAAAATGAGGAACTCACAAGACTATATTCTGATATTCCTGAGGCTTTAATTAACAATTATAATTTTCATTTAAGATTTAATTTCAAACTTAAAAAATCAAAACCTATATTGCCTTCTATAGCAAACCCTAATCGCAATTCTCCAGAAAATGAGCTAATTGGTCAAGCAAATGAGGGCTTAAAAAGTAGAGTCAAAAATTTCATATTAAAAAAAAATTTATCAAAAACAGAAGAGCAAATCATAAAAATATATAAGGATAGATTAAATCATGAAATTAATATCATTAACTCGATGGACTATGCGAGTTATTTTTTAATCGTTTCAGATTATATTAAATGGGCTAAAAAAAATTTAATTCCTGTTGGACCTGGTAGAGGTTCGGGCGCAGGTTCGCTAGTGGCTTATTGTTTAGATATAACTGACCTTGATCCAATAGAGTATGATTTAATTTTCGAAAGATTTTTAAATCCAGACAGAATTTCTATGCCAGACTTCGATATTGATTTTTGTGAGGAAAAAAGAGACCTAGTTTTTGAGTACCTAAAAAATAAGTATAAAGATGGAGTAGCTCATATAATTACCTTTGGAAAACTTAAAGCAAGAATGGCTCTAAGAGATGTTGGAAGAGTTTTAGGATTATCTTACGGTCATGTTGATAGAATCTGTAAAATGGTTCCATTCGATCCTTCTAGGCCTTTAAGTCTTCAGGAGTCGATTGACAGAGAACCAAGATTTAAAAAGGAAGTTAATAATAACACTAAAGTAAAAAAACTTTTAGAATTATCACTTAAACTAGAGGGTCTTAATAGAAATATGGCTACACACGCAGCTGGTGTTGTAATTGCTGGAGATAAGTTAGCTGAACAATTCCCTCTATACGTGGACCATAACTCAAATCTAATTTTACCATCAACCCAATATGATATGTACTCTTCTGAAAATGCTGGTTTAGTAAAATTTGATTTACTAGGCTTAAAAACACTTACAGTGATTGATAAAACATTAAAAAGATTAAAAAATAAAAATATAAATTTAGACATTAGCAAGATAAGTCTAAAAGATGAAAAAGTATTTTCACTTTTATCCACCGGAGAAACTACAGGCTTATTTCAACTTGAAAGCGCAGGTATGAGAGATTCAATTAAACAAATGAAACCAAACAAATTTGATGATATAATAGCTTTGGTTGCTCTCTACAGGCCTGGTCCCATGAGCAATATTCCTATATATAATGACTGTAAAAATGGTTTTAAAGAACCTGATTATATACACCCTACTTTAAAAGACATTCTTAAACCTACCTATGGAATCATAATTTACCAAGAACAAGTTATGCAAATAGCACAAACTTTAGCAGGTTTCACTGCAGGAGAAGCCGATATTTTAAGAAGGGCTATGGGTAAAAAAAAGAAAGCGGAATTAGATAAACAGAAAGAGAGATTTATTAATGGAGCTATTAAAAATGGTATAGCAAAAGATGTGGCAAATTTTGTTTTCACAAAAATTGAACCATTTGCACAATATGGTTTTAACAAAAGTCATGCAGCTGCATATGCATTAATAGCTTATCAAACAGCATTTTTAAAAACTTATTATAAAGAAGATTTTATAGCCGCTACTATGTCAACAGAATTAACTAATACAGCTAAATTAAGAGAATTTGTAGAGGAAATTAAAAGACTGAAGATAGAAATTGTAAATCCATCTCTTAATAAAAGTTTTGCAGAATTTAGAGCTATAGATGGAAAAATTTTCTATGGTTTAGGAGCTATTAAAAATGTAGGTTTTGAGGCTATATCAAATATTATAAAAGAAAGAGAAAAGAACGGTAAATTTAAGACTTTCCAAGATTTTATTAATCGATCTAACTCCAAAGACGTAAACAAACTCCAATTAGAAGGATTGACAAAGGCCGGAGTGTTTGACGAGTTTAATATTGATAGGAATAAAATATTTACTTCCATCCCTAAAATTATTCAGCAAATAAAAAATATTAACGACGATAAACTAAATAATCAAACAAGTTTATTTGAAGGTAAAGAAAATGATGATAATTTTGAATTTTTACCATCGAAGGTATGGACACAAAAAGAACTATTAGCAGAGGAATTTAAATCTATCGGGTTTTATATATCTAATCATCCGCTTAATGAATATGAGGCTATATTTAATCAACTAAATATAATTTCTTATGATCACTTTTATAAAAAAGACCTTAAAGAAGCTATGGTTGCCGGAACTATTATGTCAATACAAGAAAAGAAAAGTGTAAAGGGAACACCATATGCAATTATTAAGTTTAGTGATAAACAGGGTGAGTTTGAACTCTTTTTATTCGCTGAAATTTTGATTAAAAATAGGAATATATTAAAAGAGTCAGAGTCATTTGTTCTGTCTCTTCAAAAGGATAGCATTTCAGGAAACGAAGAAAAAATAAGAATTAACGTCAAAAAAATTTCAAGTCTAGATGAGGTTATAAACAAACCCTATTCAAAGGTTACAATAGAACTAGAAGAAAATTTTAAGGTCAACGAATTAAAAGAGATCCTTTCAAAAGATGGGGAAACAACCATAAACTTGATTGTAAATAATAATAATATCAAAGCAAAATATCTGCTTCAAAATAATAGAAAATTTGATCTGAAAGATTTTAAAGTCTTAAAATCTAAGGAATACGTTAAAAAAATAACGTTTTAGAGTATTGATTTTTTTAATTGTTTCTGTATATCAGATCTAATTACGCACACAGTTTTGGGCATTGCCCTACCGGTCCAATAAATGGAAATACTGTGGAGGAAAAACCGGAAAATTATGAAGATACCAAAAGTTGATATTAAACAATTATTAGAAGCAGGCGTGCACCTTGGTCACAAAACACTTAGGTGGAATCCAAAGATGAAAAAATATATTTTTGGAGAAAAAAATTCTATCCATATTATAGATTTAACCCAAACAGTTGATTTTTTAAAAAATGCTTTAAATGTAGTACATAAGGTGATTTCTGATGGAGGTAAGCTATTAGTTGTTTCAACAAAGAAACAAGCTTCCGAGCAAGTAAGTGAATTAGCTAAAGCAACTAATCAATATTATGTAAACTATAGATGGTTAGGTGGAATGTTAACTAATTGGAATACAATTCAAAATTCAATTAAGAGATTAAAAAAACTAGAGGAACAACTCTCAAAAGAGAATACAGGATTTACAAAAAAAGAAATTCTAAAATTCGGAAAGGAGAAAGAAAAACTTCAAAGATCTCTTGGTGGCATAACCGAAATGAAAAAAACTCCCGATCTAATTTTTATCATTGACACAAATATAGAGTCTCTAGCAGTTGCAGAGGCAAAAAAATTAGGTATTCCAATAATTGGAATTTTGGATACAAATTCTGATCCTACTGGAATAGATTTTCCTATACCTGGAAATGATGATGCTAGAAGATCAATAAACTTATATTGCGAGTTGATAAAAAATACAATTAAAGATGCAGAGAAAAACATAAGAGGCTTAGAAGATAAAGAGAAAAAAAAGTCTTAAATTTCATTTAAACTTCCGATGAGTAAAAACAATTTATTAGAAAATATAAAAAAGTTAAGAGAGTTAACAGGAGTAGGTTTTAAAGATTGTAAATCTGCTTTAGATGAAAATAAAGGTGATATAGAAAAATCAATAGAATTTTTAAGAAAAAAAGGGATAGCTAAAGCCTCAAAAAAAATGAGCCGAACAGCCTCTGACGGTTTAGTTTTGGTTAAGTCAATTGATGATCAAGTTTCGATTATAGAAATAAACAGCGAAACCGACTTTGTGGCAAAAAATAGTGACTTCATTTCTTTCTGCAAAGAACTCTCTGAGCTAAACTTTAAAAATAAGGGTATATTAGAAAAATTAAATAATTCAAAAATGAATAATGGAAATTTAGTCAAAGATAATTTAGTAAACTTAATAGCTAAAATTGGTGAAAAAATTACTCTAAGAAGATCTGATTTTTTTGATAAAGAAAATGGAAGTAATTTTTATTATGTTCACGCTGCACTAGAAAAAGATATAGGTAAAATAGTTTCTATCGTTAAAATTGATGGTATTGAAAAAGGCAAGAACGATAGCATTGGAAATAAAATTGCAATGCATATAGCTGCTTCAAGTCCTTTGGCTATTAACAAAGAAGATATAGATAAAAAATTAGTAAATAAAGAATTAGAAATCATAAAAGAGGAAATTATTAATTCAGGAAAACCTTCAGAAATAGCAGAAAAAATTTCAAAAGGGAAAATAACAAAATATTTAGATGATAACTCATTACTAAATCAAATATGGATTATGGACTCTAAAAAAAAAGTTTTTGATATATTAAAAGAAAACTCATTAGCTAAAGAACTAAAAATTATAAAATTTACTAGATATAAGGTTGGAGAAGGAATTTAATATGAGCAATGAATTTAATGAAAAAAATTTTTCAGTTAAAATGGATAAGAGTCTAAATTCATTAAAAAAAGATATATCCACATTAAGAACTGGTAGAGCAAACTCAAACATGCTTGATATTGTTAAAGTGGATGTTTACGGGCAATTAATGCCAATTGAACAACTTGGTACAATTAACGTACCAGAGGCCAGGTTAATTTCAATACAAGTTTGGGATAAGTCTAATATTGCACTTATTGACTCTGCAATACAAAAATCCGAGCTGGGAATAAATCCGCAGATTGATGGACAGACAATTAGACTTAGAATTCCAGATTTAACTGAAGAGAGAAGAAAAGAATTGATTAAAATTTTAAGAAATATTGGAGAAAAAAGTAAAGTCGCTATAAGGAATATTAGACGCGAAGCAAACGAGGATTTAAAAAAAAAATTAAAAGATAAAATTATTTCTGAAGACCAAAGTGCGAGTTTTGAAAAAATTATCCAAAAATTAACAGATACTAATATTCAAAATATTGACAAAATACTTAGTGAAAAAGAAAAAGAGATTATTCAAATATGAACCAACTCAACCATATTGCCATAATTATGGACGGCAATGGAAGGTGGGGAAAAAAAAGAAACAGGGGCAGAAATTATGGCCATCTTAAAGGTGTTGAAAATGTAAAAAAAACTGTGGCCACTTCAATAAAGCTTAAAATACCGATCTTAACCTTTTATGTATTTTCCTCTGAGAATTGGAGGAGACCAAAAAATGAAATTTCTTACTTATTTAAACTAATTAAAAAATATTTTTCTGATGAAATGAGCAGTGTAAAAAAACAGGGTATTAAAATCAATATTTTCGGAAAATTAAATAAACTTTCACCGGAATTAAAAAAAATTTTGAAAAAGACGGTTTATCTAACAAAAAATAACAAAAAGATTATTGTAAATTTAGCAATAAATTATGGATCGAAAAACGAAATCGTTGATGCGTTTAAAAAAACAAAAAAAATAAGCATAAAAAATCTTGAAAAAAATCTTTTCACTAAAAATATGCCGCATCCTGATATTTTAATTAGAACAGGAGGGCATGCGAGGCTCAGTAACTTTATGTTATGGCAACTAGCTTACTCAGAGTTATTTTTTTTAAAGAAACTTTGGCCAGATTTTAATTCGAAAGACTTAAAAAACGTTATAATTAAGTATAAAAAAATTAAAAGAAATTTTGGAGGTATATAGTGACTGTAAATTTAAAAGCAAGAATTTTTACTGGGTTATTATTATTTATAGTTGTTTTTATAATTTTTAGCTTTAAATTTTTTCTTGTTTATAGTTTAATTGTCTTAGGAATTTTATCTTTAATAGAGTTTACCAGCTTAATAAATTATTTTATAAAAAAAAGCGTTGTAAAATTTTTGATAAATTTAGTATTTGCTATCTATATTTTATTTTTCTGTACGATTTTTATAATTTTTTTAGATTTTTTAAAACTAAAAATAATTATTTTTTCTTTACTAATGTGTTGCGTTTTTTCGGATATAGGAGGTTATTTTTTTGGGAAACTTTTTCAAGGTCCTAAGCTTACTAAAATAAGTCCAAACAAAACATTGAGTGGAGCGTTTGGATCCATTTTTTTTTCTGTATTAATATTTTCATTACTAATGTTTTATTATACAAAATCAATTAATCTAAATATTTTTATAGTTGCAATTATTACTTCCTTAGCATGTCAATTTGGAGACTTATTTTTTTCATATCTAAAAAGATTAGCAAAAGTAAAAGATACTGGTAACTTTTTTCCTGGTCACGGTGGTATATTAGACAGGATAGATGGAATACTTATAGGTTTGCCAATTGGTTTCTTATCTTATGTATTTATAAAATGAAAAAGATTATTTCAATTCTTGGATCGACCGGCTCAATAGGCTTAACCTCTTTAAGTATTATTGATAAAAAAAAAAATCTTTTTAAGATAAATATTTTATCTGCAAATAAAAATTACAGATTAATTGTTAAGCAAATTAAAAAATATAAACCAAAAGTTTTTATTATAAATGACTTTAATATTTTTTATAAAATAAAAAAAAAATTTAAAAAAAATAAGATATTAATTTTAAATAATTTTAATCAAATTAATTTAAATATAAAAAACGATATAACTATAACTGCGATACCGGGAATAGCTGGTTTAACCCCAACTTTCAAAATGATAAAAGTAAGTAAAAAAATTTTAATGTCGAATAAAGAGTCAATTATTTGTGGTTGGCATTTAATCAAAAAAAAAGCTTTAGAGCACAAAACCAAAATAATTCCTATAGACTCGGAGCATTATTCAATTATGAAATTAATTGAGGGCACAAATTTAGATGATATAAAGAAAGTTTATTTAACAGCATCGGGGGGGCCCTTTTTAAACTATACAAGCAATCAATTAAAAAAAATAACTCCTAAAGCTGCAATCAAACACCCTAAATGGAAAATGGGTAAAAAAATTTCTATAGACTCTTCTACTTTAATGAACAAAATATTTGAACTAATTGAGGCCCAAAAATTGTTCAACTTTCCACTTAATAAGTTAGATATCATTATCCACCCAGAGTCCTTGGTTCATGCGATTGTGGAACTTAAAAATGGTCTTTCAAAGTTTCTTTACCATGATACTTCAATGAAAATTCCTTTAGTAAACGCTTTATTTGATGGAAAATTGGAAATTGATCAATTTTTAGTTAGAGGGGTTAAAAATAAAATAGATAAAAGTCCTCTAATAAAAAATTTAACCTTTAAAAAAGTAGACCAAACTAAATTTCCAATTATCAAAGCCAAAAAAAGATTAAACGAGTATCCATCGACATCAATAATTCTAAATGCAGCCAACGAGGTATTAGTGGATCACTTTTTAAGAAAAAAAATACCATATTTAAGTATATTTAAAATATTAATGACCATAATGAACGATAGAAATTACAAAAAATTTGCTGTAAAAAAGACCAATAATATTAATCAAATTCTTAAAATAGACTTATGGTCAAGAAAAAGAACTATAGAAAAATTAAATGAAAAAAATAATGATAAAAATTAACTTAATACTAATATATTTTTTATTATTTTTTAGTATAGCCAACGCAGAAATTGTTAAGGAAATTAAAATCGAAGGAAACAAAAGAGTTAGTGATGAAACCATAAAAGTCTATGGAGATATTAAACCAATTGGTAGTGATTTTTCAAATGCAGATCTAGATAAGATTTTAAAAAATCTTTATTCAACTGACTTTTTTGAAAATGTAAGTTTACAAATTAATAATCAAATCTTAATAATTAATTTAAAAGAATATCCAGTTATAAATAAATTAATACTTGTTGGTGAAAAAAGCACTAGAATTTCAAATGAAATTAAAAAGATGTTAAATTTGAAAGAAAAAGGCTCATTTATAGAGAGTAATATTGAAAAAGACATAAATGTTATTAAGCAGCTTTATTCATCAATTGGATACAATTTTGCTGAGGTTGAGGCAAAATCAAGAAAACTTAATGAAGATAAATTAGATTTAATTTTTGATATTAAAAGGGGAAGGGTTACAAAAATTGGTCAAATCACATTTTCTGGTAATAAAAAAGTTAAAGAAAAAAGATTAAGAGATTTGATTGCTAGTGAAGAAGATAAATTTTGGAAACTGATATCAAGAAATACAAGGTTTAGTGAAAATCTTGTTAACTTAGATAAAAGGTTGTTAAAAAACTACTACAAGTCAATAGGATACTATGATGTTGAAGTAACCTCTAGCTCTGTTGAAATAATAGATAAAAGTAAAGTTAATATTAATTATACAATTGATGCTGGAACAAGATATATAATTTCAAAGATTTTTACAGATGTTGATTCTGTTTATGATAAAAAATTATTTTTTTCCTTTAAAAGATGTTTATTCAGATATTACTGGAGATTATTATTCTCCTTTTAAAATTAAAAAAATTTTAGATGAAATAGATCTATTGTTTGAAAAAAATAATTTACAGTTTGCAGAACATCAAGTACAAGAAAATATAGAGGGAGATAAAATCAACATTACTTTCAAAATATTTGAAGGTCAAAAAATATTAGTTGAAAGAGTCAATATTCTTGGTAATAACGTCACAAATGAAAGTGTGATTAGAGGTGAGCTTGAATTAGATGAGGGAGACCCATTTACAAAGCTTA
Source organism: uncultured Pelagibacteraceae bacterium (assembly GCA_902582165.1). Taxonomy (GTDB): domain Bacteria; phylum Pseudomonadota; class Alphaproteobacteria; order Pelagibacterales; family Pelagibacteraceae; genus Pelagilacustribacter. The sequence goes on from CACHQZ010000011.1 coordinate 14,799, forward strand.
GTTTAGATAAATCCATCTCAAACATTAAATCAAGAAATATTTTCAAAAAAGTTGAGTCAGAAATTTTACCTGGTTCTTCAAATGATCTTAAAATCATAAATGTTAGAGTAGACGAAAAACCCACTGGTGAGATCTCAGCTGGAGCAGGTATTGGTACTGAAGGTGGAACTTTTGCAATCAATCTAAGTGAAAATAATTGGTTAGGGGAGGGTAAAAGAGTAGGATTATCATTTGAAGTTACAGGTGAGTCTTTAAAAGGAGAGTTGAGTTACATTAATCCAAATTACAATTTTTTGGGAAATTCTTTGAGATACAATATATCCAACACTACAAATGATAAACCAGATCAAGGATATGAAAACAATATTATTTCAGCTGGTATTGGCACAGAATTTGAACAATATAAAGATGTATTTACAAATTTTGGAATAAACGCAGCATATGATGACTTAAGAACTAATTCAAACGCCTCGAACTCATTAAAAAAACAAAGCGGAGAATTTTCTGAGTTGTCTGGTAGCTATGGCTTCTCATTTGATAAGAGAGACAGAAAATTTATGCCTACAGACGGATCTATAATTTCTTTTAACCAAACATTACCAATAGTCGCTGATAAACCATTTATAAGTAATACATTTTCAACTAGCAGTTATCACGCGTTCAATGAAAATTTTATTGGATCTGGTAAATTATATTTAACTTCAATTAATGGAATAAGCAATGAGGATGTGAGATTAAGCAAAAGAAAATTTTTAAGTACAAAACGTTTAAGAGGCTTTAGAAGAGGAAAAGTTGGCCCAATTGATGGATCAGACCATATAGGAGGGAATTACGCTGCAGCAATAAATCTTGAAGCTAATTTGCCTAATTTTTTGCCAGAGGATACTAATACTGATGTCGGGATATTTTTAGATGCGGGTAATGTATGGGGAGTGGATTATGATAAAAATCTGGATGAAACAAATAAGATTAGATCTTCGACAGGTCTATCGGCAAGTTGGATTTCACCATTAGGACCAATGACATTCGTTTTGTCAAAAAATATAACTAAAGCAGACACAGACGAAACAGAGAGCTTTAATTTTAATATAGGAACTTCGTTTTAAACATGAAAAAAATTATTTTTATTTTAATTTTTGCAATGTTTGTACAATCGAGTTTAAAAGCTGATATTGCACATTTTCTAGATTTTAAATTGATTTTAAATGAGAGCACTGCGGGAAAAAAGGCACAGAATTCGTTAAAAAGCAAATTATCTAAAGGAATGGAAAATATTAAAAGTAAAGAAAAAACTTTATTAGAGGAAGAAAAAAAAATTATTCAACAAAAAAAACTCATCAAACCAGAAGAATATAAAAAAAAAGTCGAGGAATTAAGATTAAAAGTCTCTAAATTAAGAAATGAAAGAAACAAGCTTCTGGAAAGTGTATCTAAGCAAAGGCTAAAAGCAAGAAATGAATTACTTAAAAACTTAAATCCTATAATAAAAGATTATATGAAAGAAAAAAGGATAAGAATGGTAGTAGATAAAAAAAGTCTTTTATTAGCTGATGAAAACCTTGATATCACAAAAGATATCATGGGTATACTGAATAAAAAGTTAAAATCAATAAAGCTAAATTAAATTTGAATGGTATCAAATTTTTTTTTTAAAAAAAAAAATATAAAAGCAAAAGATATATTTCCCGGTATTAAAACTAAGGAGAATTTTCTTATAGAAGATGTAAAACCATTACATTTGGCTAAGAAAAATCATATTACTTTTTTTGACTCTATAAAATATAAAGATTATGCTCAAAAAACACAGGCCGGTGTTTGCATAACTACAAAAAAACTGGAGTTTTATTTACCCAAAAAAATAGTCAGAATAATTGTTAAAAATGTATTATTTGATTTAGCAAAAGCAATAAAATGTATTTATCCAACTGCTGATATTGATTATCCAGATTTAACTTTAAAAAAACCAGCTAAAAACAAATATAAAAATGTAAAATTTGGTAATAATGTTTTAATAGGTAGTGGAGTTAAAATTGGTAAAAATACAATTGTAGGGTCTAATACAATACTCGAGAAAAATGTAACTTTAGGTAAAAATTGTGTTATTGGCTCAAACATAGTTATAAAAAATTCGATTATTGGAGATAATGTCGTGCTACAAGATGGTTGTAAAATTGGTCAAAAAGGATTTGGGTTTATACCTTTAAAAGATAAAAATATAAAATTTCCTCACATTGGAAGAGTAATTATTGAAAGTGATGTCGAAATAGCTTCTGGCTGCACTATTGATAGAGGATCTGTAGATGATACAATTATTGGAAAAAATACTTACTTGGATAATCAAGTACATGTTGCACATAATGTAAAAATTGGCTCCAATTGTATGATAGCAGGACAAGTTGGATTTGCAGGTAGCTCAGTTATTGGTAATAATGTTTCTATCGGTGGCCAAGCTGGAATTTCAGGTCATCTTAAAATTGGCAACAATGTTAAAATAGGCGGTGGAAGCGGAGTAGTTAAAGATATTGAAGACAACAAAATAATTATGGGTTATCCAGCAGTTTTGTTGAAGGATTTTTTGAAGAACTCAAAAAAATAGATATGAAAGAAATAGATAAAAAAACTATCGAGTCATTACTTCCTCATAGAGAGCCAATGCTTTTGATTGATAAACTGGTTAATATAGATCCTTTAAAATCTGCTACCGCAATTATGTATGTAAAGAAAACAGGTTTTTATGTTCAAGGTCACTTTCCAGATCAACCTGTTATGCCTGGAGTTCTGATTGTAGAAGCTTTCGGTCAAGCCGCCGCCGCTTTGACAGCTCATGGAATAGATCCAAAAGAGTATAAAAATAAACTAGTCTTTTTAATGGGTGTTGATAAAGCGAGATTTAGAAAACCTGTAGTTCCTGATTGCGAATTACATTTGGAAATAGAGGCTATTAGATCTCATGGTAGAGTTTGGAAATACAAAGGTACAGCAAAAGTAAATGGAATAAGAATGGCTGATGCTGAGTGGTCGGCAACTATTGTTGATAGAAAATAATGATACACAAATCTAGTTTTATAGATAAAAAAGCAAAGTTAGCAGAAAGTGTAAAAATCGGACCTTTTTGTTATGTGGGACCAGGAGTTGAGTTAAATGAAAATGTTGAGCTTATTTCAAATGTACATGTCGAGGGTAATACATCAATAGGAAATGGTACTAAAATATTTCCATTCGCAAGTATAGGGACACAACCTCAAGATTTAAAATTTAAAGGTGAAGAAAACACTCTTAAAATCGGAGAAAATAATTTAATTAGGGAATATGTAACTATCAACCCCGGAACAGAGGGAGGCGGATTGCAAACAGTGGTAGGTAACAATTGCTTGTTTATGATTTCATCCCACATAGCCCACGACTGTAAAATCGGAAATAATGTTATTATAGCAAATAATGTTCCTTTAGGTGGACATGTAACTATTGAAGACTCAGTCATAATCGGTGGAAACTCCGCGGTCCAACAGTTTACTAGAATTGGTAGACTAGCCATGATTGGTGGAATGACAGGTGTGCTAAAGGATGTAGTACCATTTAGTTTATCAATAGGTAATAGAAATTATTTACAAGGTTTAAATTTAATTGGTTTAAGAAGACAGAAATATGATAATCAAAAAATTATTGGTCTAGATAAAGCTTTTAAAGAGATATTTGCTTCTAAAAATCTTTATGAAAATCTTAGCAAGATTAATGGTGAATATAAAGATAATGAGTTAGTTAGTGAAGTTATCAAATTTATAGAAAAAGATAAAAAAAGACCAATTTGTTCACCACTTAGATAAAACTTATGATCGGGTTAATTTTTGGAGAAACAGAATATCCAAAATATATTCTAAAAAAAATTAAAAAAAAATATAAATATTTAATAATAGATTTAACAAAAAAAAAAATTTTTAAAAAAAATAAAAATTCCTACTCAGTATCTATAGGTCAATTTGGTAAAATTATTTCAATACTTAAATCTCAAAATTGTAAAAAAGTTTTATTTGCAGGAAAAGTAGCTAAACCAAATCTCAAATCGATAAAATTAGATCTTAAAGGAATTTACTACATGCCAAAAATTATAAAAAGTTCAAAATTAGGGGATGCAGCAATTTTAAAACAAATTATAAATATTTTAAAAAAAGAAAAGATTCAAACTGTTAGCTCAAACAAATTTACTCCTGAATTAAGTTTACCTAAAGGAAATTATACTAAAATTAAACCAAATGCCTCTGATAAAAAAGATATTCTTTGTGGGCAAAAAGCTATTAAAAAGTCTGGTAATTTTTCATTTACCCAAGGCGCTATTTGTAGAAATAATAAAATTTTAACAATTGAGGGAAGTGGCGGAACGCAAAAAATGATTAAAAAAGTGAAAAAAATAACTAAATTTCCTAATGGAGTACTAATAAAATTCCCAAAAAAAAGACAAGATTTGAGAGTCGATCTTCCAACTGTAGGATTAGAAACTCTGAAACAGTGTAAAATAGCTGGATTAAAAGGAATAGTTCTAAAACATAAATTAAATATTTTTTTAAATAAAAGTCAAAGTGTTCAATATGCAAATAAAAACAAAATGTTTATTTTAATTAAATGAAAAAATTATTATCAATTTTTCTTCTATTATTCACAAATTTAAGTGCTGAAGACTTTAAATTGGAAAAAATTGTACAAGGGTTTGATAGCCCATGGAGCTTAACATTTATAGACAACCAAAATTTATTGGTTACAGAAAAACCAGGAAATATAAAATTTATAAATTTAAAAGAAAAAAAAATAAAAGATATAAGCCATAATCTTAAAGTCTTAGAAGATGGCCAGGGGGGGTTATTAGATATACTTCACAATGACAGCATTGTATTTGTGTCATACTCTGAAAATAGATCAAACGGAATGTCTAGCACCTCTGTTGCAAGAGCAAAACTTAATAATGAGAAACTTAATTTTAAAAACATCTTTCAAGCCCAGCCCCCTATAAATTCAGGATATCATTTTGGATCTAGACTAGTCATAAAAAATAAACATTTGTATGTAACTGCTGGTGAGAGAGGACAAGGAATGATAGCTCAAGACCATACTAAACATCCTGGAAGTATTATAAGAATTAACTTAGATGGATCGATACCAAAAGATAATCCAAAATTTATTAATAAAAAAGATTGGTTACCTGAAATTTATCAAATAGGAGTTAGAAATCCTCAGGGCATGTCTCTTTCACCATTTGATGACAAAATATATTTGACCAATCACGGTGCTAGAGGGGGTGATTGGTTTGGGACAGCAAATTTTGGAGAAAACTATGGTTGGAAAATTTTAGGTTGGGGAGGAACTAATTACTCTGGAACTAAAATTGGTCCAAAATGGAAACCTGGCTTTACAAAAGCAATAAAGTACTGGGTTCCTTCTATCGCAGTAAGTGCTATGACAATTTATAAAGGTGAAACATTTAAAGAATGGAACGGCGAAGCTTTAATTACATCTCTTAAAGATCAATCTTTAAGAAAAATAAGATTTAATAAATCAAATTTTATCAATGAAAAAATTTTATTCAAAGGTGATATAGGAAGAATAAGAGATATCAAAATACATGAGAGCGGAGATCTTTATTTACTATCTGACAAAGGCGAACTTTGGAGAATGTACAAGTGAAAAAAATATTTATTCTAACAGGTGAGCCGTCTGGAGACAAACTCGCATCAAAAGTAATTAAAGAATTTAAAAAAGATAATTCCAAAATCGAGTATTTAAGTGTAGGAGGTGAAAATTTAGAAGCTTTAGGTATAAAATCAATTTATGATTTAAAAGAGATTACCTACATAGGTTTTACAAATGTTATAAAAAATATTTTCAAAATTAATAAAAAAATTAATGAAACTGTTAAAGCTATAAAAGATTTTAATCCAGATATTTTATTTACAGTTGATAGTCCTGATTTTACTTTAAGAGTTGCTGAACGCGTAAAAAAACAAAATTCAAATATAAAAACAATACATTATGTTGCGCCACAAGTTTGGGTTTGGAGAGAAGGAAGGGTAAAGAAAATTAAGAAGTTTATTGATCATATATTATTATTATTTAATTTTGAAAAACCGTATTTTGATAAAGAGAATATGAGCAATGAGTTTGTGGGCCATCCCTTATTAGATGATTCTTCTGAAGGTAAAATCGATATAAATCAAATATTTGAAAAAAATAAAGCGTTAATATCAATTTTTCCAGGAAGTAGAGTATCTGAAATTGATGTCTTAATGCCTATACTCTTAGATTTTATAAAATTAATGAATAAAAGTTATCAAGATTTTATTTATATATTTCACTCTACAAAGCAACATTATGATTTAATTCAATCTTACGTAAAATCTCAAAATATAAGTAATTGTCAAATTATTAGTGATGATAAAATAAAGTCTCACACTCTTAAGAAATCTGTATTTGCAGTTGCTAAATCAGGAACGGTCTCGCTTGAAATTTGCAAATCTAAAGTTCCATCCATCATTCTCTATAAAATGAATTTTTTAAACTATTTAATTGTTAGATCTTTGATTAAAGTTAAATTCGCAAATATTATTAATATTGCAGCAGGAAAAGAGGTAATACCTGAATTACTTCAATCTAAGTGTAATCCAAAAGATTTATTCAAAACTGTAAGTTCTTTTATTGATGACCCGAATAAGATTAAGGAGCAGGTTGAAAAGACTCAATCAATCTTAAATACATTTAAAACTGATATTTCCTCATCAATACTTGCAAGTAGAGCTTTAAGTAAATATTTATAATTACTGATACCTTGCTTTTTTCAAGACATCAGCACATATCTTTTGGGTTAATATTGCTTCATTCATTAAGAGATTATTTTTACTTTCAATAAATTTTTTTAAACAATTTAAGTATGATTTTCTGTGTCTTACAGAAAAGTCATCATATAATGTTTTTTTGTCAGAAAAGTCGTCAGAGTCTAATGAAAATTTTTTACCATACACTTTAATTTTTTCAAAATTTCCAAATCTGCACTTTCTACTAAATACTATTTCAACGACTATTCTATTCCTGAGCTTTAGATTAATTATTGCATCTGAGAAATCTCCATTATTTAAGAAATCCTCGGAACTAATTGATTTTGAAATTACAATCATTTTCTCTGGTTTCGAATTACTCAACCAACAAGCTAAATCAAAAAAATGAAATCCTTTATCAAAAAAAAGACCTCCGTTTCTTACTGATAAATTAATATTATGATTGGCCGATCTAGATATTATTTGGATATAATTAACTTTTTTTTTGTTAATTTTCTTTTTTAAAGCAACATATTCCTTTGAAAATCTACGATTTAAACCAGCGCAAAATTTAATTTTATGTTTTTTTATTAAGTATTTGAGCTTATTAAGGCTTTTATTATTATTTGTAATTGGTTTTTCACAATAGATCATTTTCCTAAATTTTATTAATTTTTTTATGTAAAAATCATGCGTAATTGTAGGTGATGCAATTATAAATAGTTCTATATCTTTTTTTTTTAATATACTATCGAAGTTTCTTGAAGTGTTACATTTAAATTTTTTAGATAGTCTTTTACTCAGATTATAATTTTTATCAAAAATATAATTTAACGAAGTTTTTTTTATTTTTATTAAACTTTTACAATGAATTATACCAACTTTTGATAATCCTATCACACAGGATTTAATCATTTAAAAAGCTACCCATTTTTTCTTGGATGATGACTTTACACATCCGTCTATAAATCTTGCTGTAAGTAAACCTTCATACGCTGTTGGAAAATAAAACCTTTTCTTACTATTTTTTGAATTAATTTTTGATGCAATTTCTTTATATAAATTTGAAAAGGCACTTAAATATCCCTCAGGATGCCCGTACTTAATTCTTGAAAAGTTTTTTGAAAAACCACTTTCATTGAAACCTCTTTCTAAAACTTTTGTCGCACCATTAGCAGCATTATATTTTAGATAGTTGGGGTCATTCTGCACCCATTCCAAACTTCCCATCGAACCAAATATTCTTATTCGTAATCCATAAATACCCCCTTTAGCAGTAGTTGATGCCCAAAATAAACCCTTTGCTCCATTCTCGTAATTTATGAAAACTTGAGCGTTTGTATCAAATTTAATTTTTTTTGAGTATTGCTTGATATCTGCAAATAAGCTTTTTCCTTTAAGACCAGTAATGTAATTACATAAATGATATGCATGAGATCCTATTTCATTAAGCACAGTAGAAACTCCAGCTATTTTTTTATCTAATTTCCATTTAAATATTTTTTTTGCAGAACCCGGGGTAACTTTTTTACCGTTAGACCAATCTTGAACATATTCGACGTTAATATATTCGATATTTCCAAGCTTCTTATCTTCTACTAATTTTTTAGCATGTCTTACCATTGGGTAGGCCGAATAATTATGTGTGAGCCCGTAAACAATCTTTTTATTACTTTTAATTGTTTTATAAAGTTTTTTAGCTTGAGGTAGAGAACCTGCAAATGGTTTATCAGATATTACATGAATGTTATTTTTAATGAATAATTCCGCTATTTCTTGATGACTCCCAGGGGGTGTCATAATCGCTACTACATCGATACCATTTTTAATTTTTTTTTCAGAATAGCAAAGATCTTTATAATTTTTGTAACACCTATTTTTTTTTATTCCTATACTTGTCCCAAAAGATTGATTGATTTTATAATTTCTTGAAAAAACGCCAGCTACAATTTCATATTTATCATCGAATCTTGAGGCTATTCTATGTACATGACCAATCCAAGATCCAGGGCCACCACCAATGATACCAAGTTTAAGTCTTTTCATTAGTTTACTCTTATTTTTTTCCCAGTTTTAGTACTTCTTAGTATGGCATCAAATATTTTAAGCGATTGCAAGCCATCATTTCCACTTACTTTTGGTTTAGCTTTCCCAGACACAACATCGCATAAGTGATCAATTTGATTTATTAAAGTAAATCTACTCAAACGAATATTAAAATCCTTATGATAGATTGGTTTCCACCAACTTCTCTCACCTCTATTGTACCAATGTTTTAAATTAGGAAATTGTATCGAGCCTTTTGTCCCCCCAATAAAATATGCTGATTGATTTGTTATAGGGTATGCAGGGTTTTCTCCAGCTGTAAGCTCATAACTGTAAGGAGCTACAATTGTATCAGAAACACTTAATGTACATAAAGTACCTGATCTAAAAGTAAAATTAACAATTGCGGTATCTTCAACTTCATATTTTCTAATTTTATTTGAGGTTGTTGCTTGAACATGTGTTATGGGCCCTAATAAGTAACAAATAAGATCAATATCATGTACTAGATTAATACCTAGAGGACCTCCTCCTTTTTTAATACGCCATTTTTCTTTGTACCAATCTTTATTTTTGTATAACCAGCACATAACATTAGCAGCAACAATTTTTCCAAGATTTCCGCTATCGATTTGTTTCTTTACTTTAGTTACGATACTGTTGTGCCTTCTATGATAGCCAATAAGTAAATGAGTTTTATTTTTTTTTGAACTTTGAATAATTTTTTTTGCTTTAAAAATATTATCGGAAATTGGTTTTTCTAATAAAACAGGTATTTTTGCATTTAAAAAACTTATCGTATGTTTTTCGTGAAACTGATTAGGTGTAGCAACAATTACGGCATCTG
>CACHQZ010000012.1 GCA_902582165.1 uncultured Pelagibacteraceae bacterium
TTAGGTTCTTTTAAAGCCTTTAGTCTATTAAAAGCTTTTAACCTCCATTCCAGCATCCATTTAGGCTCTTTTTTAATTTTGGAAATAAACTTTATAGTTTCCTCACTTAAGCCTTTCGGAGCTTTAAAGTTTTCTATTTCAGTAGTGAAACCGTATTTGTATTCTTGATTTTTAAACTCTTCTTTTTTCATAAGATTAAACTATTTTTGTTAAATCATGTAATTTTACTTTTTCAAAAAATCCATTTATATGTTTGTCTAATTGATCCCACAAATTGTGTGTAATACATTTTGTTGATTTATTATTACATCCCCTTTTGGAGTTTTTTTTACAATTTAAAGTTCTCACTTCTTCATCAACTGCAAAGATAATACTAGATAATCTAATTTCTGACGCTGGCCTATCAAGAACATAACCCCCGTTGGACCCTCTTGAACTTTTTACTAATCCACTATTTTTTAATTTAAGAAAAATTTGCTCTAAATAAGCTAAAGAAATATTTTGTCTTAAAGATATTTCGGAAAGACTTATTGGACCGCCTTTAGCATTCGCTGCTAGATCGGCCATTGCCATAACTGCGTACCTACCTTTATTAGTCAATTTCATAATTAAACGTTGTAATACAATAGTTTTAATACAATTCCTACCTTTTTAGTCAGGATTAAAAAAAATATTTGTCGCATAAAAACATGCTATAACTCAGTACTTTTTTTTTTAATAATAATCATTATCAATTATGAAACCGAAAAGTTTAGAAACATTTATACCTGGACCAGCTGGTAGACTTGAAGCCAAGTATTATAAAAATCCAAAATTTGGTTCTCCGGTCGCGATTGTCTTACATCCTCATCCTCAGTACGGTGGAACAATGAATAATCGAATAGTTCAACTTATGTATAATATTTTTTTAGATAACGGATTTTCTGTGATAAAAGTTAATTTTAGAGGGGTAGGAAAAAGTGAAGGCGTATTTGATAATGGTCAAGGTGAACTCTCGGACGCAGCAGCTGCTTTAGATTGGATTGAAAGACAAAATTTAGATTATAGTCAATGTTGGGTTTCTGGTTTCTCATTTGGCTCATTAATATGTATGCAATTAATAATGAGAAGACCTGAAGTTAACAATTTTATAGCTGTTTCTCCTCAGCCAAATGTTTATGATTTTTCTTTTTTAGCTCCTTGCCCAACTTCTGGACACGTGATTTATAGTGAGAATGATGAGCTTGTGACTAAAGAAAGTATTATTGAGCTGGATAATAGGATCAAAAGTCAAAAAGGAGTTGAGGTGATATTTTCAAAAATAAAAAATTCAAATCATTTTTTCAAAGAAAAAGAATTAGAACTCTCGAAAGAAATTGAAAAATATATAAAGGAAAAAACAGCTTTAATTTAATTATCTATAATTTCCCCGCCTAAGCAATCATTTCTACATCCTGTCGTGCTAGGAAAAGTTAATGGTAATTTAAGAAAAGATCTTATTGCTAAATATGCGAATGCTTGTGACTCCACAAAATCACCTTTGATATTATAATCATCTATCATCTTTAATTTTGAATTTAAGGGTAAATTTTCTTTGATCTTTTTAACTAATAGCTTATTTTTTCTTCCTCCACCGCATAAAACAAATTCTTCAATATTAACTTTTAAATCTGAAAGCAAATCATTTAACTTCTCTAAGAGTATTTGAGATGTAAATTCTGTTAAAGTTGCAGCTCCGTCTTCTAAAGACAATCCTCTTGCAAAAGAAACATCAAAATCATTTACATCAAATGATCTTTTTTTTAGTTTATCACTATTAATATAAAGTTCTTGAGCTTGCTCTAGAATAATTTTATTTATTTCTCCAAATTGAGCTAATTTACCATCTTCATCATATTTTTTTTTCGAATTTTTTCTTACCCATGAGTCAATTAAACAATTACCAGGTCCAATATCCTTGCTGAACAAATAATTTGCATGGTCTATTTTTTCCATTTTTTTTATGACTGTACAGTTTGAAATTCCACCAATGTTAATTATACAACTCGGTAATTTTAGCTTATATTTTAAAGCTAATAATTTGTGAAATATTGGTGTTAAAGGAGCTCCTTCTCCTCCATTCAAAATATCATTTTTTCTAAAATTATAAATTACTTTTTTTTCTATTAATTGATTTAAAAGATGCCCATCCCCAAGTTGCATTGAAATTTTTTTATTGGGATTATGATAAATAGTTTGTCCGTGAAAACCAATTAATATATTTTTATTTTTGAGGTCAAATTCTTTTAAGATTTTTGCATGAAACAATGTTATTTTTCGCTCTAAGTTTCTTAATTCTACATTTGTTTTTTTAAGATCATCTTCACCATTAATCTTATCTTTGAGCAGGTGAAAACTCTTAAAAATATCCCTATCATATTCAAAATATTTATCGTAAATAAGTTCGAGCTCCTCGAATCCGTCAGAATAAACCATTGAAGCGTCTACTCCATCCCCCGAAGTACCGCTCATTAAACCAATAGATGTATATTTTTCATGCATATTTTTATTTATTTATAATCCATTTTGTATAATAGTGGATGTAATTGAATTCTCTATGAAAAATAAATTCTTAATTGAAATGAGAGAGAGAGGATACTTAAGTCAATGTACCGATTTGAGTAGATTGATTGATATTTGCGATAAAAAGCCAATTACCGGCTATATAGGATTTGATTGTACTGCTAACAGTTTGCATGTGGGAAGCTTATTACAAATTATGATTTTAAAGTTAATGCAAAAACATGGACATCAACCAATAGTTTTATTAGGAGGGGGAACAACTTTAATAGGAGATCCTTCTGGAAAAGATACTACTAGAAAAATTTTAGAAAAAAAAGAAATTAACAAAAATATACTAAGTATTAAAAAAGTGTTTAATAAGATTCTAAATACCTCAAATAAAAAAACTAAACCTATATTCGTGAACAATGCTGATTGGTTGTTAAAACTAAATTATATTAAATTTTTAAGGGATGTTGGTCGACACTTTACCATAAATAAAATGCTTACTTTTGATAGTGTAAAATTAAGGTTAGAGAGAGAACAATCTTTAAGTTATATGGAATTTAATTATATGATTTTACAAGCCTATGACTTTTATCAACTTTTTAAAGATCAAAAATGTATTTTACAAATAGGGGGCTCCGATCAATGGGGTAACATAATTAATGGGGTAGATTTAATAAGACGAATATTAAAAAAGGAGGCTTTTGGAATTACCTCACCATTAATCACTTTAGCTTCAGGAGCAAAGATGGGTAAAACTGAAAAGGGAGCTATTTGGCTGAATGAAAAATTATTATCATCTTACGATTACTGGCAATTTTGGAGAAATACAAATGATAGCGATGTTAAAAAGTTTTTATATTATTTTACTGATATTGAGGTTTCAAAAATTCAAAATATCATTAAAGATGAGAAAGATATCAATAATTTAAAAATTTTACTAGCTAATGAGGCTACAAGATTATTGCATGGTAAAGCAGCATCTCTAAAAGCTGAGAAAACTGCAAAAGAAATTTTTAAGGATAGAGTTTTAAGTAAAAATCTTCCTGAGATATTAATAAAAAAAGTTGATTTAGATAATGGAATAAATATTTTAGATTTTTTATCAGAAAATAGAATTTTGGCTTCAAAAAGTGAAGCAAGAAGAGCTATTATTAATAAAGGAATAAAAATTGATGATGTAGTAGTTAGCGACTTAACTACTATAATTGAAGCAAAAAACTTTAAAAATAAATCTTTAAAAATTTCTTTTGGAAAGAAAAAACATTATTTAATTAAAATCACTTAGCTTTTTTTAATTATTTTTTGCAAAAAACGTGGAGTTAAAGTTTTAATAGGATTAATAGTAGTTTTAATTTTACCTGGGGGACCTTTCATCTTAAAACTAATTCCAAATAGACCCTCTCCAGCCTCTTTTGGAATAATTATATCGCCAATTACTGGAATTCTTGAAATCAATGTATTCAACGTTTTTGCAGGAACAAGTGTACCCCTTAAACTAGTAAGACCTGAAGCATCTTGATATCCTTCCATTAAAACTGAAATACTTGGACCTAAAGCAAGAATTTCTTTAATTGTTAAAAAGTCATTTTCTTTTTGTAAGCTTATCTCTAATGTGTCAAATGACAATCCCTCACCTTTTGCTAAATCTGCTAATCCCCCTAGATCAGCTAAAGATAGCAGCTTAATCATACCTGGAGCATTAACTACTTTAAAATCTTCTATATTTAAACTTGAAATTGAGCTTTTATCTTTAATAGCAGAGGAGAATAATAATTTTCCCCCTGACAATCCTTTAAAAAAATTATACTCTGAAAGTAAGGGTTGTGGTAGGTCAGAGTAGATCTCAAGAAATCTAATTTTTTCATTTTCATCACTTTTCATCGAAATATCTAAATAATTATTATTACCAAAACTTCCTTTGGATGAAATTTTAATAAATTTACCATTTTTTATTTTGCCAATTAATTTAAAATCGACCAAGTTCTTAGACATAGGAGCTAAAATTTTTGCTATATCAATTTCAATATCGTTGTTAATTAAAGAAAAATTATTATCACCATTAGGTTTATTAAATAATTTTGGTAAATTAGTTGCATCAAATTTTTTTCCTTTTATCAAAAACTTGTTTTTAAAATCTATATTAAAGTCGTTAATCAATTTATCATTATTGTATGTTTTTACTAAAGCTTTATTCAATGAGACTAGTTTTTTATCTTTTAATATAAGGTCTTTTATTTGAATTAGATTTTTTTCATTTTTATACTCAAGTTCATTAATTTGAGTTTTATCTCTATTTTTTTCAAATAATACTGAAATATTGGCTATAGAGTCTTTATTTTTTTTGTAATTTAAAAATTCTATATTAATGTCTTTGCTATATTCTGAGTTAATTTTTAATAGTAAATTATCATTTTTATAACTATTATCTAAGTCAAAATTTAAATATTCATCATCTTCGATAGAGTACTCGCCGGACAAAGAAATAAAATTATTTTTGTCAGTAAAGTTCGTTTCAATATCAGTATTAATAATTGATAAAAAATCTATCTTTTCTCTGGATATAAAGTTGTTAAGTGGTTTTTCGAAGAACATTTTCGCATTTAATATTTTTCCTCTACTTTTTAGTTCATATTGTTTTGCTTTATAAGTTTCATCAAATTTAATTGATAAGTTATTTTCTAATTCTGCTTCAAAATTCTTTATATTTTCAAAATATTTAAGATTTTTAAATTTATTTAAAAGAGATAGAGGTAATTCCTCATCTAATTTTATATTAGTGTCGAAATTAGCAACTAAATTTAAATTTGGAGATAAATTTAACTTTAAGTCTCCATTTTTTAAATTCAAGTTATTGAAAACAGAGTCTATATTTTTAATTAATACATCTGTCCTGTCCGCAAAAAAATTAAAGTTAGTTTTTTTTATTAAATGGTTTTTAAATACTTTAGCTTCAAGATTTGAAACTGATCCTTTAGCAATAAAATTATTTACTAAGTTTTTTTTATCAAAATAAACCTCTATCTTGATACTTAGCTCTCCTTTAGTAATATTTTTTACTAAAATATTTTTAAAGTTAGATGGCTTAATAACTGATGTGAATTTTTTTAATTGATTTACTTCTAATTGATTTAATAGAACATCAATTTTCTTTATATTTGGTTTTGATTTTAATAATGATATAAAATCTACATAAACTTTAATTTTATCAGTCGGTAGAATTGCTCCCCTATATCTGACTTGTGTATCATCTGTTTCTAAAAATAAACTTAGTTGTTTAATATCTAATTTAAATGTAATTGAATTGAGTTCTAATTCTATATTTTTATTAGACTGATTAATCTGTTTTGAAATAACATTATTAAATTTATTTGTTTCTATACCAAAATTAGCTAAAGCGATAAAAATTAATAATAGAAATGAGAAAAAAACTAAGACTAATAATTTAAAGATTTTTTGCATTATCTATTTTTAATACCTTCCTCAATAAATTGATCTATATTACCATCTAAAACGCTGAAAGGATTTGTATTTTCTGTTTTATTTCTTAAATCTTTCACTAATTGATAGGGTTGCAACACATATGATCTAATTTGATGGCCCCATCCAATATCAGTTTTATTATTTAGATCTTTTTGATTTTCTTCTTCTCTTTTTTGCATCTCATTTTCGTAAAGTCTCGCTTTCAACATTTTAAAACAAGTCTCTTTATTTTTATGTTGCGATCTTTCATTTTGACATTGAACTACTATTTTTGTAGGCATATGAGTTATCCTAACTGCGCTATCTGTTGTGTTAACATGTTGGCCGCCTGCACCACTCGATCTAAAAGTATCGACTCTTAAATCTTTTTCATCGATTTCAATATTGATATTATCGTCAACTGCAGGGTATATCCACACACTCGCAAAACTTGTGTGTCTTCGTGCTCCACTATCAAACGGGGAAATTCTCACCAACCTATGGACACCCGACTCAGCTCTCATTAGTCCGTATAGATAGTTTCCTTGAACTTTTAATGTAGAGGATTTTATACCTGCTTCATCACCTTTATGTTCACTTATAATTTCATAAATAAATTTTTTTTTATCAAACCATTTCATGTACATTCTTCGAAGCATGTCTGCCCAATCTTGGCTTTCTGTACCACCTGCGCCAGCATGAATTTCTAGATAAATATCCAAATCATCGTTTTCTCCAGAAAGAAAACATTTTATTTCACTTTTTTTTAAATTTTGGAAAATTAATTCAATCTTTTGTGAACATTCATCAAGTATCTCGTCATTCTGCTCTTTACTAGCTAGTGCAAATAGATCTTTTAAATTTTTGATATCAATAGAAGAGTTTTTGTATGAATTTAAAACCTCTTCGAAAATTTTTTTTTGCTTAAGTGTTTTTTGAACTGTATTTTTATCTTTCCAAAAACTCTCTTTTTGGGAGATTTCCTCAAGCTTATTTAACTTCTCTTCAACATTAACTTTATCAAAGATACCCCCTTATGTTATTAAGTATCTTTTCAACTTCGCTATAAATTTTTTCAAAGTTTTGCATTAGTAAAATTGCCTAAATTTAATTAGAGTATCACGACTATTTATTGAAATTAAATTGTTATTTTTTATATTGTTAATATCTTTGATCTTCAAAGCTTCAGTAATAGTATTTTTGTCGCCTTTTTTTGGTTTTAATCCAGTATCGTAATTTAAAGTTGTTAAGAAAACGTTTTTAGGTATGTTAAATTCTTTAAAATCTTGTTTGTACAAAGCATTCTCAACAAAGTTTTTAAATATAGGTAAAGCGGCTTTAGACCCTGTTTCAAATTTACCTAACGTTTTTGGGTTATCAAAGCCTATATAAACACCAATAACTAAATTTGAGGAAAATCCAATAAACCATGCATCAAAATTATTATTTGTGGTTCCAGTTTTTCCCGCTAATGGAACATCTAAATTTTTAAGTTTTTTTGCCGTTCCTCTTTTAACTGCCCCGTGAAGAATAGATGTCATCTGGTATGCTGTTTCCTCACTAAAAACTCTTTCATTAACATTTATAATTTTTGGAAGATTAGTAGAGTCGTTTGCAAATTTATCGCAGCCATCACATTTTCTATTTTGTATCTGGAATATGGTCTTTCCTCTTCTATCTTGTATCCTTGAAATTAAATTTGGTTCAATTTTAATGCCGCTATTAACAAAAGAGGCATAAGCCGAGGTTAAATTTATTAATGTTGTCTCTGCTGCACCAAGAGAAACCGATAAAAGTTCAGGGATTTCTTGATAAATATCCAGTTTCTTTGATAAATCTAAAATTTTATCTAAACCTAAAATTTTCGCTATTCTGATTGTCATTAAATTTCTGGAGTATTCAATACCTTTTCTTAAAGTTGTTGGTCCATAAAATTTTTTTCCATAATTTTCTGGTTTCCAATTCTTAAGTCCGACGCCTTGACTCTCAACGAAAGGGGCATCCAAAATTATACTATTAGGTGCAAAACCGTTATCTAATGCAGCTGCATAAACTACTGGTTTAAAAGCAGAGCCAGGTTGTCTTTTCGCTTGAGTAACTCTATTAAATTCACTTGATTTAAAATTAAATCCGCCAACTAGTGCTTTTATATTTCCCGAAAAAGGATCGAGGACAACTATCCCTCCATTAACTTTAGGATATTGTTTTAAGTCCCATGCACTTTTTCCCTTTTTTACAAAAATGATATCTCCTACTTTAAATTTATCTTCTAAACTTTTATTTTTTGGAATTACCCATTTAATTGATTTTATATTAATTTGACCGCTTTTATCTTGTTTAAAATCTTTTAAAATTTTAAAATCAATCTTATCAATTTCAAGATTTGTAATTTCTGCGAAATCCCATTTTAAAGTTGGGTCGAGTTTATAGTTTAATATTTTTTTCTTCCAATTCTTATCTTTTATTTTATTTGTAATTGCTCCTCTCCACCCATGCCTTCTGTCATAATCCTCAATACCTTTTCTCAATGATTTAATCGCTTGAATTTGATAATTTATATTTAATGGAGTTTTAATACTCAAACCTTGAGAGTAAAGTTTTTCAAATCCGTATTTTTCATTTACTAAACGCCTTACCTCTTCCGTGTAAGAATTAGCCTCATTTACAATTTCAATTTTTCTTTTTTTTAAATTTAACTTTGAAGCTTTCAATTTATTAAATTGATCTTTATCCACAAAATTATTATCTTTTAAATTTTTTAAAACCAGATCTCTTCTAAATTTTGCTATTTGGGGATACTTATACGGGTTGTATTTACTAGGAGCTTTAGGCAAAGCTGCTAAGAGTGCAGAGTCTGCATAATTTAGTTCTTTAATAGATTTATCAAAATACTCTAAACTGGCTGCTGCTATACCATAAGTACCTTGACCTAGATAAATCTGATTTAAATATAATTCTAAAATTCTCTCTTTCGAGTAAGCTCTTTCTATTCTAAATGCTAAAATAGCTTCTTTGATCTTTCGTCTAAGCGAAACTTCATTAGTTAAAAGAAAATTTTTTGCCACTTGTTGAGTAATTGTAGAGGCTCCTTCTAATCTTTTATTTTGCGATATATTTTTTAAATTTTTAACAACTGCTCTTAAAATTCCTTTCGCATCTATTCCTGGATGACGGAAAAAATTTTTGTCCTCAGCAGATAAAAAAGAATTAATAACTACTTCAGGTATCGAGTCATATGGAACAAACAATCTTTTTTGTATTGCATATTCAGCGATTAATTTCCCATCATCAGAATACACTCTTGATGAAATAGGTGGTTGGTAATTGGATAATTTTTTATAATCTGGAAGTCCTATTGAAAAATACCATAGGGTTGAAAATGCAAAAATTAAGACTGTTATAAAAAAAATGATTAAAAATTTAAAAGAAAAATTAATGAATTTAAACATGATATCATTTATTATTGATAATTTAGACTTTCTTTAGGCATTTCTAATTTTATAGACTGTTTTTTTTTACAAAAAAAGTATAAAATATAAATATGAAAAAATTCAATTATATAAATCTAAAAGGAATTCAATTAAAATGGAAAAAAATTTATACATTGATGCTTCGCATCCTAATGAAACTCGAATCGTTCTTAAATCAAATAATTCAATTGAAGAATATGAATTTGAAGACAAGAATAATTTAAATTTTAAAAATAACATTTATTTAGGCACAATAAGTAGAGTTGAACCATCTTTACAAGCGGCATTTGTAAATTTTGGAAGAGATCGTCACGGATTTTTAGCTTTCAATGATATTCAATCGGATTACTATCAAGTTCCATCAGAGGACAAGGAAAAAATAAAAGTTGTTGAGGAAGAAATAAGGGAAAATTTAAAAAATAAAGCATTAGAAGTTTCTCAGGACAACCAAATAAACAATCAAAATAACGGTATTAAAGATAATATTGATAATGCCATAAAAAATGAAGAACAAAAAAAAAATGATTATAGAGAAGAAGTAAAAACGTCTTATGGGATAAAGAGGTATAAAATTCAAGAAGTAATTAAACCAGGACAAGTAATTTTAATTCAAGTTATTAAAGAAGAGAGAGGCCAAAAAGGTGCAGCATTAACTACTTTCATATCTTTGGCTGGAAAATACATTGTTTTGATGCCTAATACTGCGAAAGGTGGGGGTATCTCTAGAAAAATTTTTAATTCAAACGATCGACAAAAAATAAGAAATATACTTAATGAAATCGATATTCCTAAGAGTATGGGTGTAATTGTTAGAACAGCAGGTGCCAATAAGACAAAAAATGAAATAGAAAAAGATTTTCAAAATACCTTAAGCACCTGGGAAGAAATTAAAGATAAAGCTTTAGATTCTAACGCTCCATCTTTGGTCTACGAGGAAGGAGATATTATTAAAAGAACTTTAAGAGATATTTATGATAATGAAACAAAAAATATCTATATCGAAGGGAATGAAGCATATCAAAAAGCTAAAAAATTTATGAAAGAACTCATGCCAAAAAGTGTTAAAAATATAAAAAAGTATAGAGGTAAGATACCTTTATTTCATGACGCAAAAATCGAAAAAGAGTTAAACAATATTTTCGAACCTACAGTAAAACTAAAATCAGGAGGATATCTGGTAATAAATCCCACTGAGGCTCTTGTTGCAATAGATATAAATTCTGGACAATCAACTAAACAAATTAACATTGAAAAAACAGCTTTAAATACAAATTTAGAGGCTGCAGAGGAAATTGCGCATCAGATTAAATTAAGAGACTTATCAGGTTTAATTGTTATCGATTTCATTGACATGATGAATTTTTATAATAGAAGAACAGTTGAAAAAAGAATGAGGGAAAGTATTAGAAAGGATAGAGCCAGAATTCAAATTGGAAAAATAAGTAATTTTGGACTTTTAGAAATGACAAGGCAACGACTTAGGGAAGGTTCTATAAAGTGGGAAACCCAGCTAACCTTAACATCTTTTTCACAAAAAATTTTAAAAAAAATACAACATTTAGCTTTTAGCGATAAAGTTAAGATAATCAAAGCTAATGTACCAAGAAAAGTAAAAATTTTTTTTGAAAATAACCTTGCTGAAGAATTAAGATATTTTCAAAAAAAATATTCTTTTAAAGTTGAAATTATCTCTGATGAACAACTTATAATACCAGAGTACAAAATTGAATTATTGAACAAATCAAAAAAATTATTAAATGTTATTGAAAATATTGATAAAGTTATAGAATTTAAAAATAAGCTTAATACAAAACAAAAAAAGGAAATAAAAAAAACAAAAAAAGAGGTAAGAAAAAAAGGTTCAAAAAAAAAGCTAAGAACTTTATGGACCAGACGTAAAAAAAATTAGATCAAACCACTTTTCGGTGAGCTTGCGATCGCAACGTAACTTTTTTTCATCCTTCCTGCGTTAAACGAGTTTCTTCCTGATATTACAGCGTGTTTAAACGCTTTAGCCATCGTAATTGGTTTACTGGCTTTTGCAATTGCGCTATTTATTAAAACCCCATCACAACCTAATTCCATAGCAATAGTGGCGTCAGATGCAGTCCCGATTCCAGCATCAACAATTACTGGTACTTTGGATTGCTTGACGATCATCGAAATATTAATTTTATTTTGCAATCCTAGTCCTGAGCCTATCGGTGAGGCCAATGGCATAATTGCTGATGCGCCTAAATCCTCAAGTTCTTTCGCTAAAAGTGGATCATCTGTGCAATAAACCATAACTTTAAATCCCTCTTTAACTAAAATTTTTGTGCACTTAATAGTTTCAAGCATATTTGGGTAAAGTGTTTTTTTATCTCCTAAAACCTCAAGTTTTACTAATTTCCAACCTCCCATTTCCCTTGCAAGTCTGAGTGTTCTTAGAGCCTCTTCTGAATTGAAACAACCAGCTGTGTTAGGTAGTAATGTAATTTTCTTAGTATTTAAAAAATCTGTTAATATCGGTTTATTTTTATCTGTTATATTTACACGTCTTACTGCAACTGTAACCATTTCGGTCCCTGAAGCGACAACTGCTTTTGAAGTCTCACTAAAACTTTTGTACTTACCTGTCCCAATTATCAATCTTGAATTAAGCCTCTTTCCGGCTATCTTTAAAAAATCCTTTACCATTATCCGCCTCCAATAAAATGTACTATTTCTATTTTATCCCGGTCTTTAATATATTTTTTTTTGAAGTGAGTTTTAGGTACAATTTTTCCATTGTGTTCAATAGCGATTTTTTTATTCGAAAGTTTGTATTTCTTAATTAAATCCTGAATTGATATATTTGATTTAATCGAAATATTTTTTCCATTTAATTGTATTTTTGCCATAATTAAGTTAATCAAAGGTATTAATAAATAACGATGAAAAAAATTATAATTCTTAATGGTCCAAATCTCAACCTTTTAGGAGAGAGGGAAAAAAACCAATATGGAAATTTTACACTTAAGGATATTGAGAGAAAGTGTATGGATTTTGCTAAAGAAAATACCTTGAATCTCTCACTATTTCAATCAAATCTAGAAGGTGAACTTGTAGAACAAATTCAAAAATCTAGAAATACTCAAGATGGTATTATCATTAATGCTGGAGGGTATACTCATACCTCGGTTGCTATTCATGACGCACTTAAAATACTCAAAATTCCAATTATAGAACTACATATTAGTAATATTTACAATAGGGAGGACTTCAGACATAAATCTTTAATTAGTAAATTAGCAAAAGGAATTATTTGCGGTTTTGGTGAAAACGGTTACATTATGGCCTTAAAAGCAATGAAAAAATTTTTAGAAAATGAAAATAGATAAAAAATTAATAAAAGAATTGGTCGATAACTTAACAGAATTCAATTTAACTGAATTGGAATATCAAGATGGTGATAAAAAGGTCAAAGTATCGAAAGCTTCTAAAAGTATAGAACAATCAAAGACAAGTGCTCTAGTATCGGCTAACAAAGCTGTCCTGAACACAACGGATGATACGGATGGCGTTAGAGTTAAGTCACCAATAATTGGTACAGCATATTTAGCTCCTGAACCTGGGGCTAAAACGTTTGTTAAAATTGGCGATAAAATAAAAAAAGGTCAAACAGTAATGATTGTAGAAGCCATGAAGACTATGAATCATGTTCCCTCTACTAGCGACGGAGAAGTGAAAAAAATAATGGTGAGTGACGGTCAACCTGTCGAGTTTGGTCAAACTTTAATCATTCTTAAATAATAAAAAATGTTCAAAAAAGTTTTAATTGCTAACAGAGGTGAAATAGCTGTTAGAATAATTAGAGCTTGTAAAGAATGGGGTATAAAAACTGTTGCAGTCCATTCTGACGTAGACTCAGAAGCTATGCATGTTAGATTAGCTGACGAAAGTGTTTGTATTGGATCACATCAACCACAAAATAGTTATTTGAATATTTCATCAATAATGTCTGCTGTCGATTTAACAGGAGCGGAAGCTATTCATCCTGGTTATGGATTTTTATCTGAAAATGCCAAATTTTCTGAAATTGTAAACAAACATGGCATTAAATTTATTGGACCAAGAGCAGATATAATTTCTAAAATGGGGGATAAAATAGAGGCCAAACGAATAGCAAAAAAATATGGATTACCTATAATTGAGGGCTCTGAAGGCGGCGTAAAGTCTTATTCTGAGGCAAAATCAATTTGCAAAAAGATTGGTTACCCTATTCTAATAAAAGCTGCAGGTGGTGGTGGTGGTAAAGGTATGAAAATTGTTGAAAATGAGGATCGACTGGAAAATTTATTTTTAATTGCAAAAACTGAAGCTAAAAAGTTTTTTGGAAATGACGAATTGTATATTGAAAAATATTTTAAAAACCCAAGACATATTGAAGTTCAAATAATGTCAGGTAAAAATAAGACCATTCATCTAGGGGAAAGAGATTGTTCTGTGCAAAGAAGACATCAAAAATTGATAGAAGAAACTCCTAGTCCCGTTCTAAGTGAAGAACAAAGAAAAGATTTGCTAGAAAAGACTGTAAAGATGGTAGAACAAATAAATTACGAGGGAGCTGGAACAGTTGAATTTATTTATGAAAACGGAAAGTTTTACTTTTTGGAGATGAACACGAGAGTTCAAGTAGAACATCCTGTGACTGAAGTTCAAACTGGAATTGATATTGTTAAAGAACAATTATGGATAGCTTTTACTGGAAACACTGCATTAAAACAAAATGATATTCAGCCTCGAGGTCACTCTATTGAATGTAGAATTAATGCAGAAAATCCAGCTCTCGATTTTCAACCTAGTCCAGGAACAATAAGCGTATGTCATCAACCCTCGGGTTTTAGAACAAGAGTAGATGGATCGATTTTTCAAGGATGCAAAATTACTCCTTATTATGATAGTTTAATTGCAAAGGTAATTTGTAAGGGGAGGAACAGAACTGAGGCTATTCAAAGAACTCTGCGATCTTTAGACGAATTCGTTCTAGAAGGAATTACGACAACTATTGATTTACATAAAAAAATATTAAATCACAAAAAATTTATCAATTCTGATTTTGATACAAATTGGCTTAGTAAAGAGAAATTTTATTAAACATTATAACAATTTATTAATTGCAAGTCATAAATAGCGTGATCAAATGGAGTTAAACTAGGTTCCGAAGCAAATGTCCATCCGTTAAAAATAAATACTTTCTCATTATCATTTTTTGATAAATCTTTAACTTGCATATAAGCCACATCATCAAATTTATTGTTTACTTGAATTTTTCCACATTTCAAAATTTTTATTTCTAGAGGTCCAAATTTTTTTATCTCATTAATTTTAATCTTAATCTGCAAAGACTTAGCAGTAATTTTATCCAGCCCTATTAATACAGCATGCGGTGAGCTCAGTAATTTTTTTTGTTTTCGGTTTTTAATATTTTGCTGATAGTTAATGTTATCATTTTTATCATCAGACTCTTCAAAACTTGGTTTGACTTCATTCAAATTTATTAATGGGGTTGATGTAATTTTTTCTTCTGCAATTAAATTATAGAAAGAAAGAATTAAGAATAGAAAGCTTAAGAGAATCTTACTTCCATGTTTCATATTTTTTTTTTATTTTCTTTTCAATCTTTACTGGCTTAAAACTTTCTGATGTACCTGTTTTATTTTCAGAATGATCTTTTTGCCATTTAAATTTTTTTTCATAATTATCTGGAATTTTGTCAATTGTGTGGTGCATCCACAAATACCATTCAGAAGTTATTTTTGTAGCTTCAACATTGCTACTATAGACCACCCACCTTTCATCATGTTTATTTTGATAATACTTATTACCGTATTTATCTTTCCCAACATATGTTCCTGAAAATAATGTTTTGAGAAAAGTTCCGAAGGTTTGCTTGTTCCACCAAGTAAAAACTGTTTTTAAAATCATATGTTTTTTAAATCCACACAATTAAAGATTGCATAATTATATAATAGACACATTTTAAAATAATATATATCTACTTAAAAGTAGATTCCAATTAATTATGAAAAAATTTATAGTTGAGACATATTATACTTGTACTTTCAAAACTGTTCATACTCTTCAAGATTTAAACGATCAGGAGCTCTCTAAAATTGATAGCAGAACCGACGGAGATGTTGAAGTTATTGATGTAAAATTGAACAATAGAAAGACAAAAAAAATTGGTGAAAAAGCTGAGAAAAAAATAAATAATTTAGATAATAATGCCTCTAAAAGTATTACAGATAAGATTTTAAAATCTAATGTTAAAGACAAAGAAAAGAAGCCGGAAAATTTTAAAATAAAAAATAACTTACGGTTTAAGATGCCAGATAGGAGAAAAGGATATATTCAAAAAGCTCAAATAGGCGATCATAAGGTTTACCTTCATACTGGAGAATATGATGATGGTAAAATTGGTGAGATTTTTATAGATACAAATAAAGAGGGTGAATTAGTTAAAGCGATGATGAATAATTTTGCAATTGCAATCTCATTAGGCTTACAATATGGAGTGCCTTTAGATGAATATGTAGACGCTTTCTTAGACACAAAATTTGAGCCGTCTGGAAATGTAATTGGAAATGACAGGATTTTAAGCGCATCTTCTATTTTAGATTATGTTTTTAGGGAATTAGCAATATCTTATCTTGGCAAAGAAGATCTTGCGCACACGCCATCTATTGCAAGTAGTAAGAGTATTTCAAATGAAAGCACAGATGACAAATTTTTAAATATAGTTAAAAATATTACTTCTAAGGGATTTGTAAGAAGCAACTTAGAAGAAAAACTAGTAGATTTGTCTGACGTAAGAATAAACTTAAAAACTAAAAATTAATCTCTTTTCTTATCTATTTTAATACTAAGTTCTTTAAGTTGATCTTTATCTACTTCAGAGGGAGCATTCATCATAAGATCCTGAGCATTTTGATTCATAGGAAATAAGGTTACTTCTCTAATATTTTCTTTATTTGCTAGTAACATTAAAATTCTATCAAGACCTGGAGCTATACCTCCGTGTGGTGGTGCGCCATAACTTAAAGCATTAATCATCCCGCTGAATTTCTCTTCCACACTTTTTTTATTATAACCTGCAACTTCAAATAATTTATACATTAATTCTGGAATGTGGTTTCTTATTGCTCCGGAAGATAATTCTATACCATTACAAACTATATCATATTGATAAGCTTTGATTTCTAAAGGGTTATTAAAATCTATATTTTTTACATCTCCTTGCGGCATTGAGAATGGATTATGACTAAATTCTATCTTTTTATTAATTTCATTATACTCAAACATCGGGTAATCAATGATCCAGCAAAAAGCAAATTTATTTTCATCAATTAAGTTTAGATCTTTTGCAATTTTTTGCCTTGCAATTGATAAAATTCTCTCTAATTCATCTTTTTTTCCGCACGCTAAAAAAACTGTATCACCTATCTTTGCATTACAAATTTTCATTATCTCCTCTAAAGAATTTGAACTAAAAAACTTGCCTATAGGACCTTTTCCTATAATACCTTTGTCTTCAACAATAGAAAAATAAGCTAATCCAGAAGCTCCCTGGTCTTTAGCCCATTTGTCAATATTATCGAAAAAACTTCTAGGTTTATCTTTAGTGTTTTTCGTGACTATTGCTCTTACCTCAGCTCCGTTTTTTACTAAATTTTTAAAAATCTCAAATTTTACGTCCTCTCTAGAAAATATTTCTGTTACTTCATGAATAATTAATGGATTTCTTAAATCTGGTTTATCTGTGCCATATTTAATCATCGTTTCTGCATACGAAATCCTAGGAAATATTTCTTGCATGATTTTTTTAGTAGAAAATTTTTTGAATAGCTTAACTAAAAGACTTTCTACAACTTTAAAAACATCTTCCTGTTCAACAAAAGACATTTCAAGATCGAGTTGATAAAATTCTCCGGGACTTCTATCTGCCCTTGCGTCTTCATCTCTAAAACAAGGAGCTATTTGAAAATACTTATCAAAACCCGAGACCATAATTAATTGTTTAAATTGTTGAGGCGCTTGAGGTAAAGCATAGAATTTACCAGGATTTAGCCTGCTTGGGACCAAAAAATCTCTAGCTCCTTCAGGGCTTGACGAAGTTAATATTGGAGTTTGAAATTCTAGAAATCCCAATTTTGTAAGTTCGGATCTAATGAAATAAATCACATTAGATCTTAACTCTATATTCTTATGAATCTCATCTCTTCTTAAGTCTAAAAATCTATATTTTAATCGTATATCTTCAGGATAGTCCTGTTCACCAAAAACTGGTAGGGGTAAATCTTGCGAGTGTGATAAAATTTCAATTTTGTTAATTTTAATTTCTATCTTTCCTGTTTTGAGATCTAAGTTTTCAGTTCCCTTTGCTCTTTTTATAACTGTCCCTTCAATCTTGATAACTGACTCTGGTTTTGCTTTTTCTATTTGAGCAAAGTGTTTATTATTATTTTCTGTTACACATTGAGTAATTCCATAATGATCTCTAATATCTACAAATAATAAATTTCCATGGTCTCTTTTTCTATGTATCCAACCCGAAATTATAACATTTTTTCCAACATCAACTAGTTGGAGTTCAGAGCAAAAATGGGTTCTATATTTATTCATCTTTCTAAAGCTTTTTTAATTAAATCTATATTTATAGATTTACCAGAAGATAAAGATAATTCATCAATATCTTTTAAAAATTTAAACATTTTTTCGTAAGAACGTTCTACATTTTTAATAATATAATCGGATATTTTTGGGTTTACTCTGATTTGCCTTTCTGAAAAAGATTTTGATATAATTACCTTAAGTAAATCATCAGTAGGAAGCTCTATACCAATATTAATAAAACTATTTATTCTTGATTGAAGGTCTTTCAAATCAAAATTGACATTTTTTAAGGAGTTAATACTGTTTATTACCACAAAACTGTCATTCATTTTTGATTGATTTAATATTGAGTATAATAGTTTTTCTTCAGAAATTTTTTTAAAGTTTTCTATAATCAAACAATCGATCTTATTTTGGAAATTAATTATAGATTCATTTAGGTCTTTTTCATCCACAATCTTTACTTTAACAATTTTTTTCTCAAGAATTTTTGACAAATGAGTTTTTCCACATCCAGTTGCTCCAAAAATATTAAGCCACTTTCCTGGCCATTTAGGCCAACTTTCAATTAATTTGTAAGCATTAAAATTATTGCTTGAAACATAAAAATCCTGTTCATAATATTTTTTTTTAAATGGAAATTTAAATACTAACTGGCTCATTATGTGATTTTAATGCTCCATTCCTCACCTAATATTCTTAAAATTATCTTTTGTTCCTTTAGCTTATTAATTATTTTATTGAGTTTTCCTAAATATTTTATTTTTAGTAAAACATAATTTTTATTTAGCTCAAGTATATAAACATCATTTATTAAACCTATTTTTTTAAGTCTTTGATTTAGCTCGAGTAAATTATTTTTTTTATCAATCATCAATTTTGCGTTAATAAATGAAGGGGTTCTAATATCAACTAAATTTTGGGTTTTAATTAAATTTATTAATTCTTTGCTTGTTTCATTTATAATTTTTACGAAATAATCCTCTTTTTTAAGCTTTTGTCTTTTAACAATAAAAGTTTTATCAATTTTTTTTCCTGATATATTTGTTAGCAATAAAACTTTCTCATTTTTAGAATTGGGTTCTTCAACAACAACTAATGCTAAACTTTCATTGATATATTCTTTAAATATTTTTTTTAAATCAATTTTGAAAAGGTTGTCTTTATGTAATGTTAAATTTTGAATTGTCTCTATATTTTCTATAGGTAAAATAAACTCTATAAGATCATCATTAAAGATTTCATTCCATTTCTCATAAAAAAAATTTTTATTATATATATAAAGTTGATCTCCATCTTTAATAATTGGTAATAGATAAAGTTCGGTTTTAGTTACTTCCGAGTAAGAAATACCTTTTTTATAAAATAAACTATGTACTTTGTCCTTATCAAAATAAATGTTGAAAATTTTTTTATTTAAATTTATTTTTTTTTCATCAAAAGTTTGATAATAAAGAACTAAATCTTTAATGTCCTGAAGTTTTAAATTAGAAAGTTTTTTTACATCATCCTTTAATAATATTTTATTTATTAATTCTTCAAATCCTTTTTGAACCGCTTTATTTGATGCATCTTTAAATGATGCTTCTGGACCTAACTCAATCTCAATATTATTAACATTAAAGATATTTTCTGAGGATAAAACATTTCCAGTTTTAAAAAAAATAACTAAAATAATAAATATTGATTTATAAATTTTCATAAAGGTTAAATATCATTTTATATGAAAAAAAATGCAAAATAGTTATAAAAAAAGCGGTGTAAATATCTCATTAGCTAACAAGCTTGTAAAACATATTTCTAATATATCTAAAAAAAATGTCAAAAAAGCGGAGGGCGTGATTGGAGGATTTGCCTCATTATACGATATAAGTAATTTAAATATTAAAGATCCAGTTATTGTTTCTTGTACTGACGGTGTTGGCACTAAAATTGAACTAGCTAATGAATTAAAAAAATTTGATACAATTGGAATAGATTTAGTAGCAATGTGTATTAATGATTTGATCGTTCAAGGTGCAAAACCACTTTTTTTTTTAGATTATATTGCTATCGATAAACTTAGATTAGGCAAAACAAAAAAAATATTGAAAGGAATTTTTAAAGGTTGTGAACAATCAAAATGTAAATTGATAGGAGGAGAAACTGCAGAGATGCCTGGTGTTTATGGATCAAATAAATTTGACTTAGCTGGCTTTAGTGTAGGAATAGTCTCAAAAAAAAAAATTTTAGGAAAAAGTAAAGTTAATCACAATGATGTAGTCCTTGCGATACCCTCAAATGGTATTCATTCAAATGGTTTTTCTTTGGTAAGATCAATCATGAAAAAAAAGAGAGCTTCAAAAAAATTAAAATTAAAATTTTTAAAACCAACAAAGATTTATAGTGTTGAAATATTAAAACTTACCGAAAAAAACTTAATCAATTCTGCAGCTCATATTACGGGAGGTGGGTTAATTGAGAACTTAACAAGATCTATACCAAATCATTATTCAATTAATATCGACTTATCAAAAATCAAAATTTTAGATGTTTTTAAATGGATTAAAAAAACAAATGTATCCGATAACGAAATGATGAAAACTTTTAATTGTGGTGTGGGTTTCTGTCTAATTGTGAAGAAAAAAAATGTAAAAAAAATACAGAGTTACTTTGAAAATAAATATAAGCCATACGAAATAGGATATATTTCAAAAAATAATGCAAAAAAAATTAATTTAAAAAATTCCTTAAAATGGTAAAGAGAAATGCATGTGTTTTCATTTCTGGGAAAGGATCAAACTTAAAAAACTTAATTGAAAAATCTAGAAATTATAATTTTCCGATTAAAATTAACTTAGTCATATGTGATAATGAAAAAGCATTAGGATTGAAATACGCAAAATTAAATTCAATTCCTTACATAATAATAAATACACGTGTATCTAATTATGAGAATAAAATTATTAATATTTTAAGAAAATATAAAATTTCTTTTATTTGCTTGGCTGGTTATATGAAGATTTTATCAAAAAGATTTTTACAAAATTACAAAAAAATTATAATCAATATACACCCTTCTCTGCTTCCAAAGTATAAAGGGTTAAATACTTATTCAAAGATCATAAAAAATAAAGAGGTTAAAACAGGGTGTACAGTACATCATGTGAACGAAAAATTAGATGGTGGTAATATTATTACAAAAAAAACTTTCTTTTTATCTCCTGGAGATAATGAAAATTCAATTAAACTTAAAACTCAAGCGCTTGAGTACTCAGCTTTTCCAGAAGCAATAATTAAGATTTTTCGGCAAAATTAATTTTTAAAAAAAAAATCAATTTCTTTTTTTGCATTATCAAATGAGTCAGAACCATGTACAGAATTTTTGTCTATTGAAATGCCGTAAATTTTTCTGATAGTATTTGCCTCTGCCTTTTTAGGATCAGTAGCTCCCATAATTCTTCTGTACAATGATACCGCGTTTTCCCCTTCTAATATCATAGCAATAATTGGCCCTGATGATAAATAGGCACATAAATCATTATAAAAAGGTTTTGATTGATGAACTTTATAGAATTCTGCCGCTTCATCCTTACTTAAATGTATTTTTTTACTGTCTTTAATCTTAAGGTTATTTTTTATCAACAATGTTTTTATTTCTTCCTCTAGATTCCTCTCTAAGGCGTCAGGTTTAATTATAGATAATGTTCTTTCTGTATTACTCATAATTTTCTTCGATAAATTGATTTAAAAGTCTTACACCGAAACCCGTTGCTCCACCTGAATTTAAAGCACCTCCATATTTTGAGAAAGCCATTCCTGCAATATCTAAATGAGCCCAGGGAGTTTTATTTAAAATAAATCTTTGTAAAAATTGAGCCGCAGTAGTTGACCCTGCTCCACCGACATAATTTATATTTTGAATATCAGCATTTTTTGAATTCATAAGCTTATCATAATTTTCATTAAGTGGCATTCTCCAAACTTTCTCTCCAACTTTTTTGCCGGCGTCAATTATTTTTTTTGAAAGCATAGTATCGTTGGAGAAGAGTCCTGCATACTCAGATCCTAATGAAACAATTATTGCACCCGTGAGTGTAGCTAAATCTATTATAAACTTTGGTTTAAATTTTTTTTCAGTGTAAGTAAGTGCATCTGCTAAAACTAATCTTCCTTCTGCATCTGTATTTAAAATTTCAATAGTTTTTCCACTATAGGATTTTACAATATCTCCAGGTCTCTGAGCGTTTCCGCTTACCATATTCTCTACTAGGCCAACCACACCAACTGCATTCACTTTTGCTTTTCTCAAAGCTAAGCTTTTCATTAAACCAACAACAGCAGCTGAACCAGCCATATCATAAGTCATATCTTCCATAAATCTAGCGGGCTTTAAAGAATAACCACCGGTATCAAAACAAACTCCTTTACCAACAAAAGCTAAAGGTTTTGAATTTTTTTTATCTCCATTCCATTCCATGATTGCTAAATAAGAGCCTCTAACACTTCCCTGTCCCACACCAAGAAGTGCGTTCATTCCATATTTTTTTAATTTCTTTTTATCAAAAATACTTACTTTAAGGCCAAATTTTTTAAGTGATTTTATTCTCCTTGCATATTCATCAGGATGTAAAATATTGCCTGGTTCCGAAACTAAATCTCTTGCGTAAAAGGT
>CACHQZ010000013.1 GCA_902582165.1 uncultured Pelagibacteraceae bacterium
ACAGGCGAATACGCCAGAACCTGCTAATAATACGTTGCAAGTTATCACAACCAATCAAGGTGCAGATAACATAAGCAACACTCAATACAATTCTTTCACTGACACTTTGTTCAGTGCAAGTGGTTTTACGTTTAGCATAGACGCTACAACAGGAAACTTAATCGCAACAATATAAGGAGAAAAAAATTATGGCGACAATAGACATAGGAAAAATCAAACCTGTGTTCAAAGGTACTTACGACAATAGTACTGCCTATGTTTTAGATGACATAGTTTATTACAATGGCAGTTCATATGTTGCAAAGACTTCGACAACAGGAAATCTTCCAACTGACACTACGAAATGGAACATACTCGCTTCTGGTTCTGGTGGAATTTGGAATAGTTCACTTTCATTAGGAAGTGCAGGACAAGTAGTAAAAGTAAACTCAGGTGCTTCGGCTCTTGAATTTGGAACATTATCTTCTGACTTTGTAAAAATTGCAAGTGGTAGCACAACTGCTTCAAATTATATTGATATTCAAGGTTGCTTTTCTACAAGTTATAAATTGTATAAATTATTTT
Organism: uncultured Pelagibacteraceae bacterium; assembly: GCA_902582165.1. Taxonomy (GTDB): domain Bacteria; phylum Pseudomonadota; class Alphaproteobacteria; order Pelagibacterales; family Pelagibacteraceae; genus Pelagilacustribacter. Next base: position 565 of record CACHQZ010000013.1, read on the forward strand.
GTAATTTTACTTTTGACGCAGGTAATTATTTGGAAGTAGGATTGTTAAAAGCGTCTGACAATTCTCTTGATACTGCTACATATTATATAAGAGCAAATGGCGAATATGGAAACTCAGGTAGTGCAAATGCAAGGTGGACAAATGCAGGAAATCAAAATGATTATCGACAAGACGATAGTCAAGGTTTTAGAGTAGTTAATACTTGGCAAAATGAAAAGGCAGATGAGCATAGTATGATGGAAATGACTTTTGATAATCCCATAGACACAAGAAAGACATTGATACAACATCAAACATCTTGGTCACAATCTAATTATGTAGGTATGTCTCACGGCTATGGTATGCTTAATAGTACACTTTCACATAGTGGAATTAGACTTGGTGCAAGTGGTTCAGCAAATTTTACAACAACTGGCTACTATGCTGTTTATGGATTGAAAAATTAAGGAGTTAATATGAAAAAAACTATACACAATGTTCTTACTGGCGAAATACAAAATATTGATATGACAACAGAAGAAGAACAAAATGCTGTTGCAAGAGAAGAAAAATCAAAAAGCAACATTGAAGAAAATAAAGTTAAAATAGAAGAACATCAAACATTAAAAGCTAGTGCTAAAGCTAAGTTAGTGGCAGGAGAGCCATTAACCGAAGCTGAAGCAGATACTTTAATACTTTAATAAATCATAAATCACAGGAGTAAATTATGCCTAGTAAAGCTAGAGACCTTAGTGACATTGTATCCAATCTTTCAGGAAATGCGAAGAAAGGATTAGTCGTTAAAGATGATGGAACTGAATTAGTTTTTGGTGACGCAGGAACTTCTGAGTTCTATGGTTTTAAATATGTTGATACCGATAGTGATGGTGTCAAGGAAGACTTACAAATCACTACAACAAATAGTGGAGTAGACGATATATCAGTTGCAAACGTAGACGCTGATTTATTTGACGAAAGTTTTTTTGCTTCACGAAATCTAACATTCACAATCAATGCTAATGGCGATTTGGTTGTTAGTGTCTAACAATAATTAAGGAGAAAATATAATATGGCAACTATAAATCTTGGTAGGATTAAACCTGTTAATAAAGGTGTTTGGTCTAATTCTACTGCATATGCTGTTGATGATTTTGTTCAATATACCGACAATGGTATTGTTTCAACTTACATCGCAGTAGCAACATCAACTAATCAAGCACCATCAACTTCAGGAACAGAAAATAGCACCTACTGGAAGTTTATGGCTAAAGGAGTAGCTGACAGCTTATCAGGATTAGGAAACAATAAAATTGTGACTACTGATGGTTCAGGTAATGCAACAGGACTTTCTATCGGAACAGCAGGACAAGTCGTTAAAGTAAATTCTGGTGCGAATGGTTTTGAGTTTGCAAACGCAGGGGGTGGAATTTTACAAGTTAAAGAAACTATCTATCAAGGTTTGCACGGAATAAATCACGGCTCATACGATATATTTAATAGTAATTTTAAAGTAGATATAACACCAACTTCAGCAGATAGTAAATTTCTATTAGAAGCGAATGTTGGATTAGGTATGGCACACCACGATGTAGGTTGTGGTTTAGCATTTATGGATAGTCAAGTAGCAACCTCTGGCGATAGTAATGCTATCCCAGTACCAAATAGTGATACAGGCAATTTTGGTTCAAGAACAGCAATCTCTTTTGGAGGAATTTCTGGTTTTGCAGGTGTTGGTGGTACAGATGATTATTTTCTAGCAGGTGTTTATTTTTCTACTCTATACACACCATCGGCACAAAATACTAACCAAAGAAGTTTTTATCCTGCATTTAAAAGAAATGCAGCTAACTATAATATTTACTTAAATTATGGACAAAATAATCATAATTTTTCTTTTGCAAGTAGAAGTATGATTAGAGTTTCAGAAATAGCAAATAGTATAACATAGGAGTAATAAATGGAAAAATGGCAATCAAAGGCAATATTGGAAATAAATCCAAATGCTGAATATAATTTTACTATTGGACAAGACGGAAGTATATCAGAAATAGATTGGAAAAATAATACAACACCAATTTCAATGAACGATATAAATTCTAAAGCTGAAGAACTAAAAGCTAAACAAGAATATATTGGTCTAAGAGCAAAACAATATCCTAGCATAGAGGAACAACTTGATATGCAATATTGGGATAGTGTGAATGATACGACTAATTGGAAAGACGCTATCGCAAAAGTTAAATCAGATAATCCAAAACCTGAATAATAATGCCTAGAAGAAAGATTACTTCTAAGGAATTTGTTGAACAAGCAACAGGAGTAAGACTTTCAGCACACGAAAAACTTTGTGCAGAAAGAATGAAACACATTCAAGAAAGCATAAAAGAATTAAGTAAGGAAGTTAAATCATTAAGAAACGAAGTATCTAAAGGTAAAGGTGCAGTAGCTGTACTTGTATTTGTAGGAACTCTCGTAGCTTCTATTGTTGGTTTTTTAAATTTTAAATAAGTGAAATATCTATTAGTGCTGTATATGTGCAGTGTAGCCACTGGACAATGTCCGTCTAGTTCTATTTCAGGTTGGCAGTTCAACTCACACTATGATTGTGTAAATGCAGGTTATGGTGTTGCACAGAAAACTTTTCAAAATTTATCTGAATTAGAAGAATGGGATACTGACTACATAAATCAAAATAAAATAGTAGTTAAGTTTGAATGTAGAGAAGTAGGTGCAAAAGTATGAAAATAAATTCAGAAACAAATCTAAGTTTACCTATTCGTAATTTAGTAGCTTTGATTTTTGTAATTTGTTCTGGCTTGTGGGCTTACTTTGGAATTGTTGAAAGATTAAATACATTAGAAACTTCAAAACAATTGATGGAAGCTGACTTATTAAAGAAAGCTGAACAGACACCCAAAAATTTAGAAATGCTGATGTTAATTGAAATGAACTCGAAATTATTAGAGAAACATCAAATCCAATTAGATGAAAATATTCATACTAAAGTTTTATTAACTGAAGCAAATAAGAAGATAGATAAACTACAAGAAGACGTAGAAAAATTAATTAGAAAAAATGGTAATCACTAATGGTAGAAATAATGGCATTGTTAATGTTTGTTGGTACAGAACAAAAACTAACAGAAATGACTTATATGCCTAGTGTTTCTAAATGTATTGAAAAGAAACGTATAGCTACCAGAAATAGTAATGCTCTTTATATATGTTCAAAAGTAAAGGCAGAACTAAGTGATGATATGAAAATTATAAGAATAGAGAGAAATCAATGAGTGAAAAACTAAAAGAATTACACGGAGTTCTAGCAGAAGAATTACTTAAAAGAGTAAAAGACCCAGAAGCTAAATCTAGTGACTTAAATGTAGCTAGACAATTTCTTAGAGATAATGGGATAGACGCAGTGCCTACTAACGATAGTCCATTAAGTAAATTAATAGAGGAACTACCATTTGATGAAAAACGAAAAACTTCTAACAAAACTAACTGATTTTAGAAATTTTTTATATCTCACTTGGAAACATTTAAATTTACCTGAACCAACTAAAGTACAATACGATATAGCAGATTACATAGCTAATGGTGATAGTAGAATAATTGTTTCTGCTTTTAGAGGTGTAGGGAAATCTTGGATTACTGCAAGTTATGTACTTTGGAGACTTTTATTAAATCCCAATATAAACATACTTGTTGTATCTGCTTCTAAGAATAGAGCAGACGACTTTAGTACTTTCTGTTTAAGGTTATTATCAGAGATACCAATACTTCAACATTTGTATCCAAGAGACGACCAGAGACAATCAAAGATTAGTTTTGATGTAAATACTGCAACAGCTTCACAGCAACCTAGTGTTAAGTCTTTAGGAATTACTTCACAGATTACAGGTTCACGTGCAGACTTAGTTGTAGCTGACGATATAGAAACTTCAGGAAATACTCAAACTCAGTTTATGAGAGACAAGTTATCTGAAGCTATAAAAGAATTTGAAGCTGTAATTAAACCAGACACTTCAAGAATTGTTTATCTTGGTACACCACAGACAGAACAAAGTATTTATAACAAGTTGCAAGAGAGAGGTTATAAAATACGTTATTGGACTGCTAGATACCCTAGCGAGAAACAGATAAAGTCTTATGGTTCTAATCTTGCACCTATAATAAATAATACTTGGGATATAAATTTAATTGGCAAACCCACAGACCCAACAAGATTTGACGAAAAAGATTTATTAGAAAGAGAAGCTAGTTATGGAAGACTAGGTTTCAATATGCAGTATCAATTAGATACTACGTTAAGTGATTTAAATAAGTTTCCATTAAAATTATCAGACTTAGTGGTTATGAATTGTAATCCTGAAAATGCACCAGAAAAAGTTATCTGGGCTTCTAGTCCTGAATTACAACATAATGATTTACCTAATGTCGGATTACAGGGAGACGCTTATTTTAGACCTATGAATATACAAGGTCAGTGGCTTCCTTATTCTGGTTGTGTAATGGCAATTGACCCATCAGGTAAAGGTCGTGATGAAACAGCTTATTGTATAACAAAATTTGCTAATGGTAATATTTATCTATTAGATATTGGTGGTTTCAATGCAGGTTATTCTGAACATACATTATCTAAATTAGTAGATGTTGCTAAGAAGCATAAAGTAAACAAAATTCTTATTGAAGAAAACTTCGGTCAAGGAATGTTTGAAGCATTATTAAAACCTTATTTAATAAAGCAATATCCTTGTACTACTGAAATGGTAAGACAAACCTCTAATAAACATAGAAGAATATTAGATACATTAGAACCTATCATTTCTCAGCATAGATTGATTGTAGATAAATATGTAGTCAAAAAGGACTACGAAGAAACTAATATGTTGTATCCACAAGAAACAGCATTGAGGTATCAATTATTCTATCAAATAAGCAGACTGCAAAAAGAAGTACATTCTTTATCACAAGACGACAGAATAGATTGCTTACAGGTGGCTTGTAATCATTGGGTTAAACACCTTTCAAGAGACCAAGAGTTATCTATGAAAATGAGAAAAGAAGAACTCTTTAATGCAGAAATAGATAAATACTTTGGAGATAAAACAGAAAATTCTTGGATTAAAATATGAAGAAATCATCAGTAAATAAAGCAGGTAATTATACCAAACCAACTTTAAGAAAACGAATATTTCAGAGAATAATGAATAGTTCTTCTTATGGTACACCTAGTGGTAAATGGTCAGCTAGAAAAGCACAGGCACTTGCTAAAGCATATAAGAAAGCAGGTGGGGGTTATAGATAATGGCTCTAGCACCATCACAGAAATCTTTAAAGAACTGGTCGGCTCAGAAGTGGAGAACTAAGTCAGGAAAGAAGTCTAGTGTCACTGGTGAACGATATTTACCTGAAAGTGTAATCAATAGGTTATCTTCAAGTGAATATGCAAGAAGCACAGCAAAGAAAAGAAAGAATAGAAAGAGAGCAAAGTATAGTAAGAAAATAGCTTCTATGGTTAGAAATGCACTTAAAGTTGTTTGATTTTGTTGTTTTTCAATTAAGTGCCACTATTAGGATACTACTATAATTAAACTTATAGTTAATCTTTATGCAGAAATAAGAACAACCAACAACATCTGACTATAAGTATATCTTATTGTAAATAAAGTTATGGAAAAACCAAAAGTAATATATCTCAAAGCTCTCTTTAAGAAACATAAGGCAGAGAATAAGCTAGAGAAAATAATAAAAGATTTTGTTGTTCAGGCAGATATTCAAGTAGATGGTAAGGAGAAACTTAAAGTTCCACCAAAAGACAGGTCTAAGGTGGCTCGTCAGTTCATTCTAGACAATTGTGAGGAGTTCTTAGCTTACGCAGTAGACTATTCGTTGTACGATAAGTTTTTCTATGATGAAAAATTTGAAGAAAAAATCTGACAACCTTTACGTATAGTATATTTTTTATTTTTACCCATAGGGGTAGTCTTCAAAAAAACAGAGGGGGTATACCTATATCGTATCAATGATACGTTTTTTCTGCGTATAACCTAATGATTACTTGGTTTTACGTTAGTCTTTATAACTAACGATAGGACTTTTGCTTTATTTTTTGATTTTTTTTCTGAAAAATTTTTTTGCGTTTATCTTTCTCATTATCTGTTCTTAAACTTTCTAAAAGTTTTCCACGTGAAACTCTTGAAGTCTTACCTTTCATTCTGATATAAGATGAATAAGTATGGACGAAGTTATTAAAAAGAAAATAATACAAGAACGTAATCGTAATAAAGAATTACAAAATCAATTAAAGAACTTAGAGACCAAAGTCACAGAGAAGTTAAAACCTGTTGTCCAACTTACACAAAAGATTGCAGAAGAAAACAGAAAGACTTTAAAACCTTTGGTGGACGATTTAGAAAAGAACCAAGAGATATTCTTAAAGTTAAATCCATTTGCACAATTTGTAGCTGACAAAGGTGGATTACTTGGAACTGGTAGAAGTAAGAAAAGAGGTACTTTTGGTCAATCATTATTAAACCAGAATTATAACTCAGGAATTGCTTCATTATTAGATAGACCAAATAGAAGAATGAAACCAGTTCTAGCCAGTAGAAGTCCAAGTGTTTTACAGGTTGGTCTTAATTCTTATATGAAAAAGCACGGACTTAAAAATCCTGTTGATTTTGCCAAAGCATATAAAAAGCATAAAGACTACAAAATATATGGCTATATTAACCTGCGTATGATTTTAGAAGAAATGAATGTATCACCAACAGAAGCACTTTTGTATGTTTGTGAGGGTATGACCAAGTCAGATAAAAGGTGGTCAATGCACAGGTTTGAAAAAGAATATTTCAGAGGGTCAAATTCATTAATCTATATGTATAATTATTTTAAAGAAAAGCAGGACGAACATAAGAAAGCAAACAAACCTAAATATTCAGTTAAAGAGTTTTGGAAATCAAGCTACGTTAAATCAGTATTCAAAGGTTATGGAATGGTCGTACCAAAAGATTATTCTACCTTTGCTAAATGGTGGAAGCGAATGAGCCATCACGTAGAAGTATTAGATAAAAAGAGAATATCGAAAGTGGTCACGTCATAACCATTAAAAGTGCAGTGGCTATCTGATAACCACTTTTAGTTGTGGTGTTCACCTTTTTTAATGAATTTAAAATGTTATATCAATTGCAGGAACAAAGCCGAAGTTCCAATTGCAACGATTGGAATTTAGTTAATAACTGGCAACCTTTACTTTCTTTCTATTGCTCGGCTAGTTCCTTTATCAGCAAAGAATTTTTTATTAATCACAAACTTCTTTTTAGAAGTTGGAACATAAAAGGATTGAATATGTTTATAACACACGTCAAAGAAACACCTGATGTTGGACATATGCTTGACACTAAAGGTAAAGATAAACTTGCTGTGGCACTCGCTAACGCAAAATCTGAACTAGGTGCAAGACCTGTCATAGAACATAAGGTCGTTGTCTTTTCAACACCAGAAGACGAGTTAGAATAATGCAGTCTCTGGTTGTCACAGACAATAGGTCGGAAAGCTACATAAGTTTTCTATCTATTTTTTCGCAGTTTATATTGAGTCTAAATTGCAATCAATTCACAGGTGCAATTATCACTTGTGCAACAATCAAAAATCCATTAAAGATAGGAGTTAAGTATGGAAGAAAATAAGTTAAGTACAAAACCTATAACTAAGCTAGTTATGAGTATAGCTAAGTTAAGCTGTGGAGTTTGGTGGTACACCAGATGTAAGTTATGGAGACAGGTGAATGATTTTGATTATCACATCTACGACTTACGTTCTGAATATCCCAATGGTTTAGTTTACCAACAAGAGGTAGCTAAACAACCTTACTTCAGCAAGACACTAATTAATGAAGATGAATATGAAAGGACTTCTTCATTAAAGATAGGTGACTGCTGTATCACATATACTTTCGATAAGATAAGACGTCAGGGTCTGATTGAAACAACAGAAGTAATTCCGTTGTGGAAAGACTTTGACCCATACAAACATCAAATCGAAAATATCATATCACAGACAAAACTCTCTCATAACAAACCTGATAAGTTAAAGGTACTAAAGTTAAATAGAAAGGAGAAGAATGTCGTACACTTGCACAACAAATAATATTCACTTCGACAAAGTGATATTACAAGAGATAAGTAAAAGTACGAGAAAAGAAGTCCAGTTTAAAAATGGAATACCATTACAATTAACTCTGGTCTTCAAAGTGATAATGGCTTTACCTGATGGTGAACCTATTAGTTCTCTTGCAGTAAGAGAATATTATCACAAATTTTTTGGAGTAGTTATATCTACATCTAGTTTATCTAGAATGATAGCTGACTTAAAAGAACTGCGTTTCATTGAGGGAATACAAAATCCTCACGGAAGCCAGAAGCTGTCATATGTAAGACTAACTATGTTAGGTAGAAAACTTCAGAAGCTATTCATTGGAACAACTTCGGACTGGAAAGATAGCCCAAGACTTCTGGTGGATAGACAATACAAACAAGCACGTTCACATAAATAGAAAGGAGTAAATATTATGTTGAATAAAACACTAAAAAGCCAACTGAGGGGAACACTACCAAGTGGTATTACTTTCAGAGGTGACAATGCACTATGGGTTAAGCGTTCTAAATCTTATATCCACAATGGAGAGAAGAAAGAGAAAACTTTAACTCATACAATCAAACTAGGTATTGGTGCAGATATGAGTGACGCAGAAGCTAGAGTACAATTTGAGAAACAACTAGCCCAAGCGTGTAAGACTAAAGCAGATATGATTGAGAAGTTATCTTCAAGAAAATTTCTCGAAGCAGATGTTGATGTAAAGACAACAGACGCAACTCTGCAAAGTCTTTATAATGTTTTGGAAGAAACTATTTGGAAGTCAAATTCTTCTAAACATATGTCACTAATCAAACAATACTTTAGAGACACTCTTAACTTTTTCGCAGAGAGAGATAATAAAAGTCCAAAAATTTCTGACCTGCATAAAAGCGAGTGGACACTATACGAGTTCAAGGAATGGTGCAGGAAGCAAGTCGAGAACCGACCTATGAATATGTATGGTACATCTAATACTAACTCAGTAAATAAAAGGTTAGGTGTTTGGAGACAATTAACTGCTGTTGCTATCAAGAAAAGACTACTTAGTCTTTCTGATACCTTAGACCCAAGTAAGAAAAACTTTGGTATCTTTGATGACCCAAGAGCAGTAAGTAAACCTAAAGCACCTATGTCTCTTGCTGATGAAGACAAGCTACTTCAAATGATGTCAGATATGAATGACGACTTTTGGAGAGATTGTTTTACAATAGCAATTGATACTGGGGTTAGGCACGATGGAGAACTCAACGCTATCAATACTGATATGGTAGATTTCGGTAAGAGAGAGTTGCAGTTCAAAAGACCTAAGACTGGTAATTGGTCTAAGATACCACTTACTCAAAGAGCATATGAAATCTTGAAAAGAAGAAGACAATCAGCTTTACAAGATGAAAAGAATAGGTTCTTTCCAGTAAGTAAAAGTTCTATTAGACATACTTGGAATAGGTATATGAGGTTATGTGGCTTTGCCCAAACTCTATTAGATAAAGATGGTAGAAATTGTGTTAAAACAAAATACCAACCTTACTCTACTAGACATACTTTCATTACAAGATTAGTTGAAGCAGGAGTTCCAACTAAAGCTGTGATGGATTTAGCAGGTCACAAAGCAATAGAAACAACACTTCAATTCTATACTCATAGTACAGATGATATGTTGGAAACAGCTATTGAAAGTCTAGAGAAGTACAAAGCTAAGAAGAAAAAGGGTAGTGCAAATGGTGGTTCAACACCTGCTGTTGCTTCTGTTTCTTCAATGATTGGACATAACTCTAGAAGAAAGTTGAAAAAGTAGAAGATGTCGTTTACAAGGTCTCCAAAAATAGTATCAGGGCAAGTGGAGAAATTGGTAAACTCGCTAGTCTTAGGAACTAGTGTCGCAAGACTTGTCGGTTCAAGTCCGACCTTGCCCACCAGAAGTGATACGATAGATACGAATGTATCAATCGGTAAAAGTATTGATACGATGAGTGATACGATTGCGACTGGAATGATACGCAGTAGGAAGAAAGGAGTGTTGGTAGTTCAGGGTTTTAAGACATACGTTAGTCTTAGAAACCAGTGCCGCAAGGCTTAAGAGTTCGAGTCTCTTCTTGCCCACCAAAATTTTATGAAAATAGAAATTAAATCGAAAAAAGGGCTTAGAACAATTTTATCTGTAATTGTAGACAAAAAAAATATACAAATCAAAATGAATGAGAGATTGGAAGAACTTCAAAAAGAAGTAGCTTTAAAAGGTTTTAGACCAGGAAAAGTTCCACCCTCAGTTATTAAAAGTCAATTTGGAAAATCTATATATGGGGAAGTGGTCGACAAGATTTTAAGAGAGACAACAACAAAAGCTATTAATGAAAAAAAATTAAAAATAGCTGGACAACCAAAAATTGATTTAAAACAGTTTGGCGAAGGGAAAGATTTAAATTATGAACTTCAGATAGACTGTTTACCCATTGTTACTTTAAAAAACTTTGATAAATTTAAGGCTACAAGTTTTAAATTGAAAATTGAAGCAAAAATTATTCAAGAAAAGTTAGAGGAAATTTCAAAACAAAATAAACAGTTTGAAGAAAAAAACGATAATGAAAAAGCGGTTATAGGGGATCAAGTAATTTTTGATTACTCAGCGACTGCTGACGGCAATAAGTTTGAAGGAAGTGAGGGAAAAGGTATTCAATTAGAATTAGGTAAAGATCTTTTTTTAAAAGGATTTGATGATCAGCTTGTAGGAGTAAAAAAGGGTGATACAAAAATTTTGGATACAAAACTTCCCGCTAATCATCCAAAAAAAAATTTAGCTAACAAACAAACTATATTTGAATGCAAGATTCAAAATATAAAAAAACCGAAAGAAATTAAAATTGATGATGATTTTGCAAAATCAATGGGCGCAAAAGATATTAAAGATTTAAAATCTTTAGTAGAAAAACAGATCGCAAGTCAATATTCACAAGCACTCAATGCTATAACTAAAAGAGAAATATTTGATCAACTTGAAAAAAATCATCAAGTTGACTTACCTCAAAACCTAATTGATCAAGAGATCTCGATAATGACACAAAGTCTTAAACCAGAGGAAAAAGAAAAACATAAATTAAAAAATGAAAAATTAGCAAAATCTAGAATTAAGCTAGGACTTTTACTAAACGAGATCGGGGAAAAAAACAATCTTAAAGTATCAGAAGCTGAAGTTAAAGCAGAAATACAAAAACAAATAAAAGGTATGCCTGGGCAGGAAAAAATGGTTTTAGAATATTATCAAAAAAATCCGAGCGCTTCTCAAAGTCTAAAAGGTTCTTTGTATGAAGAAAAAATTATAGATCTCATAAAATCAAAAATAAATCTTTCTTTACGAGAAATTAATACAAAAGAAGCAGAGAAAATAATTACTGAATTTAATAAACCTAATATAGAAATTGATAAGAAATTGAAGACCGCTCTATCAACCAAAAATAAGATCAAAACAAAAAAAATTAGTAAAAAGTAATCAATAGTTGTATAACTCAAACATGAGTCGTAATTTCGAAGAAAAAATGAATAATTTAATACCAATGGTTGTTGAACAAACAAGCAAAGGAGAAAGAGCATATGATATTTATTCAAGACTTCTCAAGGAGAGAATAGTTTTTCTTGTAGGACCAGTTAATGATACAGTCGCTTCATTAGTAACTGCGCAACTTTTATTTTTAGAATCAGAAAATCCAAACAAAGAAATAAACTTTTATATTAACAGTCCTGGTGGTTTAGTAACTGCTGGTTTAGGAATTTATGATACTATGCAATATATCAACTCACCAGTTTCAACATTATGCATTGGGCAAGCGTCATCGATGGGTTCTTTTTTATTAGCAGCTGGTGAAAAAGGAAAAAGATATTCTTTGCCAAACTCAAGAATTATGGTTCACCAGCCATCTGCTGGATTTCAAGGTCAAGCGACGGATATTCAAATTCATGCTAAAGAGATTCTATCTTTAAAAGAAAGACTAAATAATATTTACTCAAAGCATACTGGCAAATCCTTAAAAGAAATCTCAGATGCACTGGAAAGAGATTATTTTATGACAGCTGAAGAAGCTAAAAAATTTGGCTTGATAGACTCTGTTGTGGAAAAAAGGAAATAAATCACAAGATATAGAAAATTCCACAACTTCAGCTTGATTAGCATATTATAGATATTTATATTATCCATAGTTGATTCGCTATGTCAGAAAAAAATAATAAAAATATATTATATTGCTCGTTTTGTGGAAAAAGCCAACATGAGGTAAGAAAACTTATAGCTGGTCCAACCGTTTTTATATGCGATGAGTGTGTAGAACTTTGCATGGATATTATCAAGGAGGAGAATAAAAGCTCTTTGGTTAAACATCAAGACGGAGTTCCCTCACCAAAAGAGATTTGTAGTGTATTAGATGATTATGTGATTGGACAAAAGCTAGCTAAAGAAATTCTTTCAGTAGCTGTTCACAATCACTATAAAAGATTAAATCATGAAACTAAAAATAATAAAGATATAGAATTATCAAAATCTAACATCTTATTAGTAGGACCTACAGGATGTGGAAAAACTTTGTTAGCTCAAACTTTAGCGAGAATATTAGATGTTCCATTCACCATGGCTGATGCTACAACTTTAACAGAAGCAGGATATGTTGGAGAAGATGTAGAAAATATAATTTTAAAACTTCTTCAAGCCGCAGATTATAATGTGGAGAAAGCCCAAAGAGGAATTGTTTACATAGATGAAGTAGATAAAATTAGTAGAAAATCAGAAAATCCCTCGATAACAAGAGATGTTTCCGGAGAGGGAGTTCAACAAGCTTTACTAAAAATAATGGAAGGAACAATAGCGAGTGTGCCCCCACAAGGTGGAAGAAAACATCCCCAACAAGAATTTTTACAAGTAGATACTACTAATATACTTTTTATTTGTGGAGGAGCTTTTGCCGGCTTAGATAAATTGATCGATAGCAGAGGAAAAGGTACCTCAATAGGTTTTGGAGCAAAAGTAAAAAATTATAAAGAGCAACTTTTATCAGAAATTATGAAATTATTAGAACCAGAAGATTTAATAAAATATGGTTTGATCCCTGAATTTATTGGTAGAATGCCTATAATAGCAACTCTTGATGATTTAGATGAAACATCACTAGTTAAAATTTTAAAAGAACCAAAAAACTCTTTAATAAAACAATATAAAAGATTATTTGAATTTGAAGAAGTTGAATTGGAATTCAAAGATGATGCTATTTTTGAAATTGCAAAAAAAGCAATCTCAAAAAAAACTGGGGCACGAGGCCTAAGATCAATATTAGAAAGCACTTTGCTTAAGACAATGTTTGAATTACCTGATATGGAGGATGTAGTAAAAGTAACTGTTGACAGCTCTGCTGTAAAAGGAATTTCTGAACCCATTGTCACATATGGTAAAAAAGCATCAACATCTGTAGCTTAGCTTTTATTTGCTTCTTGAAATTAGTTGAATTATAGCCATATTATATAATATGAAAACAACGTATCTAAAGCCTCTCTTACCTTTACGAGATATTGTGATCTTTCCTTCAATGGTAGTACCTCTTTTTGTTGGTAGAGAAAAATCAATAAAAGCTTTACAGGAAGTGATGAAGTCGGATAAGTCAATCGTTTTAGTCACACAGAAAAATTCTGAAGTAGACGATCCTAATGAGAAGGATTTATTTCAATATGGCTGTTTAAGCAAAGTTTTACAACTTCTTAAACTTCCAGACGGAACAGTTAAGGTTTTAGTTGAAGGAGAAAAAAGAGTTAAAATTTTAAAACACGAAAAGTCAAAAGAATTTTTAACTTGTGAAGTTGAAATTGTAGAGGATCAAAACGCTTCAAAAGACACCGAACAATTAGCTTTAGGGTTAGTTAAAAAATTTGAGAGACTTCAAGTTTTGAGTAAAAAAGATTTAAGTGAAATAACTAGTAATTTAAAAAACTTAAAAAATCCATCTCAAATAGCCAATAACATTTCATCAAATTTGAATATTCAAATTTTTGAAAAACAAGAATTATTAGAAATATTGGATTTGAAAAAAAAATTAGAGAAAATACACGCAATTATTGAAAAAGAAACGAGCGTTATTTCTGTCGAAAAAAAGATACGAGGTAGAGTTAAAAATCAAATGGAAAAAACTCAACGCGAATATTATTTAAATGAACAATTAAAAGCTATTCAAAAAGAATTGGGAGAAATAGACGAGGGAAAAGATGAGCTTTCTAGTTTAACAAAATCTATACACGATGCAAACATGCCAAAACTTGCAAAAGAAAAATGTTTATCAGAATTAAAAAAACTTAAATCAATGAGCCCAATGTCAGCAGAGGCAACGGTTGTAAGAAATTACTTAGATTGGATGACTGAGCTACCATGGTCAAATAAATCAAAGATTAATACTGATTTGAAAAATGCACAAAAAATTCTTGATGAGGATCATTACGGGTTAGAAAAAGTTAAAGATAGAATTATTGAATTTTTAGCTGTGCAAAAAAGAATACAGAAAATGAAAGGCCCAATATTATGTTTAGTTGGCCCCCCTGGAGTAGGTAAAACTTCTTTAGGAAAATCAATTGCAAAAGCAACAAACAGAAAATTTATCAGAATGTCTCTCGGCGGAATAAGAGACGAGGCTGAAATTAGAGGACATAGAAGAACTTATATAGGATCATTACCTGGAAAAATTATTCAAATGATGAAAAAAGCAGGCACCAAAAATCCGTTATTTTTATTAGATGAAATTGATAAAGTTGGAAATGATTATAGAGGCGACCCATCTTCCGCATTACTTGAAGCTTTAGATCCCGAGCAGAATAAAGAATTTAATGACCATTATTTAGAAGTCGATTACGATCTTTCAGACGTTATGTTTGTAACTACAGCCAATACACTTAATATCTTACCCCCACTTTTAGATAGAATGGAGGTAATTAGAATATCTGGTTATACTGAAGACGAAAAAGTAAATATTTCTCAAAGGTACTTAATTCCAAAACAAAGTGAAAATAATGGTTTAAAAAAAGGGGAATGGGAAATAGGTGAAAATATTAATAGAAAAATTATTCGACACTATACAAGAGAGTCAGGTGTTAGAAATCTAGATAGGGAGATTTCTAAGATTGCGAGAAAAGTAGTTAAAAAAATAGACAGCAAGGAAAAAATAAGCAACCCTCTAAAAGAGTCTGATCTAAAAGATTTATTAGGAGTACAAAAGTTTAATTATGGTGAAATCGAAGAGGAAAATAGAGTTGGTGTGGTAACAGGTTTGGCATGGACAGAAGTTGGAGGAGAGATATTAAAAATTGAATCTGTTGTTATGCCAGGCAAAGGTAAAATGCAAATAACTGGAAAACTTGGTGATGTAATGCAAGAGTCGGTCAAAGCTGCTAAATCTTTCATCAGATCAAAAAGTTTAGATTATGGGATCATCCCCCCTATTTTTGATAAAAAGGATTTTCATATACATGTGCCTGAAGGCGCGACCCCAAAAGACGGCCCATCAGCTGGTGTTGGAATGGTGACATCAATTATCTCTGCAATCACTGAAATACCAGTTAAAAAAGATGTAGCGATGACGGGAGAAATTACTTTAAGGGGATTAATTTTACCAATCGGAGGGTTAAAAGAAAAACTACTAGCTGCGCACAGAGCAGGAATAAAGAAAGTTTTGATTCCTGAAGAAAATAAAAAAGATTTAATAGAAGTTCCTAAAACTATAGTGGAGGCTATGGAGATTATACCAGTAAAAAATGTTGGGGATGTTTTAAAAATCGCTTTAACTAAACCTTTAAAAAGAGTTGAATGGGTTGATGTTGATCAAATGACTAAAAAAGAAAAAATCAAAGAAGAGCTAAGCACACATTAAACTAAAGATATTCTCTGTATCTATCTTTATTTTCTAAAATATAATCTGGAAGTTTGTTTAAATCGATTTCAATCAACCTAGTATTAATATTCCACTTATTTTCTCGTTGATCTACACTATAATTATACAATGCTCTTTTTTCTTTAATTAGTTTTTCAATTTCTTTAACACCTAGTCCACTTTTTTCATATTCAAAATGATGTAAAAAATTTTTCATTTTATAATGAATCTCCTCAGGTTTTTTTATATTTGTAAAATGCCACCCACCTTCATTAATGAATGATATATCATTATATTTTTTTTTTGAAAATAAAATGTCAAGTCGCCATAGGGGGTATATTTTAGGTTTTATGTTCCTTAACCATTGAGGACTTTCTAAATGTTTAATCTTACATATCTTGCTGCCTAACCAATTCATATTTGGATACATAAGATTAAATTTAAAATAAATCATTTTTTGCTCAAATATAGAAATCTTTTTTTTATATTTAAATTTTTCTAGGTTAGGAATTTCATCTAAATCATTTATTAAGACTAAATCTTCACCATTATATTTTTTAATAGTTGAATTAACGAAGTTTCTTTGAAAATTTTCTCTTATTAAAGCATTATCCAAGATCTTCGATTTTTTAATCTCACTTGTATCATTGTCATTTATAATTCTTAAATTTTCTGGCTTAGACTCTAAAATGATATATTCAATTTTTGATTTAAACTTTGCAAAATTATTTGGATTAAATTTAAGTTTTTTTTCTTCACCTTTATGATTAAATGTAGCTTCACATATTATAAACTTTGAAACATACTTATCTAAAACATTTAGCCTTAGGTCTAATAACATGTTCTCGTCAAAAAACATAAAACTATCGATGATTTTCATATAAATTGAGTTATTACAAAATTTAGTATATGTAAATATTATTCAGTATTATGTCTAAAAAGATAATTATTACAGGTGGTTTAGGTTACATCGGTACAGAACTTTGTAAAATATATTCTGGGTACAGCTGGCACCATAAAATCACTGTATTTGATAATCGGTTCATTTCAGAAAGAGTAAAACAAATAAGAGACTGGAATATGGATTTTATTCATGGGGATATTTTAGATAAAAATTTAGTAAGAAAACATTTTTCAGATGTTGATGTAGTTCACCATTTGGCTGGTATAACAAAAGTACCTAGAACAAAAAATGAGTCTAATGAAAAACAAGATGCAGAAATTAAAAATGTTGGAATACAAGGTACTCAAAATATTATAGATAGTATAAAAGATAGCTGTAAGATAATTTTTCCATCTACACACGTTATTTTTGAAGGGATAAAAGAAGTAAAAAAAAATATAAAAGAAGAGGAAGCTTCTAATCCAGTTTTGTCTTACTCTCTTTCTAAATCTTCTAATGAAATGCAACTAAAAAAATCTGGAAAAAATTATATTATCTTACGATTAGGTTCAGTTTATGGATACTCATCAGACTCAACTCGTCTAGACATTATGCCTAATTTATTTTCTAAAAAAACTTCTCAAAATGAAACAATAAAACTTTTTGCAGAAGGAAGGCAAATTAAAAGTCTTGTTCCTTTAATTGATGTTGCACGTTGTTTCAGATTTATGGAAGAAAATGATAATATTAACTTTCAAACATTCAACCTAACAAAAGACACAGTTTCAGTAAAGGAGGTTGCTGAGATATGCAAAAAATATAATTCAAAAGTAAAATTGATGAATACTAATGACGAAGTACCTAATTTGGGATTTTCTTTATCAAATAAAAAAATATTAAGCACCGGATTTAAATTTTTGTACAATTTAGATGAAAGTATTAAAGAGATGATATTTAAATGGTCAACCCGTCTTATTCCAAAAGATTTGGAGTATGTAAAAAAAGGAGAAAATATTTTTGCTGATAAAAGGGGGGCTATTAGCAATCATGAATTGCCTGAACCGATAAATCTAATAGGTTTAATTGACTCCAAAAAAGGCACTATTAGAGCAAATCATTTTCATCCTCAGCAAGAACAGAAATGTCTTTTTACAAAAGGACAGATTATTGAAATTTTTCAAGATATTATTAATCCAAATTCACCAAAAATTACTCAAGTAGTCAATGAAGGACAATTGTCTGTGATAAAGCCTAATATTGCACACGCTATGGTTTTTACTAAGGATACAACTTTTTTGAATCTTGTTAGAGGTGAAAGAGATCATGAAAATTATGGAATAACTCATACAATTAAACACCTGTTTGTGAATGAAGAAGAAAAAAGATTGTTATTAAGCTGTTACAAATTTGACTGCAGAAGTTGTGGGAATAAAGACCTCAAAAGAGTTATTTCCCTTGGCTATCAACCACTAGCGAATAATTTGTTAAAAAAACAAAATGAAAAATGTGAATTATATCCTCTTGAAATGAACTACTGTGATAAGTGCCATAATTGTCAACTATCAGTGTCTGTTAATCCAAAAAAAATGTTTTCAAACTACTTATATACTTCCTCAACTTCGAAATTATTTAGAAAACATTTTATAGATGCTGCAAATAAGTATAAAAAGGAATTTAAACTAAACAAAAAAAAATCATATATAATAGACGTAGGAAGCAATGATGGAATTGCGTTAAAACCATTTCTAGAATTAGGATTTAAAAAAGTTTTAGGTATTGAGCCAGCTAAAAATTTAGCTAAAAAAGCAAATAAAGAAAAAATTAGAACTTTTAATGGTTTTTTAGAAAAAAAAAACTTAAGAAAAATTCCAAAAAATGCTGACTTAATTTTAGCTTCTAATGTGTTTGCGCACTCTGATAAACTAAAAGAAATGACTAATTGTATGTTACAATTATTAAGTAAAAAGGGTACATTAGTTATAGAGGTTCAATATTTATTAAATACTTTAAAAGATCTTACTTTTGATAATATTTATCATGAACACTACAATTATTGGTCTCTAACCTCTTTAATAAATTTTTTTAATCAATTTGACGCAAAAATCTTTAAATCGGAAAAAATAGATACTCATGGTGGCTCGATCAGAATTTATGTGAAGAAAGGACAAAAAGTAAAAATAGAAAATAGTATAAAAAAAATGCTAAGAGATGAGGAAAAATTTGGAATTAAAAAATTTAGTACTTATAAAAAATTTGGAGAAAAAATATATAAAATAAGAAATAACGTTAGAAAAAATATCAAAAAATTAAAAGAAAAGAATAATTTATTAATCGGTTATGGAGCACCGGCAAAAGCTACAACTGCTTTGAATTTTTTTGGTATTTCAAACGAAATTAATTATATAGTTGAGGACAACAGGTTGAAACATAATAAATTTGTACCAGGTGTAAAAATTCCAATTAAAAAGAAATCAACAATTAAAAATAAAAATAACAAAATAATTGTCCTAGCATGGAATTTTTATGAAGATATCAAAAAGAATAATCTTGATCTTTCAAATGATATTATCAATGTAAAGGATTTAGAGACTAATATATTGTAATTAAATTTTTCCAAATTTCAAATATATTTTTTAAACTTTCAAAAAAATAATTTAAGTAAAACTCTGTAACAGGGAATTTTCTTATTAAAAAATCTTTGGCAAAATATAAGATTCTAGCTAAAAAAATCGCTAAAAAAATAAATAATATTAAAGAGTTATAAAATCCAAAAGAAACTTTCCCTTTTTCTTTTTTACTAATATTTTTTACAGGTTGTGTATCGTTAATTTGTATACCATGCTTTTTTGCTAAATATTCGGGTGAGTACAAACTGATTTCTCTTTGTTTTTTTGGAGTAGTTTTTTTAACTTTTTTCGGTTTTTGTATTTTTTGTTGAACCGGCTGAGGTTTTGAGACTATTTTTTGTGGTTGAGAAATTGTTTGAGGATTTTTAACTTCACCTACAGGAAATTGTTTCCATTTTAATCCACAAAAACCACACTGAACCAGTCTGCCAGATAATGGAATCGAGTTATCTGGAAGTGTAAATTTTTTTTCACCACAATTACAAGTTATAATCATATATAAGTAATAATACTGTTATTTTCGTAAATTTCACTACAATTTAAATACTTTTTTACTTTATAAAATTTTTATTGTATATGTCCGATTTACTTAAATAGGGCGGTTAGCTCAGTTGGTAGAGCATCTCGTTTACACCGAGAGGGTCATAGGTTCGAGTCCTTTACCGCCCACCATTTTTAATTAATGGGGGTGTAGCTCAGTTTGGTTAGAGCGCCTGCCTGTCACGCAGGAGGTCGCGGGTTCGAGTCCCGTCACTCCCGCCATTAATAACTCATTAATCATTTAATTCGCATAAGGAGATATCATATATCTTTAATATTTCCTCCTTAGTAACAGTCTTTAAGCAGTCATCTCCAACGACATCTGTAACAACAGAGATGTCTAAAGTGGTATCGATTAAGTAGATTTTATTTATGTTATTTTTTTTGAATTTTTCTAAAACAAATTTTTTGTAAATTTGAAAATATTTATTTTCTTTTTTTGGTAAACTTATACCATCGTAAGTATAAGTTTTACTAAAGGATAAAAGATTCTTTTTATTTAATACTGCGGAAAAAAATTGATAATGGGTAATAACGATTACATTATCATTTTCGTTAGCTAAAATTTTAGAAATTCTTCTAAGCTGTTCTATCTCGTTTTTAGGATTTTCAGAAAAATTTGAATTTATCCATTTTAAATTATTTAAACTAGGATGTAAATTTGATGAGTCAACATAATTATTTAAATTAACATTTTCTAGTTCCATAAATTTTCTATTGTCTAGATAACTTACCTTATAATAAAAAACTGAAATTAAACAAAATGTAATTAAAAATGATGACAAATATTTCTTTTTATTATCTAAAAATAAATGTGAAAACCCAAGATTTAATGGAATGATCATAAAAATATATTTTTGGTTTAATGTCATTAGTTGATGAAGTATTAGAGAATAAGAGAAAAAAATTATTGAAATTTTAATTAAAAAATCTTTATTATTGAAAAGACTTTTACTTTTTTTTTTAAAATCGAAGTATATTGAAAATAACAGAGGTATTAAAGATATGTGTATTAATTTATATTTTGTTATAATTCTGTTAAATTCTAAAGGGAAAAGAAATTCAGAATTAATTCTTGCCTCACCAATAGTTAATGGAAATTTAATATACTGATACCAAAAAGATGATAAACTTATTTCATTTATTTTAAAAAAAAAGTAAAAACAAATCGATGAAAATAAGAGTCCTAAACAGATAAAAAGAATTTTTTTATAAGAAAAATTATTTACTAAAAAAATCATTCCTATAACTGTTGTGTAAATTAGAATATAAGTTGCGGGAGTTTGTTTTGATAAAAAAGCTAAAACAAATAAAATCGGACAAAAAAATAGATAAAAATTATTGTTAGTCTTTAAATGTAGTATGAAACAATATAGAAAAAAAATAGAGAAAATTATAGAGTGATGGTCTAAAAAAGGTGAACCGGGCACTGGATAAGATACAACAGATAATAATAGAGAATAAAATAAAGCTAAATAAATTTTTAACCCCAATTTATTTAAAATTACAAATGTTGAAAAAGAAATTAAAAAATTAAATAGCGCTGCATGTAATAAGTAACTGTTCCAGGAAACTCCAAAAAAATAAAAAATAATTCCTTGTATTATTTCTAAAGTAAAACCAAAAGGTGTCCAAATATCTCTGAAAGGTAATTGGCCATTTATAAATCTGTATCCAGAGTCAAATACTAAAAATGAATCGATAGGAA
>CACHQZ010000014.1 GCA_902582165.1 uncultured Pelagibacteraceae bacterium
AAGAAACAAATAAAAATTTCCGAGGATTATATTGAGAGTAAAATTGAGGAAAGAATAAAAGCAAAGAATAATGGAAATTACGATATTGCTGATAAAATAAGAGAGGAACTATTAAACGCAGGTATACTCATTGAGGATGAAAAAGGCAAAACCAAGTGGAGATATAAATGAGTAAAGATAAAATCTATTTATTTGATACTACTTTGAGGGATGGTGCACAAACAGAGGGTGTAGATTTCTCTTTAGAGGATAAAAATAAAATTGCGAATGTTTTATCGGATATTGGCATAGATTATATCGAGGGTGGTTGGCCTGGTGCAAATCCAATCGATACTAAATTTTTTTCAAAACCTCCTAAAACTAAAAAAAGTATTTTTACAGCATTTGGGATGACTAAAAAATCTGGTAGGAGTGCCGATAACGACCCTGGTTTAGCCTCGTTGTTAAATGCAAATACACCTGCAGTTTGTGTAGTAGGAAAATCTTGGGACTTTCATGTCAAAGTTGCTTTGGGAATTAAAAATGATGAAAATTTAGAAAATATAAGAGAAACAACAAAACATTTTGTAAAAAATAGCAGAGAATTTTTATTTGACGCAGAACATTTTTTTGATGGATTTAAAAATAACCCAGAATATGCACTTAATTGCATAAAAGAAGCTTATGATAACGGAGCAAGGTGGGTAGTTTTATGTGATACAAATGGTGGAACTTTGCCAAATGAAATAAGAGAGATAGTTACAGAAGTTACAAAGTTTATCCCAGGTAAAAACCTCGGAATACATGCTCACAATGATACTGAAAATGCAGTTGCTAACTCGTTAGCTGCCGTAGAGTGTGGAGTGAGACAAATACAAGGCACGATCAATGGACTGGGGGAAAGATGTGGTAACGCAAATTTAATGTCAATTATTCCTAATTTGTGCTTAAAAAAATCTTTCAGCGAGAAATATGAATTAAACATCAAACAAGATAAATTATCTTCACTTACAGAATGCTCCAGATTGTTAGATGAGATATTAAACCGTAAACCTAATAAAAATATGGCTTATGTAGGCGCATCTGCATTTTCACACAAAGGTGGCTTGCATGTTTCAGCTGTAAAAAAAGATCCAAAAACATATGAGCATATAGAACCTAAATTAATAGGAAATCACAGGAACATAATTATTTCAAATCAGTCTGGAAGATCAAATATATTATCAAGGCTTGAGAAATATGGAGTACAAATCAACTCAAATGATCCAAAAGTAAAAAAAATATTAGATGAGGTAAAAGATAGAGAGTTTAGTGGTTATTCATATGATGGAGCAGACGCTTCATTTGAATTATTAGCAAATAGATTATTAGGAAAAGTACCTGAATATTTAAAAGTGAAAAGTTATGATGTTAATGTATCCAAAAAAAATAGAATAGAGACTAAAGCGAGTGTAATTTTTTTAATCGACGGCAAGGAAATTGAGTGTCATGGGGAAGGGAACGGACCTGTAAATGCATTAGATAACGCTATAAGATCAAATTTTAAAAAAGTAACAAAATATTATAATTTTTTTTCAGATCTAAAATTATTAGATTATAAAGTAAGAATTTTGAACACAGGAACTGAAGCAACTACAAGAGTATTAATTGAAAGTACCGATAAAACAGGCATAAGTTGGTTTACGGTAGGAGTTTCACCAAATATCATAGAAGCATCATTTAGAGCTTTAATAGATAGTTTAGACTATAAACTATATAAAGAAAAAGCTCCTGCTAATTTAAATGGAAAATAAAATTGGATTTATATTAGTAAGGCCTCAATTAGGTGAAAATATTGGTGCATGTGCCCGTTCGATGAAAAATTTTGGCTTTAAAAAATTAAATATTGTTTCTCCAAAATTCCATTTTCCTAACCATAAAACTAAAGTCACTTCAGTCGGAGCTTATGACATTATAAGAAATACTAAAATATTTAAAAGTATAGAAAAAGCAATTGATGAATTTGATATTATTATATCACTGAGTGCTAGAAGAAGAGACTTAAACAAAAAACATATTTCGATTAAAGAATTTCTTAATATTCTTAAAAAAAGAAAAGAAATGAAGTTTGGATTTATGTTTGGTCCTGAAGCATCTGGTTTATCTAATAAAGATATTTCTTTATCTAATTTTATTTTGCAAATTCCTACATCAAATAAATTTAAATCTCTGAACTTATCCCATTCGGTTACAATTCTATGTTATGAAATATTTAAATTTTTAAATAAAAATATCTTAGATAAAAAAAGTAAAAACTTAAGAATATCATCAAAATCAAAAATAATATCGCTAACAAAGCATTTAACAAAATTACTTGAAATGAAAGACTTTTTCTTGCCACCTGAAAAAAAAAAGTCCATGTTAACTAATATAAATAATCTTATTCATAGGTTTGAACCAAATGATAAAGAACTGAGGATTTTAGCTAGTATTATTAGCTCATTAAGTAAAAAAAATGTTAAACGTTAATTGACAAACAGAGTTTAAACCTTATAAAGATCTTCAATAAAATATGACTAAAAGACTAAAATCAAAACATAAAGTTGACAGACGACTTAAAGCAAATATTTGGGGAAGACCTAAAAGTCCTTTTAATTCTAGAGCTTACCCCCCAGGCCAGCATGGTCAAAACAAAAAAGGGAAACCCACTGATTACGGCATTCAACTACAAGCAAAACAAAAACTAAAAGCTTATTATGGAAATATTAATGAGAGACAATTTAGGAACATATATAGAAAAGCATTATCGAAAAGGGGTGATACTACCGAAAATTTAATAGCGTTACTAGAGAGCAGACTAGATACCGTTGTGTATAGAGCAAAACTAGCTCCCACAGTCTTTTCAGCAAGACAAATAATTAATCACGGGCATATAAAAGTTAATAAAAAAAGAGTTAATATTTCCAGCTATGTAGTAAAAGAGTCTGATGTAATTGAGGTAAGAGATAAGTCAAAAAAATTGATAACTATCGACGGATCATTGCAAAGCAAAGAGAGAGACGTACCAGAATATATTAAACTAGACGACAAAAATAAATCAGCAAAACTCGTTAGAGTACCGAAATTTTCAGAAGTCCCTTATCCAGTAGTAATGGAACCAAACTTAGTAATTGAATATTATTCTAGATAATAATATTTTGTGAAACAGAAACTATTTTCAAAATACAAACTCTTCTACATTTTTTTTATAATATATTTTATAGCAGGAATATTATTATCATTAAATGTTGGAATTACGCATGATGAACCCCACAGCAATTGGGTCTGGGAGTTAAATAAAAAAAAAATTTCTAATTTTTTTCTAGATACAAAATACGATGTAAGTGAACTAGATACGTATCATGGGTTTTACGGTATTGGTCCATACCTTTTATCAGCACCGTTAGAGTTAATTTTCTCAAATTTTTTTAGCCATAATAATATTAGTGCAGATGGAAGTATTTTATTAATTAAACATCCAACAGTTTTTATTTTTTATTTCATCTCTGCAATCTTTTTTAAAAAAATAATTTTTATGATTTCGAGAGATAAAAATTTCTCATATTTAAGTACAATTTTTTATTTATGTTATCCCTATATTTTTGGACATAGCTTCTTCAATATTAAAGATATACCTTTCATGAGTATATGGACCATATGTACTTTCTATATCATCAAAATTATGAATAATTATTTTTATAATGATAAATTTAAAATTAAAGATATTATTATTTTTGCGCTAATTACATCATATTTAATGTCTATAAGGATTAATGGAATTTTAATTTTTTACCAATACTTAATTTTTCTATTATTATATTTAAAGGTTTTTAAAAAAAATTTTATTAGTTTTACAAAAAAAAATGTCAAAGAAATTTTTTTATTTATTATTATTTTTTTTGGATCGACATATATTTTATATCCAAATTTCTGGAATGATCCAACTAAGTTTGTTAATGCAATAATGTTTTTTGGTCAAATTTCGCAAACAGTTTGTACTGTCACACTCGGAGAATGTATGAAAACTCAAAATTTGCCCCCAAGTTATATTTTTATTTGGCTGTTATTTAAATTACCTATTTTAATTTTAATTGGATTAATATTATTTCCATTTGTAGAAAAAAAATTATTTCAGAATAGGAATAATGTTTTAATATTAGGTTCATTAATAATTACTGTTTCAACAATTATATTACTTTTTGCATTATTTAGAGTAAATTTATACGATGAAGTAAGACAAATCCTATTCTTAGTACCGCTAATTTTTATTATTTCATTAGTTTTATTATATAATTTTAAAAAAAAATTATCATTTTACTTGATAGGTTTATTTTCATTATTTTTTATTTTTCAAAATATTAAAGTTTTTCCTTACAACTACTTATGGCTTAATAATTTGAATATTTTAGTAAACGTAAAAAATAATTTTGAGTTAGATTATTGGGGTCTATCTACTAAAAAAATAGCTAATTTTTTAAATAATAAGGCAACTAACACAGAAGTCTGCATAATATCAAATAGAAATGATGGAATTAAATATTTTATCTCTAACCAAAAAAGATGTTTTAAACCTTTTAATGAATTACATAAAAAAAACATAAGACCTTTTTATGTTGCTTTAACTGAACGAGCTCTCAAGAAAGGTTTGCCTAATAATTGCAAAGTAGTTAATGAGGAAAAAATTAAGATTAATTTTTCTAAGGAACAAATAGTTTTAGCCAGAGTATATAAATGTGTTTAATTTTTTAAATCTAATTCTTTTGTTATTTTAATTATAAAGTTTCTTAACAGAATTCTTTCTTCTTCATCCAAATAATTTTCTTTACTATTAGCTTTTTGTATCTCTTTTTTGATAGATGAAATCATTTTTTTTCTACCATCTTTTGTGGTCAAATAATTTATTTTTTCATTAAAATTATCTAAATATTTACCAATCGTGAATTCAAAAATTAAAATTACAGCAATGATTAAAACTATCACTTTATAAATGTAATTTTTCATTTAATTATTTTTTTTTCTATTAAAAGTTTTTTTAATTCTCCTTTTTCAAACATTTCTTTTACTATGTCACAACCACCTATGAATTCTTTATTAATATATAATTGCGGTATAGTTGGCCAATCACTAAAATCTTTAATACCTTGTCTCAATTCTTCATCTTCTAATATATTCACTCCTTTAAAATCAACGTTTAAATATTTTAGAACATTTGAAACTGTCATTGAGAAACCACATTGCGGAGATTCAGGCGTTCCCTTCATAAATAAACAAACATTATTTTCTTTAATTAATTTTTGAATTTTATCTTTGATTTCCATTATTTTCCTTCCGTTGAGATCGAAAGAGCATGTAACTCATTTCCCATTTTACCCTTTAGTGACTTATAAACTAGTTTATGTTGATCAATTTTACTTAAATCATTAAAAATTTTTGATTTAATTGTTGCTGAATAATGATTGTTATCTCCCATTAAGTCTTTTATTTCGATTGTAGCATCCGGAATTGCATCTTTTATTAATTTTTCTATTTCATTTTTAGGTAATGGCATTAATAATTATTATACCATTGATTATTAATTTTAAACAAATCTTTAATGCTAATTTTTAACTCAGATTCTATTTCAAAGTATTCCTTTTGAGTAAAACCAATGTTTTCGTAATAAATATTGTTATCTTTCAGGATTTTTTCAACTTTAGAACAATGTTTCTTTTCAATTTCAAGTATATATCTAGCCTGATCTTCTCCAAAAAAATATTTAAATAGATTTGTTAAATTTTTAGGTTTTTTTATTTTAGCACCATAGTTTGATGACATAGCCATTTCAGCAAGTGCAATTAATAAACCACCATCTGAAACATCGTGCGCTGACAAAACTAGTTTCTTTTCAATTAATTTTAAAACACATTCACCGTTGTTTTTCTCATTTAAAAGATTTATTTCTGGTGGCAACCCTTCATCTAATGAA
Source organism: uncultured Pelagibacteraceae bacterium (assembly GCA_902582165.1). Classification (GTDB taxonomy): domain Bacteria; phylum Pseudomonadota; class Alphaproteobacteria; order Pelagibacterales; family Pelagibacteraceae; genus Pelagilacustribacter. The sequence continues at coordinate 5,963 of CACHQZ010000014.1, forward strand.
TAAATTTCTTTTAAAAAACAACTTTGTTCAATATGACCAAAAGTTTTTCCTATGAGGATCAAATTACTTTGTTCTTTTTGAAAAATATGATTAAGAGGTTTAGATAATTTTCTTATTAAACCAACTCCTCCAATAACTGGAGTTGGATATATATTTTTTTTATTGGTACCGTTATAAAAAGAAACATTTCCTGAAACAACTGGATATTTTAAAAATTCACAAGACAGTTTAATTCCCTCTAAACAATCAGCAAATTCACCCATAATTTCTTTATTTTCTGGATTACCAAAATTTAAACAGTTAGTGATTGCTAGAGGTTTAGCACCAACCGAAATTAAATTTCTCCAATTTTCACAAACAATTTGTTTACCCCCTGAAAAAGGATGAGATTTACAATAATTTGCGGAAGAGTCCACCGAAACCGCGATAGCTTTATCTTTGTTGTGTATTCTTAATATTGCAGCGTCCGAACCAGATTTTTGAACAGTATCACACATTACACTTTGATCATATTGGTTTGTAATCCAATCTTTATTTGAATGATTAGGACTGGTTAAGATTTTTATTAAAGCATCTTCTAATTTAATTTTTTTAAAATCTTTAAAATTAAAATTAAATTTACTTACCTTTCTTGATTTCCACTCTCTATTATACATTGGTGCTTGATTTGATAGTGCGTCTATCGGTATCTCACCAACAATCTTTTTGTTAAATTTTAGAGTAAGATTATTTGTGCTAGTTGTTTTTCCTATTTTTATAAAATCTAAATCCCATTTATCGAAAATCTCTTTCGATTTTTGATGTTTACCATCTTCCAAAATTATAAGCATTCTCTCTTGACTTTCAGATAGCATCATCTCATAAGGTGTCATATTTTCCTCTCTACAGGGAATTTTATCCAAATCTAATTCTATACCAAGACCACCCTTTGAGGCCATTTCGACACTAGAAGATGTTAATCCAGCAGCACCCATATCCTGTATTGAAATAATAGAATTATCTTGCATTAATTCAAGACAAGCTTCCATTAATAATTTTTCCGTGAAAGGATCACCAACTTGTACTGTTGGTTTTTTTTCATCTGAATTTTCATCAAATTCTGCGGACGCCATAGAAGCACCGTGAATTCCGTCACGTCCTGTTTTTGATCCAACATAAATAACAGATTTATTTATACCTTTTGCCTTAGAATAAAAAATCTTATTTTTTTTTACATGACCAACTGCCATTGCATTGACCAAAATATTTTCATTGTAAGTTTTATTAAATTTTGTCTCTCCACCTACAGTAGGCACTCCAATACAATTACCATAACCTCCTATTCCCGATACCACACCATTAAGTAAACTTTTTGTTTTAAAATGTTTAGGAGAGCCAAAATGAATTGAATTCAGTAAAGCAATTGGTCGAGCACCCATAGTAAAAACGTCTCTCAATATTCCACCTACTCCGGTCGCAGCTCCTTGATAAGGCTCGATAAAAGAGGGGTGATTGTGACTTTCAATTTTGAAAACTATTGCATCATCATCTCCGATATCAATCACTCCAGCATTTTCACCAGGACCTTGTATAACTTGTTTACCTTTAGTAGGTAATTTTTTTAGATGTACCTTTGAAGATTTATAAGAGCAATGCTCATTCCACATTGCTGAAAAAATACCAAGTTCAAGTAAATTAGGCTCTCGATCTAGTAGTCTTTTAATTTCTTTATACTCATTTAAACTAAGACCATGTTTTTCTACAATGTGATCCGTAATTTTCATCTAATTCAATAAACTTGAGAACAAATTAATACCATCATTATTAGAAATCATTTCATCTGTCATACGTTCCGGATGAGGCATCATACCTAAAATATTTTTATTTGAATTTAAAATACCCGCGATATTTTCTAATGAACCGTTTGGATTAGAACTTTCATCAATATTCCCTTTTACATCACAATATTTAAAAATTATTAAATTTTCTTTTCTCAATTCTTCCAGATGACTAGGGTCTGTAAAATAATTTCCTTCATTGTGAGCAATATTGATTTTTAAAATTTGATCTTTTTTATATTTATTTGAAAAATTTGTTTTATTATTGATCACTTTTATTTGAACATCTTTATTTATAAATCTTAAATTTTTATTTCTTAACAAAGTTCCTTTCAACAATCCTGTCTCAGTTAAAATTTGAAAACCATTGCAAATTCCTAAAATAAAACATCCAGCTTTTGCTGCCTTAATAACCTCTTCAATAATCAAAGATTTTCCGGCAATGGCACCAGATCTTAAATAATCTCCATAAGAAAAACCACCAGGTAAAACAATTAAATCAGATTTTGGTAATACCGTTTCTTTGTGCCAAACCATTTGATTTTTAAACTGCATTTTTTTAAGAGCTACAGCAATATCTCTGTCACAATTAGACCCAGGAAAAACTATAACGGATGATCTCATTAAATTTTATTAATTTTATAATCCTCAATTATAAGGTTAACTAAAAGCTTTTTACACATTTCATTTACTGTTTTTTCGGCTAAGGTTAGGTTTGTTTCGTTCACCTCAATTTCAAAATACTTACCTTGTCTTAAATTATTTAGATTTTTAATTCCCATATCATTTAAAGTATTTTTTATAACTTTTCCTTGAGGGTCTAAAACATCTTTTTTGAGAGTTACTGTTACAGAAAATTTCAATTTATTTTTTTTTGAATTTTATTGGAATAGTTTTACCAAAATTAACTTCACTTATATTTGTTTCCTCAGGCATTATACCCAGTCTTCTAGCAACCTCTTGGTAGGCTTGAATAATATTTCCTAAATCTTTTCTAAACCTATCTTTATCCAACTTTTTCTCAGTTTTAGCATCCCAAAATCTACAAGTATCAGGACTTATTTCATCAACGAGAACTATTTCTTTTTTTTCTGTTTCTTTGTTCCATGCTTTTCCATACTCTATTTTAAAATCAACTAACTTAATACCTATTGCTCTAAACATACCTGTCAACAAATCATTTATTCTTAAAGTCATTCTATCAATAATTTTAATTTCATTTTCAGTCGCCCATCCAAAAGAGAAGATATGTTCTTTAGATATTAATGGATCGTTCAACTCATCCTTTTTATAACAATACTCAAGTAGTGGTTTTTCTAAAGTAGTTCCCTCTGGTATTCCCAACCTCTTCGTAAGGGAACCAGTTGCTATATTTCTCACAATAAATTCAATTGGAAAAATATCAGCCTTTCTGATTAATTGTTCTCTCATATTTAATCTTTTTATTAAATGATTTTTTATTCCACATTGTGAAAGGTTTGTGAGAATGTATTCAGAAATTCTATTGTTTAAAACGCCTTTACCTTCAACTTTCGCCTTTTTAAGGTTATTAAAAGCTGTAGCATCATCTTTAAAATGTTGAATAACCAAATTTTTATCTTTAGTTTCATAAATTATTTTCGCCTTTCCCTCGTATAATTTATTACCTTTATTCATGCTATTATTTTTTTTTAAGACTTCTTTTAAAAATTATATTAATTTTTTTCGTATGGTAACTAAAATTAAATAGTTTTTTGAGTTTATTAACAGGTATTTTATTCGTAATTTTTTTATCTAAGAGAATTGTATCTAAAAAGGAGACGTTTTCTTTCCAAGCTTTCATCGCGTTTTTTTGAACAATCTTATATGCCTCATCTCTAGTAATTCCAGCGTCCGTTAACTCTAATAAAACTCTTTGTGAAAAAAAAATCCCATTTGTTAAACTAAGATTTTTTTTCATTTTATTAGGGTAAATATTTAAATTTTTAACAACATTACTCAATCTTACCAAAGCAAAGTCCAAAGCAATTGTTGTATCAGGACCAATATTTCTTTCTACTGCGGAGTGAGAAATATCCCTCTCATGCCATAATGCTACATTCTCTAACGCAGGGATAACGCTTGATCTAATCAATCTTGCTAAACCAGTAAGATTTTCACTTAATATTGGATTTTTTTTATGGGGCATCGCTGAGGAGCCTTTTTGTTTTTTTCCAAAAAATTCTTCAACTTCTAATACTTCAGTTCTTTGAAGGTGTCTTATTTCTATAGAGAAACGCTCTATTGAACTTGCAATTATTCCTAAGGTAGAAAAAAATTGCGCATGTCTATCTCTAGGTATGATTTGAGTTGATATTGGCTCAACTTTTAATTTTAGTTTTTTTGCTACATAGCTTTCAACTTTTGGATCTATATTTGCATAAGTGCCAACTGCTCCAGATATTGCGCAAGTAGATATTTCCCTTATAGCGTTTTTCAGTCTATGTTTATTTCTCAAAAATTCTTGATAAAACGTTAACATCTTAAGGCCAAAAGTTATTGGTTCAGCATGAATTCCATGACTTCTACCTATACACAAAGTTAACTTATGTCTTAAAGACTGACGTTTTATAGAAACAAGCAATTGGTCAATATCCTTTAATAAAATTTCTCCAGATTGCTTTAGCTGAAGATTAAAACAAGTATCTAAAACATCAGAAGAAGTCATTCCTTTATGAAGATATCTTGCTGATTTACCAGCCTTTTCTGTAATTGAAGTTAAAAAAGCTATTACATCATGTTTAACTTTTTCTTCAATTTTCAGTATTCTTTTGACATTAATTCTTGCTTTAGATTTTACTTCTTTAACCACTCCTTTAGGGATTATATTCAATTTTTCCATTGCTTCAGCTGCAGCTAATTCTATTTGCAACCAAATTGAATATTTATTTTGATCTTCCCAGATACTTTTAACTTCGTTTCGTGAATATCTCTCAATCATTTTTATTTTTTTGATAATGTAAAAATCTCACAACTATCTGATGTTACTCCTATAGTATGTTCAAATTGTGCTGACAAAGACTTATCTTTTGTTACAGCAGTCCATCCATCATTTAAAGTTTTAGTTTCATGATTACCTAAGTTTATCATTGGTTCAATTGTAAAAATCATGCCGGTTTTTACTTTTTCACCTGTTCCTTTTTCTCCATAATGTAAGACATTTGGTTCTTCATGAAATGACTTACCAATTCCGTGCCCACAAAAATCTTGAACAACAGAAAATCCTTGTGCCTCAACATGGTTTTGTATTGTTGATCCAATATCACCAAAATAAACACCATCTCTTACAATTTTAATTGCTTTCATCATCGCTTCATAGGTTGTTTTTACAAGATTTTTTGCTTTAACAGAAACCTCACCTATTTCAAAAGTTCTACTGGTGTCACCATGCCAACCATCTTTTAAAGCTGTAACATCCACATTTATTATATCTCCTTCTTTTAGAACTTTATTTGAAGGTATCCCATGACAAACAATATGATTTGTAGAAGTACAACATGATTTTGGGTAGCCTCTATAAAATAATGGCGCCGAATATGCACCATGATCATTTATAAATTCATAGCAAAGATTGTCTATTTCCTCTGTTTTAATACCTGGTTTCATTATTCTAGCAACTTCATCTAACGCTCTAGCTGCAATATTTCCTGAAATTCTTGTTTTCTCAAAAGCTTCTTTAAAATTATTCATTAGATTTTGAAATTAATTTTTTTATTTAATTTTATTCCTTTTGGAGAAAATTTACAATCATAGCAAATTAAATTTAGCCCATTATTTATAGCATTTAAAACTAATTTAAAGTATTCTGGATCTATATCTTTGGCTATCTTAAAACTGTTACAATCGCTTCTTTGAATTAGAAATAAAAGATAAACTTTATATCCTTTTTTATAGGCATGAATTAACTCTTCAATATGTTTTTGCCCTCTCTTAGTTACAGCATCAGGAAATTCAGCAATACCCTTTTTTCTTGATAAAGTTACGTTTTTAACCTCTAGAAAAGATTTTTGATTTTTTTCATTAATTAAAAAATCAAATCTGGTTTTTTCACCAAATTTAACTTCAGTGTGAATACTTTCAACTTCTTTAAAAATTTTTATTTTTTTTGAATTTAAAGCAGTATTTATTATTTTATTAGTTAAATGAGTATTAATTCCTACTTTAACTTTATTATCCTCAATAACTTGTAAAGTATATTTGAGTTTTCTCTCTGGATTGTCTGTTTTGCTCAACCAAACTTTGTTACCTTTATTGGCCAATCCCATCATTGAACCAGTATTTGGACAATGAGCGGTAACGATTTTATTACCTAATTTTATATCCACAAAAAAACGCTTATACCTTTTTAAAAATTTTCCTGATATTAGTTTATTATTAAAGTTCATGTATAATTAATCTATGAAGAAAAAAATGAAAAAAGTAAATGCTGCAATTTTAATAATTGGAAATGAGATTTTGTCTGGTAGAACTAAAGATAAAAATATATCATTTATAAGTAATTGGCTTAATTTAAAATGTGGAATTGAGGTAAAAGAGGTTAGAATTATACCTGACGTTGAAAAAATAATTATTCAGAGCATTAGACAAGTTTCAAAAAAATTTAACTATGTTTTTACAACAGGCGGTATTGGTCCTACCCACGATGATATAACGGCTAAGTCGATTGCTAAAGCGTTTAAACTTAAATACAAATTTCATCCTGAAGCTTACAAAATTTTGGAGAGCTACTACGGTAAAGTGAATTTTAATGATGGTAGAAAAAAGATGGCTAAAATGCCAAGTAAAGCAAAATTAATATATAATCCATCAAGCGCTGCACCAGGTTTTGTTACTAATAATGTTTTTTCTTTACCAGGAGTTCCTTCAATATTAGATTCAATGATTGATAATTGTAAAATATATTTAAAAAAAGGTTCTAGAATTCATAGCAAGACACTGAACCTTTATACTGTGGAAAGTAATATTTCCAAAAATTTGGAAGAGGTCCAAAAAAAATTTAAAAAGCATGTTGAGATTGGAAGTTATCCTTTTTTTAGATTAGGAAAAATAGGTGTTTCAATTGTCTCTAGATCGACTTCTATTGATGAATTATCAAAAGTAAACAAATATTTAATTAAGATTGCTAAAAATAAAAAAATTAAAATATTAAAAATTAAATTAAGGTAAAAACTTCCTCAACAGATATCGAGTCGATATCTTTAGTATTATGTAAATCTTTGCTATCTAAAATCTTTACAAACTTATGAGTTGGAGCAAATTTTTTAGAATTAGTTGGACCAAACAATACAACCATAGGGATTTTAGCTAAAGACATCATATGCATTATACCATTATCAATTGTGATACCTTTCTCAAGCCTACTAGCTAATGCTGTTACCAAAGCAGGACAATCAAAGTTGGATTTTTCTTCAGGAAAAATTGCACCAGGTACTTGATTTTTTATTTTTTCAATTAGTTTAGTTTTGTCTTTTTCTATGAGGAATACAGGAGTTTTGTTTTTTGATTTAATTTTATTTGCTAAATTAATAAAGTTATTAAGTGACCAATTTTTTTTTCTGTATTTGTTACCTTGAGTGATAGAAAATCCAATATAATTTTTATTAGGTAG
>CACHQZ010000015.1 GCA_902582165.1 uncultured Pelagibacteraceae bacterium
AATTACTAAGTTAAAAAAAGACGTTGAAAAGTCAGATTTATTAATATTACCTGGAACTGGATCTTTCCCAGCAGCAATAAAAAATTTGAAAAATCAAGGATTAATTAATCCGATTAAAAATCATATAAAAAATGGCAAACCTTTTTTAGGAATATGTCTGGGATATCAGTTGTTGTTTTCATCTAGTGAAGAATTTGAAAATTGTGAAGGTCTTAATATTTTTGATTTAAAGGTAAAAAATCTTAAACACTTAAACATAAGAACTCCTATAATTGGTTGGTTACCTTTATTGGTAAAAAAAGAAAATTGCTTCAAAGCTTTTGATAAAAAATTTTTTTATTTTGTCCACTCCTATTACGTAAGCTCAGAGGAAAGTTTTGGGGCGTCCTATGTTGAAGTGAATAATGAAAAAATTTGTTCTTCAATACAAAAAGATAATATAATTGCAACCCAGTTTCATCCAGAAAAAAGTGGCAAAGATGGTTTAGATTTATTAAAAAAAATAATAAATCAATACAAATAAATTATGAAGAATAAAATTTTTGAAAAACAAATGCCTAACATACCTGAAAAAATTGACTGGTGTAAAAAATGCGTTATTTCAACTGCTAGACCAAGAATTACTTTCAACAAAAATGGAGTTTGTTTTGCTTGTGAAAATAAAGATTATAAGAATAATATAAATTGGAAATCCAGAGAAGAAGAATTAAAGAAATTACTTGATAAACACAGGTCGAAAGGAAAGTCATGGGATGTTATTGTACCCAGTAGTGGAGGCAAGGATTCTTGTTTTGTAGCTCACCAACTAAAATATAAATATGGAATGAATCCTCTGTTGGTTACTTGGAGTCCACTACAATATACGAATATTGGAATAAAAAATTTTGATAATCTTAATAATGCTGGTTTTTCTAATATCAGATATAGTCCAAATGGTAAAATTCATAAACAATTAGCTAGATTATGTCTAGAAGAGCTTGGTGATGCTTTTCATATATTTGTTTTAGGTCAGATATTTTTTCCTTTAAATTTAGCTGCTGAGCTTGGCATTCAATTAATTTTTTTTGGTGAAAACGGAGAACTTGAGTATGGAGGAAATAAAGAATTATTTAATAAGTCAGGAGTCAATATGACCACAGATGAAAAATTTTTGAATAATTATTTTAAGGGTTCAAAAATTCAAGATTTAATCAATTGGGGTTTTGCTAATAAATCTTACATGAAAAAAAATGATTTCTCAGATGCAGACTTAAAATATTATCAACCTCCATCTATACAAACACTTAAAGATGCTGGTATAGAAAATTATTATTATTACAGCTATTTTAAAAAATGGACACCCCAAGAAAATTATTATTACGCTGTAGAAAATACTGGTTTCGAGGGTAAAATTGATAGATCCGAGGGCACATATTCAAAGTACGCAAGCTTAGATGATAAATTTGACGGATTTCACTATTACATGCGTTATATAAAATTTGGTCTTGGGAGATGTATTGATGATGCAGCACACGAAATAAGAGATGGCCATATTACCAGAGATGAAGCAATAAAGTTAGTACAAAAATATGATGGAGAATTCCCAAAAAAATATTACCGTGATTTTTTAGATTATTTGGAGATTAACGAAAATCAATTTAACGAAATAGTTGAAAGTTGGAGGTCTAGTAAAATTTGGAAAAAGTCAGGTAACAACTGGGTTTTAAAATATCCTTTAAAATAAGTTTAATGAGAAAAATTGTAATTAGAAGTATAAAAAAAGTTGATATTTTATTTTTAGATGAAAATTACTCAAACATAAAAATACATAAGTTTTCCTCTGGCTATTTAAAATTTGATGAAATAAATTTATTTTGTTTAAAATTTCTAATTATTAACTTTGTTAAAGAACTTTTTTCTTTATCTTTTAAAGATATCTATTTAAAAAGCATTATAGAGGCATATTCCCCTAAGATTATAATAGACCATAGTATTAATGGCCGAGCGTTGAGAGTTAAAAGGTTTTTAAAAAATATTTACTGTATTACCTATCAACATAGTTTTTTTTATGATTGGGAAAAAAGAACTTATAAAAAAAGATTTAAAGGAACGTCATGCGATTTGTACATAACTTTTTCAATAAAAGACACAGAATTTTTATCACAATTTATCAAATCGAAGTTTATCTCTTTGGGTTCTTTAAAAAATAATGAGATAAATTTACAAAGAAATAATGTTAAAATACCAATACTATTAATTTCTGAATTTAGACAAAAAGAAAAGACATTACATTATAAAAAATTTAAAGAAATAACTCAATTAACTAGGATTTTTTGCGCTAAAAATAAAATTATTCCTTTTGTAGCAATTAATTCAATGAGAAAAGATAAAAAGAAAAAAATTTCCCTAGAACAAGAAATTAATTTTTTTAAAAAATATCTAAGGGTATTTAAATGGAAAAAAATTAATAATTATAAGCTGTCAAGTCAATCTAAAATGACTGTTGCCCTCACATCAAACTTAGCTGTTGAATTATTAGCGAGGGGTTTTAAAATAGCTCTGATAAATTTATTAGGAGAGGCTAAAAAAAATAACTCAATTCCATATTATAAAAAAAAAAATACTTTTTTTGTTTTAAATTCACCTAAAAAGAAAATAATGCAGAAGCTTGATTATATTTTTTATATGGAAAACTCGTTGTGGAAAAAAAAAATTAAGAATTTTAACCATATAATATTTGATAAAGATAATAAAAGATTCAAAACCATAATTCAAAACGTTATTACAAAATCATGAAAAAAATTCTTTTAATTGGCGCAGGCGGACACAGTAAATCGTGTATAGATGTAATTGAACTACAAAAAAAATATAAAATAGTTGGCTTAATAGCTAATAAAAAAGAAAAAGAAATTTCTGGATACAAAGTTTTAGGAAAAGATAATTTATTAAATAAACTATCTAGTGAAATTAGTTTTGCATTAGTTACAGTTGGCCAGATTGAAAATTATAAAATTAGGGAAAAACTTTTTAAAAAAGCTTCAAACTTAGGCTTTAAATTTCCACAAATAATCTCACCAATAGCTTATGTTTCTAAGCATGCAAAAATTGGTGATGGCACAATCATTATGCACGGAGCTGTTGTGAACGCTGGAGCAAAAGTCGGCAAAAACTGCATTATAAACTCCAAATCTTTAATTGAACATGATGTTCAAGTAGGAGACAATTGTCATATTTCTACGAGAGCAACTCTAAATGGAGGCGTAATAATTAAAAAGAATTCATTTATTGGAAGTTCATCCGTTATCAGACAGAATATCACTATAGGTGAAAAATGTTTCATTAATTCAAATATTTTCATTAATAAAAATTTAAATAATGGTAAGAAAATTTACAAACAATAAAACTATTATTATTGCTGAAGCAGGCGTCAATCATAACGGTGATATTACTCTTGCAAAGAAACTTATTGATGTTGCAAAGAATGCTGGTGCAGATTTTGTAAAATTTCAATCTTTCAAAACAGAAAATCTTGTGAAAAAAAGCAATAGTCAATTTAAAATGTTAAAAAAGTTGGAAATTTCAGAAAACGATACTATAAACCTTATAAAGTATTGTAAAAAAAAAAAAATTAATTTTTTGTCAACTCCTTTCGACTTAGAAAGTTTAAAATTTCTTTTTAAAAAAAAAATTTTTAATATTAAAATTTCTTCAGGAGAAATTACTCATCTAGAATTATTAAAACAGGTAGCTAAAAGAGCAAACAAAATATTCATTTCTACTGGTATGTCGAATTTGCCAGAAATTCAATTGGCTATTAAAACATTAAATGATAATGGCGCTTATAAGAAAAAAATTACGGTTTTGCACTGCCATACTAGTTATCCAACAATGTTGAAAGATGTGAATCTTTTAGCAATGATGACTATTAAAAATAAATTAAAAGTTAACGTTGGGTATTCTGATCATACGTTAAATAATGAAACTGCTATTGCAGCAGTCGCTCTTGGAGCAAAGGTAATTGAGAAACACATAACATTAAGTAGAAAATTAATTGGCCCAGATCACAAAGCAAGCATGGAACCTGATAAATTTAAAAAATTTGTTGCACTTATCAGAAATACTGAAAAGTTAATGGGCTCAAGTATTAAAAGGCCTAGTAAAATCGAGATTAAGATGAGAAAAAAAGTTAGGAAATCAGTAGTAGCAAGAAGGAATATCTACAAAGGTGAAGTATTCACCGTGAAAAACACAATATGTAAAAGACCAGAGGGAGGCATATCTTCTAAAAACTGGAGTAAAGTAATCGGCAAGAAATCAAAGTTTAACTTTAGAACCGATGATCAGATAAAACTTTAATGAGAATAGGCCTAATCACAAGTACTAGAGCAGATTTTGGGTTATTAAAAAACTTAATCTTTAGTTTAAAAAACACAAAAAATTTTAAATTAAAAATCATTGCATCCGGATCTCATTTTTCTAAAAACCATGGATACTCTTATAAAGAAATTAATGAGAATAAAATTAAGATAGACTATAAAATTAAATGTAAGTTTGAAAATTATGGACCTAAAAAATTATCTAACGTTTTTTCTGAAACAGTTAAAAAATCATCTAAGATATTTGAAAAATTTCAACCTGATATACTAATTATTTTAGGTGACAGATATGAAGTTTTAGCTTCAGCGGTAACAGCACACATGTTTCGAATTCCCATCGCACACATTCATGGTGGAGAGGTTACAGAGGGAGCAATAGATGATGCATTTAGACACTCAATTACTAAGCTTTCACATATTCATTTTGTTGCAAACAAAATATATAAAAATAGAGTAATACAATTAGGGGAGAATCCGAAAAATGTTTATGTTGTTGGAGGTTTAGGTGTTGATTGCATTAAAGCACAAAAGTTACTAAATAAAAAAGACCTTGAAAAAAAATTAAATTTTAGATTTAGAAAAAAAAATTTTATTATCAATTTTCATCCGGAAACTATTAATAAAAAAAAAGCGAAAATACAAATTAACGAATTGTTAAGTTCTTTGAAAATTTTCAAAAATGCTGGTTTTTTTTTCACAGCACCTGGAGCTGATTTAGAAAGTGGAATTATTATGAGAAAGATAAAAAAATTTGTAAATAAAAATAAAAATGCTTTTTTATTTAAATCATTAGGGCAAAAAAATTATCTTTCATTATTAAAAGTAGTTGATTGTATGATAGGTAACTCGTCAAGCGGTATTTTAGAAATGCCTGTTTTTAATAAAAGTACTGTAAATATTGGGATTAGACAAAAAGGAAGAGAATTTAGCAAAAGTATCATTTCTACTGAAATAGATAAAACTAAGATTATCAAAGCCATCAAAAAAGCAATTTCTAAAAATTTTAAAAAAACTTATAAAAATACATCACATCCTTACGGAAAATATGGTGCGACACAAAAAATCTTAAAAATATTAAAAAAAAACAAAAATAAGAAAATTTTTTACAAAAAATTTTTTGATTTAAAATTAAAAAACTAAATAATTAAGATGAAAATATCAAAAAAAACTATTCTAGTTACTGGGGGTGCAGGATTTATTGGTAGCCACACATGCAAAATATTAAAAAAAAATGGATATATACCAATAGTCTTTGATAATCTTTCTACTGGGTATAAAAAATCTGTCGAAAAATTCAAATTAATTAAAGGTGATTTATCTAACAAAAGGTTATTAAAAAAAACAATTTCTATTTATAAACCGGAAGCTATATTCCATTTTGCTGCCTTAACTTCTCTTCCTGACTCTTTAAAATACCCGAAAAAATATTTTAAGAATAATGTAGTAAACTCAAAAAATTTAATAGATATTGCTTCTTCATTAGGTGTTAATAAATTTGTTTTCTCGAGTTCATGTGCAGTTTACGGTAACTCGCCAAAAAATCCAGTTTGTTTAACCTCAAAAACCAAACCGTCAAATAATTATGCAAAAGGAAAACTTATCATAGAAAAATATTTAAAAAAAAACAATATTAAAAAGACTCTTTCCTCAGTTTCATTACGCTATTTTAATGCAAGTGGTGCTGACCCAGAATTAGAAATTGGTGATATGAATTTCAATTCTAAAAAATTAATACCTCGCATAATGTATTCAATTATAAAAAAAAAGAAATTTTTTATAAATGGCTCAAATTATAGAACGAAAGATGGAACATGTATTAGAGATTTTATTCATGTTTGTGATTTAGCCAGTGCGCATTTATCAGCACTAAATTACCTTAAAAAAAATAAAGGTGCTTTTAAATTTAATCTTGGTTCTGGTAAAGGTCACTCAATTTTGGAAATTATCAGAGTTTTTGAAAAAATTACCAATTTAGAGGTAAAATATATTTTTAAAAAGAGAAGAAATGGAGATGTTCCAGAACTTTATACTAAAAAAAAAGAAATTAAAAATTTTGTTTGGTCTCCTAAAAGATCAAAGTTATTTTATATAATTAATGACTCTTGGTTATGGTATAAAAAAAATTTAAAAAAAATAAAATGACCAAAGAAATTCAGCTTCACAAACCTACATTTAATTACCTAGAAATTAAACATTTAAAAAACTGCATCAAATCAGGATGGGTTTCTAATAGAGGCAAATTTGTTGAGGACTTTAGAAGAAAGCTTAAATTACTTACAGGCGCAAAATATGTAATCCCAACAATAAATGGTACAGCAGCATTACATGTGTCACTAAAAATTTGCGGTGTGAAAAAGGGAGATGAAGTAATAGTTCCATCTCTTACTTATATTGCTTCTGTTAATGCTATAAGATATTCAAATGCATCTCCTATTTTTATGGACTCCGAAGATGACCTTAACATTTCTGTGAAAAAAGTATTAAAATTTATTAATGAAAATACTTATATGCATAAAGGAAATACATATAATAAAAAAACAAATAACAAAATTTCTGCACTAATAGCAGTGCACATTTTTGGTAATGCAGTAGATTTAAAACCTATATTAAAGATTTGTAGAAAAAAGAATATAAAAGTTATTGAAGATGCGGCAGAAAGCCTTGGAACATTTTATAATAAAAAATATTTTAATAAAAAAAGACACACAGGTACACTCGGAGATGTAGGATGTTTATCTTTCAATGGAAATAAAATAATATCGACCGGCGGAGGTGGTGCAATACTAACTAATCATAAAAAATTATATTTGTTAGGTGACTATTTATGCGACCAAGCCAAAGACGACAAAGTGTTCTCAATTCATAACAATATTGGCTTTAATTATAAATTGTCTAACATACACTCAGCAGTAGGATGCGCCCAACTTAAAAAATTGAATAGACATTTATTAAAGAAAAAAATTATTCACAAAAATTACAATAAGTTATTAAAAAATAATAAAAATTATGAAATTTTGAAGCCAAAAAATTTCTTCAATGGAAATAATTGGTTAAATATTTTGATTTTTAAAAATAAAAAGAAAAAAATTAATTTATCGAGAGTGATTGCAATTTTTAAAAAAAATAATATTGAGATAAGACCTATTTGGAATCCAAGCCATAAACAATTGCCTTATAAAAATTTCCAAAAATATGAGCTTAGAAAAGTCAACAAGATTGTTAAAACATATTTATGCTTACCATCTAGTCCAGATTTAAGTATTAAAGATCAAAATAAAATTTGCAGAATAATTAAAAGTATTTGATAGTAATGAAGACTGTTGCTTGTATTCCAATTAAAGGAAATTCAAAAAGAATAAAAAATAAAAATATTAAACTAATTAATAAAAAATCACTTTTTAAATATTTATTAGAAAAAATTTCTTATTGTAATTTTGATGATATTTATGTCGATACAGATATAAATTTAGTCAAAAAATTTGCAATCGATAAAGGTTTCAAAATTATCAATAGAAAACCTTTTTTAAAAACAGATGACGCTAACGGAAATGATTTATTAAATTATCATTCAAAAATTATTGACGCAGATATATATTTTCAACTATTTGTAACTTCACCATTATTAAGTATTAATACGATAAATAAATGTATTAAAATCATGAAAACTTATAAACAATATGACTCAATATTTACTGCAACAAAAATTTATTCTTGGTTTTGGCTTAAAAATAAACCGATAAATTATAATCCAAAAATTCTTCCTAGAAGTCAAGATGCAAGACCAATTATAATGGAAACTACTGGTCTTTACGGTATAAGAAAAAAAACTTTGAAAAAGTTAAATTGTAGAATTGGAAAAAAACCATATATGTATTTTTTGAATAATCCTAAAGAAATTTTAGACATCGATAATAAAGAGGATATAGATTATTTTAAATATCTGTTAAAAAAATGAATTCAAATTTAGTAGAAAAAATTAAAAAAGATGGAATAGTAAAAGTTGTTAATTTTCTAAATAAAGAAGAATTAAAACAATTTCAAGATATTGTAAGATATTACTCAGCTCCAAAAAGTTCAAAAAATAGTTACTGGCCTACTAATTTAAAGCTTTTATTGTTCAAATTATTTAAATTTGAAATAAAAAAATTAGTTCACAGTTTAAAGATACTTAACTTTGAGAAAAAAAAGGAGCTTAAAAAACTTGCAGATGAATTTTATGGAAAAAAAAGTTTTCTAAAATTTATAGATGCTTATTATAGCCCAGTTAGTAATAAAAATATTATAGACTGGCATACAGACCAAGCTTATAGCGGTAGCCCTAAACCTGATAAATTTGTAAATCCTGATCACTTCTTTTTAAAAATTTTTATTTATCTCACTGACGTAAATCCAAAAAATGGCTGTATGTGTTACGTGCCTGGTTCTCATAAAATTGGTTATGCTATAAGAAAAGGTATCTATACGAAGCAAATTAGTTACGAGCCTTATTGGCACTTAAAAGATATTAGAAAAATTATTACAAAAAAAGAAAATCAAAAATATTTTACTAATTATTTCAAAGATGAAAAGGAGGCACTTCTAAATTTTCTAAATAATACTGAAAAGTTAGAAAATGGATCAAATTCACACGATTACGATTATAGTCTTAAAGCTGGTAGCGCAATAATATTTGATGAGGGCGGAGTTCACAAAGGATCTCAGACTCTTGAACATGATAGGATGGTGCTTCGTTATCTATACTCAAGTTTTAAATAATTAAAATTTATATGAAGAAAAATATTATCTTGATACTTATTCAAGATCTAAACGAACTTTTGGAAATCAAAGAAAAAAATTTAAATGCTATTTTTTTGCCTTTAGATTTTTCTACATTGTTATATTGTAAGAAAAATAAACTCAATCATTTAAATCCAATTGAATTTTTAGATAATAAATTGCATAGAACAGGTATTTTACAACACATCAAGGCAAAAAAAGAATTAAACAAATCATTTAAAAATTTTGATCAGGTACAATCAATTGTATTTTTTCAATGTTATAGCTTAAATTCAATTTTTCTAGTATCAGAATTATTAAATTCAATTGAAAAAAAATATAATATTGAAAAAATATTTGTTTCAGGTTGGAGAAAAAAAATTCCAGGGTCTGAAAATCAGTATTACTGTTTAACCGACATTATAAAAACTATCAAAAAATATGAAACACAAATTATTTTTAAAAATGAAAAAATATTTGTTGAAAATGTTTATAATTACAATTGTATACACTCACTTAAAACAAAAAAAAAAATAATTTTTTTTACTGACACAGGCTATAATTTTAGAAAAATAATACTTAAATTTGTGTTGGCTGGCTTTAGATGCGTTATTCTGCTGAGGAAAGAAAATTTTTTTTTAAAAAAATTACTCTCAAAATTTTTTAGAATAAATTTTATAGTACTTAAAAAAAATAAATTAATTACAAAAAGAAATAAAAAAATAAAAATTAACCTTAGTAGAAAACTTAAAAAGTTTGAAAAATTTCTAGAAATTAGAGCAAACCAATACCAGGGCGTTATTAAAAATTTACAAGAAAAAAGCAAAGCAATTTCTAAAATCATTTATGAACTTAAACCTACAAAGACAGTATTGAATCATAACTTTCACTACAATACTTCTATAATTGAACTGTGTAACAAATTAAAAAAACCTGTAACTCTAATTGGGCACGGAACGGTTTCAAAAGGTTCAAACATTTATGAGAAAAGTTATCAAGATATCATATCTAGCGCCATTTATTCAGATAAAGTTACAACTTATCCTATCCAATCAAAAATTATTAACGAATATTTTAAATCAAATAAAAATCAAAAATTTCCTAAAGGGAACTTGGTTTTTTCTCAGATAAGCAGGAGGACGCCTAAATATATCTTATATGCTGTAACTCTAAAAAAATTTCATAATACAATTTATTATGGACAGGAACTTTTTTATGAATATTTTAGAAATTTAGAATATTTAAATAAATTAGCTAAAGTAGAAAATTTAAAAATTTGTGTAAAACACCATCCAAATTATATGTTTACAAATAAAATTTCAGCAGAATATTTTCAAAACTTAAAATTTTCAGATAAAAATATAGATGCTATTTTAAAAAAAACAGAAATGTTAATTAGTTTTTCCTCATCTTCAATAGAGGATGCTTTGAGTAGTAAAATTCCAGTTATTTTATTTGATCCATGGAGTAGATATA
>CACHQZ010000016.1 GCA_902582165.1 uncultured Pelagibacteraceae bacterium
ATATGAAAAAAACCTATCTTTAATTTCTAGTATTTTAGATAAACCAAAAAATGAAATTAAATGTATGTCCCATCCTTGTGGAAGTTATAATGCTGATACATTAGAAATTTTAAAAGAACTTGGTATTGAGTTGGGATTTAAACAAATAATGTCCATTGAACCAGAAAAGGGTATGAAAAAAATTAACAATTCTTTTTTAGAAATAGCAAGACAAGACCACGCTGATATATTTAAAAGAATGAATTAATGAAAATTACTTTATTTACCTCTAATAAGAATAGACACAATTATTTAATCAACTTGTTATCAGAAGTGTCCGATGAACTTTATGTCATTCAGGAGTGTGGTACTATTTTTCCAGGAATTGTTCCAGGTCATTATCAAGTATCTTCAATTATTAAAAAATATTTTGAGAATGTTAATAATGCTCAATCTCATTTATTTGGTAATTCATATGTAAATAACAAAAAGAAAAATATTAAAATTTTACCCATAATTTCAGGAGATTTAAATCAATGCTCAATGAATTTATTGTCAGATTTTTTAAAAAGTGATGTTTATGTTGTTTTTGGTTCTAGTTATATAAAAGGTGAACTTGTAGATTTTTTAGTAAAACAAAAAGCGATAAACATTCACGCTGGTGTATCACCATATTATAGAGGAACTGATTGTAATTTTTGGGCACTATATGATGACAATCCACATTTAGTAGGAACAACAATTCATTTAATCTCCAAAGGATTGGATAGTGGTCCAATGTTGTACCATGCCATGTCTAATCTAAAGTCAAATCCTTTTGAGTATACTATGTCTACCATTAAGTCAGCGTTTCACTCTATTGCTGAAAGAATTAAAGATGGTTCTATTTTTACAATTAAACCTGTTTTTCAGGATAAAATTAAAGAGGTAAGATATTCAAAGAAAAGTGAGTTTAGTGAAGAGTTGGTGAAAGAATATTTTGAAAAGAAAATCGATTTAAATAGTAAAAAATTTGATAACTCTTTGTTAAAGGAACCATTCTTTTTAAATAATTAACCCTACTCTCTACATATCGTCTAATCAAGTTTTCAACTATATTTGAAATTTTTCTCATATCTTTATCATCGACAACTTTTAAATGAATAATTCATAATTAAAAAAGTGATTAATTGAAAATAAGTTAAATATAATAACAAACAATCTACGTCCTAATTTACTATCATTTAAAAAAAATATTTTAGAAAAAATAAAGAACACGAGGTGTTTAAATTTAACCGAGCTATTCATTCAATAATTGATCCACAAATTTTTAAGGGGCGTTCTGTTGCCAGGTGCCCCAAACCCCGTAACTTAATTAACTAAGTTAATTAAGCTGCAAGTGCAAATTTTTGATTTGCATTTATAAATTAGCCCGTTACGTCGGAACCATCTCGAACGAAAGAACAGCCTTTAGACACCCGTCGATCCTAATTCACCCCCGTAAGTTGTAAATGGTGGAGGTGGTGGGTACTGCCCCCACGTCCGTGATGTTTATTACGAAATTCGTTTATCGTCATAGTTGGAAAACCAACACTATTAATATAAAACTCTTTTGGAGAGATTCAATAAATAATTCAATATGGAATTAACTAAAGAGCAAAAGCAAGAAATTGCAGATCAACAGGCCCAAAAAAATATAACAAAAAGGGTAACGTCTCCAGAATTGGAACAAATTCTTTACGAGGCTTTACCAGTTTTAGACCATGGATTTGTTAGAGTAGTTGATTATATGGGAGATGACAGTTCGATCGTTCAATCTGCGAGAGTTTCGTATGGAAAAGGTACTAAAAAAGTTTCAACAGATGAGGGGTTGATCAAATATTTAATGAGACATTGGCATTCGACTCCTTTTGAAATGTGTGAAATAAAATATCATGTAAAATTACCTATTTTTATTGCACGACAATGGATTAGACATAGAACTGCAAATGTAAATGAATATTCCGCTAGGTACTCTATATTAGATAAAGAATTTTATATTCCTTCAAAAGATCAGCTTTCAGCTCAATCAACTTCTAACAGACAAGGTAGAGGGGATTTAATAACTGGAGAACAAGCTGACGAGGTTCTAAAAATATTAAAAGACGATGCTACTAGAACTTACGATAACTATGAAAAAATGCTTAATGAAAGATATGATGGATCAACAATAGATGAGAGCAAAGCTGGTTTAGCAAGAGAACTAGCAAGAATGAACTTAACTCTTAACTCTTATACACAATGGTATTGGAAAACAGATTTATTAAATTTATTAAATTTTTTATTTTTAAGAGCTGATAGTCATGCTCAATACGAAATAAGAGTATACGCAGAAAAAATGCTTGATACTGTAAAAAAATGGGTTCCAATAACACATGCAGCATTTTTAGATTATAGAGTAGGCGCTGTTCACGTTTCGGCTAAAGGAAAAAAAATCATTCAACAAATGGCGAAAGGTGAAAAGGTATCGCATGAAAGTTCAGGTTTATCAAAAAGAGAGTGGAATGAACTAATGACGTCTTTTGGTTTTACTGAAAAGATAGTTTAACTTTCTCAGCAATACTTTTAAATAATTTAGAAATTTCGTGATCTGACTTTGAATAAGTCAATGGCTCCCCATTATCAGCAGATGTTCTTAAATCTTGATTTAAAGGTAAGTAACCTAAATATTCTTTATTAAACTCTTTAGCAGTTTTTTTTACACCACCTTCTCCAAAAACTTTATATTCTTTTCCATCATCGCCTTTAAATACACTCATGTTATCAATAAGTCCTAAAATTTTTACCCCAGTTTTTTCGAACATTTGAATTCCTCTTTTCACATCTAACAAAGCAAGATCTTGAGGTGTAGAAACTATTATCGCTCCATCTATTTTTACCTCCTGCACAAAAGTTAGCTGAGTATCTCCTGTTCCTGGAGGCATATCTATTATTATTATATCTCTATCTTTCCATAGTACTTTTTGAGTCATTGTTTTAATTGCACTAATTACCATTGGACCTCTCCACATCATTGGCGTTTGTTCATCAATTAAAAAACCCATGGACATACATTGAGCTCCAAATTTTTCTAAAGGTATAATTGATTTATTATCTTCACTTTTAGGTTTTTCCTTTAAATTTAAAAGTTTGGGTAAAGATGGCCCATAAACATCTGCATCAAGTATTCCAATTTTTAATCCTAATTTTTGTAATGCAAACGCTAGATTGACCGCTATTGTAGATTTACCAACTCCTCCTTTTGCACTTGAGACAAGAACAGTATATTTTGTTCCTTTTATTGGAGTTTTAATAAATTGTTTTGGCGGTGGTTTTTGGTTCATCTATCAAAATTATTAATTGTTTTAGACATTTTAGCGCTCCTTCTTAACTTGTTTTTAGGAGAAAAGTCACTATATAAAGTGTCATGAGTTTCAAAGATAAAATACTAAACAATCAATCACCTTGGGGGTCACCACCAGGGGGTGGTGGAGGACGAGGTTCTCCAGGTGGAAATGGATCAGGTAGCAGACAAGATCCACCAAGTATTGACGATGTAATTAAAAATTTCCAAAAAACAATTAATAAATTTTCTGGGGGAAAATCAGGGGGATCTAAACCAATAATTATTGGTTTAATAATAATAGCTTTGCTTTATGTAGCAAGTGGTCTTTACAGAGTATTACCCGATGAACAAGGAGTAGTTCTGAGATTTGGAAAATATGTAAACACAACCCAACCAGGGCTCCATTATCATTTTCCGACTCCTTTTGAGAGAGTTTTAACTCCTAAGGTTACAAAAGTTAATCGAGTAGATGTTGGTTTTAGACCAGCGAGTGATAGCGGTAGATCATCTGGTGTTGGGAACGTTCCTGAGGAAAGTCTTATGTTAACTGGAGATGAAAATATTGTAGATATTAATTACTCCGTTTTCTGGGTGATTAAAGACGCTCAAAAGTTTTTATTTAATATTCAAAGTCCAGTTGAAACAGTTAAAGCCGCTTCGGAAACTGCAATGAGAGAAGTAATAGCAAAAAATAAAATTCAAAATATTTTAACTGAGGGTAGATCTAAAATTGAGGTAGAAGTTCAGGAGATAGCTCAGTTAATTCTAGATGAATACGGTTCAGGGATACAATTAACTCAAGTTCAAACACAACAAGCAGACCCGCCTGAGCAAGTTATAGATGCATTTAGAGACGTTCAGGCTGCTAGAGCAGATAGAGAAAGATCAAAAAACGAAGCAGAGGCTTATGCTAATGATGTTATTCCAAGAGCAAGAGGGGAAGCAGAGCAGGTCTTGCAACAAGCAGAGGCTTACAAAAAAGAAGTAGTAGCAAAAGCCGAGGGTGAAGCTAGTAGATTTTTAGCAATTTACAATGAGTACAAAAACGCAAAACAAGTTACACAAGAAAGAATGTATCTGGAAACAATGGAAAAGGTTTTAGCAGATATTGACAAAGTAATAATTGATAAAGAGTCAGGTTCAGGTGTAGTTCCATACTTACCATTACCTGAAATAAAAAAAGGAAGTAATAATTAATGAGAGGCATTAAATTTATAGTTCCAGCAATAGTATTGATTGGTGTTGTAGTTTTCCAATCTCTTTTTATTGTACAGGAAATTAGCCAGGCAATAGTTCTTCAATTTGGTGATCCAAAGAAAATTGTTACAAAAGCTGGATTAAATTTTAAATTACCTTTTATCCAAAACGTAGTTTACTTAGATAAAAGAATTTTAAACTTAGATAATGACCCAGAGGAAGTAATTGCAGCTGACCAAAAAAGATTAATAGTTGACGCATTTGCAAGATTTAAAATTGTAGATCCATTAAAGTTTTATATTTCAGTAGGAAACGAAAGAGTTGCAAGATCAAGATTATCTACGATAATAAACTCTAGAATTAGAGGTGTGCTCGGTACACAAGAATTAGCTACTTTACTATCAACTGATAGAGCGAGGCAGATGCAAATTATACAATCACAAGTTAACGAAGAGGCAAAGAATTTTGGAATCAATATTGTTGATGTAAGAATTAAAAGAGCCGACTTGCCACCTGCTAACAGTGAAGCAATCTATAAACGAATGCAGACTGAAAGGGAAAGAGAAGCAAAAGAGTTTAGAGCACAAGGAGCAGAGATCGCCCAAAAAATCAGATCGACAGCAGACAAGGATGTTACTGTAATTTTAGCTCAAGCAAATAAAAAGTCCGAGATAATGAAAGGTGAAGGAGACGGTCAGAGAAATAAAATATTCGCTGACGCTTTCGGAAGAGATCCACAATTTTTTGCCTTCTATAGAGCCATGCAAGCATATGAGAAAGCTTTAATAGGGGGAGAAACTTCACTAGTTTTATCGCCAGACAGTGAATTCTTTAAGTTTTTTGGCAAATCAATAAATCCAAATACTAAAAGATAACTATAAATAAAATTGTGAGTGAGTTTACTATTGCAATTGGCCTAATCTTTTTTGTGGAGGGTCTGTTTTTAGCCATTTTCCCGTCAAGAATTAAAAGCATATTTGAGTTAATTAAGAATACTCCCGAAAATAAATTAAGGTTTTTAGGGGTGATATTTTTAATTATCGGTTTTTTAATAATTTGGTATATAAAAAGTTAAATGAAACTACTTAACAAAATATTAATTCTTTTTATTATTTTAAATTTTTCTTTTGCGAATTCAAAACCTGTACCTGAGTCTTTTGCAGATTTAGCAGATCAATTAATGCCGTCAGTTGTTAATATTTCAACAACTCAAACGGTTAGAACAACCACAAATCAATTTCCTTTTCAATTTCCTCCTGGATCACCTTTTGGTGAAATGTTTAAAGACTTCGAAAGACCCACAGAAAGAAAAGCTTCATCTTTAGGATCAGGATTTATAATTGATACAAAAGGAACAGTTGTTACAAATAATCACGTTATTTCTGGTGCAGATGATATTTTAGTAAGAGTTGGAGATAAAGAATACAAAGCTAAAGTGATAGGCGCTGATCCATATATGGACATCGCTGTTTTAAAAATTGAGACTAAAGACAAATTTAAACCAGTAGGTTTTGGAGATTCAGATAAAGCAAGAGTTGGAGATTGGGCAGTTGCAATTGGAAACCCTTTTGGTTTAGGTGGAACAGTAACAGCAGGAATCATATCAGCAAGAAACAGAGATATTAATTTGACAAGATATGATGACTTCATCCAAACAGACGCATCTATAAATCAAGGTAATTCAGGTGGGCCTTTATTCAATCTTAAAGGAAAAGTAATTGGAATTAACACTGCAATTATTGCACCAGGTCAATCAGGCTCTATAGGAATTGGGTTTGCAATTCCAGCTAATGCGGCTTCAAATGTTATCAATCAATTAATAAAATTTGGAGAAACAAAAAGGGGTTGGTTAGGTGTAAGAATTCAAGAAGTAACAAAAGAAATAGCTGATGTAGAAAAATTAAAGAAACCCCAAGGCGCTTTAGTTGCAAGCGTTGGAGAGAATAGTCCAGCTGATAAAGCTGGGATAAAAGCAGGTGACATAATTTTAAATTTTGATGGAAAAAAAATTGATACTATGAGAAAACTTCCAAAAGTTGTTGCCACGACTGAAGTTGGTAAAAGTGTGGAGCTAAAAATTTGGAGAAATAAAAAGTTAATTTCGAAAAGATTAATCTTAGGAAGACTTGAATCATCTGAAGAGTTTAAAGAAAAAAAAACCAAAGCGGTTAAAAAAGCTGAAGACATTGAGAAATTAAGAATTTCTGTTAGAGATATTACTGACGAAGATATATCGTCTAGAAATTTAAATAAAAAAACTTCAGGAGTTGTTATTACAGAAATCTTTAATAGAAGTCCGCTAACTAATCTATTAAGTGTTAACGATATTATAATCGAAGTTCAAAAGTCTCCCATAAAGTCATCATCTGATTTAAAAAGATTGGTCGATAATTTTTTTCAAAAAGGGGAAAAAACATTACTTTTGACTATAATTAACAAAAATAATCAAAGACGTTACCTTGGGGTTAAAATAAATTAGTCTTGTATAAAAAGTTGTTACTCTTAGCTGGTCCTACAGCTTCTGGAAAATCAAATCTAGCAATCGAATTAGCAAAAAAATTAAACGGTGAAATTATCAATGCAGACAGTATGCAAGTTTTTAAAGAATTTAAAATTTTGTCATCTAGACCAACACTTAATCAAACAAAAAAAGTAAAACATCACCTATACGGGATTATCTCTGTAAAAAAACATTTTTCAGCAGGCGATTGGCTTAAGTATGTTAAAAAAAAAATTGATAGTTGTGTTAAAAGAAAAAAAATTCCAATAATTGTTGGAGGAACTGGCCTTTACTTTAATGCAATTATTAAAGGAATGAGTAAAATCCCTGATATTGATTTAAAAACAAGAAATATAGTAAGAAAACTTTATAAAAAAAAAGGTTATAAAAAATTTTACAACCACTTACTTAAAGTTGATCCTAAAATAAAAGGAAGAATACTTCCAACTGATGCCCAAAGACTACAAAGAGCGTATGAGGTTAAGTTGAAAACAAACAAATCATTATTTGACTGGTTTTCAAATACAAAATCTGAATTTACGGATTTTGAAATTAGCAAAATTTTTATTGATACTCCAAGAGATATATTGCTTAAAAAAATTTCTTCGAGAACTGAGCAAATGTTTAAGAAAAAATGTGTAAGTGAGGTAAAAAAATTTAATAATCTTAAAGTGAATAAAAGCTTATCAGTAAACAAATTAATCGGCGTTCAAGAAATTAATGATTTTTTAAATAATTCAATTTCACTAGAGCAGTGTAAAGATCTTATCAATATAAAGACCAGGCAATATGCAAAAAGACAAAATACATGGGCTAGAGGCCATATGAAGAATTGGAACAAGCTTTATTCGAAAAATTTCTCAAATCTTTTAAAAAAATCATTAAAAGTAGTAAGCTAAAACTTGACGCAATCTATTTCTAGGCTAGATTGTATGTATGCCAAAATTATTGAGTGGAGCAGAAATTGTATTTAAAGCACTAGAGGATCAAAAAGTAGAATATATTTTTGGCTACCCTGGAGGTGCGGTATTACCAATTTATGATGAATTAAAAAATCATAAATCAATCAAACATATTTTAGCTAGACACGAACAAGGAGCTGGTCACTCAGCAGAAGGTTATGCACGATCAAGCGGTAAGCCAGGAGTTTTATTGGTAACATCTGGACCCGGCGCAACTAATGCAGTTACAGCTCTCACAGATGCTTACATGGACTCAATTCCTCTTGTTTGTATTTCAGGACAAGTACCAACACATTTAATTGGAACTGACGCTTTTCAAGAATGTGATACTACTGGAATAACTAGACCATGTACTAAACATAATTGGTTAGTAAAAGATGTAAATAATCTTTCAAAAGTTTTACATTTAGCTTTCGAAGTAGCAACTACAGGAAGACCAGGACCAGTCTTAGTTGATATTCCAAAAGATATTCAATTTAAAAAAGGTAAATATAAATTTTTTAAGAACACACTCAAAAAAAAACTTAACGGCAAAGCAACTCATAAAATATCTAATTTAGAATTAGATAAATTTATTGATCTTATTAAAAAATCATCAAAACCTATTTTTTATACTGGTGGAGGAGTTATAAATTCTGGACCGGAAGCAAGTAAATATTTAAGAGAGTTAGTTTCATTAACTGGATTTCCAATAACTTCAACCTTACAAGGGCTTGGAGCATATCCAGGAGATGATCCGCAATTTTTAGGAATGCTAGGCATGCATGGAACTTATGAAGCTAATAATGCTATGCATGATTGTGATTTGATGATTAACATAGGTGCGCGGTTTGATGACAGAATCACAGGTAAAGTAGATAAATTTTCACCAGGATCAAAAAAAATTCATGTTGATATAGACCCATCTTCAATTGGAAAGAATATAAAAGTTGATTTAGCAATTGTAAGCGATGTGACTACACTTTTGAAATCTTTAATTAAAAGATTCAAAGAAAAAAATAAAAACTTTGTAAATTCTAATAAACAAAAAACTTCTAAATGGTGGGAGCAAATTGGAAAATGGAGAGAAAAAAAGTCTCTAAACTTTATCAATAGTGACAAGATTATTAAACCTCAACATGCAGTTCAAAGACTATATGAACTCACAAAAAATCAAGACACGTTTATTACTACTGAGGTGGGCCAGCATCAAATGTGGGCAGCTCAACATTACAAATTTAATAAACCTAATAGATGGATGACATCTGGTGGTCTTGGAACTATGGGATATGGGCTACCAGCAGCAATCGGAGTTCAAATTGCAAATCCAGGAAAATTAGTTGTTGACATTGCTGGAGAAGCATCAGTTTTGATGACAATGCAAGAAATGTCTACAGCGGTACAATATAGATTACCTATAAAAATATTCATATTGAATAATGAATACATGGGAATGGTAAGACAGTGGCAAGAACTTTTACATGAAAAAAATTACTCTGAAAGCTATACGGCTGCATTACCCGATTTCGTAAAACTTGCAGAGTCATATGGTTGTGTTGGTATAAGAGCAAAAACACCAAGTGAGCTAGACAATAAAATAAACGAAATGATCAAAGTTGATCGTCCAGTTATATTTGATTGCGTTGTTGATAAGGCAGAAAATTGCTTTCCAATGATACCTTCAGGTAAGCCCCATAATCAAATGATCTTGGGACCAGAGGAAGAAGAAGAAATTTCAGATGAAGGGAAAGTTTTAGTTTAATGGTAAAGTCTAAATCAGCTTACAGTGTACCTGGTAAAATAGGAAAAATTGAGAGACACATAATTGTTGTTTGGGTTGATAATGAAGCTGGAGTTCTTGCTAGAATTGCCGGTCTTTTTTCTGGAAGAGGATATAATATTGAGTCCCTTGCGGTTGCTGAAGTAGATAAAAAAAAACATATTTCTAGAATTACAATAGTTACCGAAGGCACACCACAGGTAATTGAACAAATAAATTTACAACTTAAAAAACTTGTACCAGTTCACAAAGTAGCTGATTTCAAACGTACTGACAAAGATATTTTATTTAGAGAATTAGCCTTATTTA
>CACHQZ010000017.1 GCA_902582165.1 uncultured Pelagibacteraceae bacterium
GAAATAATAAAAATATCGTCACCATCCAAAGGGGGCGTTTTTGTTGATTGCACATTTGGAGGGGGAAGTTATTCGAAGTGTTTACTTAAATACCCAAAAATAAATCTGATAGGTATTGATAGAGATAACGCAGTAATTCCAGAAGCTAAAAAATTGGAAAAAAAATTTGATAATAGATTTAAATTTTATCACATAAAATTTAGCCAAATAAATTTGATTTTAAAAGAGTGCGTAGACACAATAATTTTTGACCTTGGTCTTTCCTCAATTCAATTAAATAATTTTAAAAGAGGGTTTTCATTTAATTCAAAAGAGTCGCTTGATATGAAAATGGGCTTGTCTGAGATTTCAGCACAAGAGGCTATAAATAATTTAAGTGAGACAGAGCTAAAAACGATTATAAAATTTTTAGGTGAAGAAAAAGAAGCTTATAAAATAGCCAGAAATATTGTGAAAGCAAGATCAAAAAAACGAATTACAAAAGTCCAAGAACTTGTGAAAATTATAGAAAATAGTAAAAAGAAAAATTTTCACAATAAGATAAACCCAAGCACAAAAACTTTTCAAGCCTTAAGGATCTTTGTTAATAAAGAGATCTCAGAACTCATAAACGGCATAATATACGCTACTAGGTTTTTGAAACCAGGAGGGAAAATTTTAATTTTAAGTTTTCACTCCATTGAAGATAAAATCATAAAATATTTTTTTAGTAATTTTTCTAAGAACAAAGCCAGACCATCAAGGTACTTGCCTGAGAATAATTATGATAAAAATATATTGTTTGAAAAATACTTAAATAAAGTTATTAAACCATCAAATAAAGAAATTAGCATTAATTATCCCTCACGTTCTGCAAAATTAAGGTACGCAACAAGAAGTAAAAATAAATTTATTTACCCTGTCAAATTAGTAAAAAAGTTTAAAAAATATTTAGAAATCGAGGCTTTCAATGTTTAGATTTAAAATTTTTTTCTCGATTGTCTTATTATCTTTTTTGCTGATTATTACCTCAATGGTCAAAAATGAAACAAGAGAAATAGAAAAAAAAATACTCGATGTAAATAAAAAAATTAGTCAACATGAGAAAGATTTAAATGAAACGCAGTTAGACTTCTCTTATTTAACCTCTCCCGCAAATCTTGAAGAAAGTATAGAAAAATTAGATAAAAATAAGTACTTTCCGATGGAATACTCAAAAATTTTTCTAAGTTTATCAGATTTTATAGATTTGGAAACAAAATATGTAATTATAGATAATTTCAATGAAGAAAAAATCAAAAAAAAGTAAAGATTTTAATATAAATCAAAAAAGTTTTTTTTTTGAAGACTATTTAGAAACCAACAAAAAAAATAAATTTTTACAAAAAAATAATTTATTTCAAGATAGAATATATATATTATTTTTCTTATTTTTTTCATTGATATTGATTTTTAGCATTAGAATTGTGCACGTCTCTTTAAATAAAATTGAGATATTTAGTCAAGAAAACTCGTTTAAAAAATTTGTATTAATGCGACGAGATATTGTTGATAGGAATGGAACTTTAATTTCCAGAAACATAAAATCATTTCATGCTGCTGTAGACCCAAAACTTATTGTAAATAAAGAAAATTTTATGATTAAATTAAGATTAATTTTTCCAGAAATACCAATAAAAGAAATAGAAAAAAAACTTCAAAAGAATAAATACTTTTATATAAAAAAACGCATTAATCAAAATGAAAAAGAAAAACTGTGGAAAATGGGTGAGAAGGGAGTCATATTTGAACCCTTTCAGACAAGGATTTATACTCATAGTAATTTATTTAGTCATATAATAGGTCAAGTTGATTATGACAATTATGGTATCTCTGGAATTGAAAAATTTTTTGATAAAGAATTAAAAAAAAAAGAGCATATAGATAAACCTTTCGAATTGACATTAGATACAAATATACAACATCTTGTAAGCAAAGAATTAAACTTAGCGCTAAAAACTTTTGAAGCACCAGGTGGGGCTGCACTATTAATGAACGTTGAAAATGGCGAAATTCTATCATTAGTGTCTCTTCCTGATTTTAACATTAATGTTCGAAACGATTTATCTGATAAAAAATATATGAATAAAATTACAAAAGGTGTTTACGAACTTGGGTCTATTTTTAAAACATTTACAATTGCTCTTGCTTTAGAAAATAATATAGTTAAACCTCAAACTGTAATTAAAAATATTCCCAAATCTCTAAAATGTTCAAACCACGATATTTCAGATATTAAAGATTTTCCAAAAAATTTAACCGTGGAGGATATTTTAATTAGATCATCAAATATAGGAACATTGTTGATAGCTAGAAAAATTGGCGAGGATAAGTATAAAAGATTTATTAATGATACAGGTCTATTAAAAGTTCCAAAGATTCAATTGCAGGAAGTCGGCAGTCCAATTAAATTTAATTGGAATAAATGTAAATTAGAAACTGTTTCTTACGGACACGGTATAACCACAACTCCTTTACAAGCAACAACTATCTACGCTGCGTTAGCTAACGGGGGTAAATTAATTGAACCAAGCTTAATAAAAAAAAATAAGATTAAAGAGTTTAAAAAAATCGTTTCGAGCGAAACTAGCAAAAACATTATTGATATATTAAGGAAAGTTGTCACTCATAATGAGGGTACTGCTCATTTAGCAGATAAAAGCGGTTATTATGTTGGTGGAAAAACTGGCACTTCTCAAAATTATAAAAATAAAAATGAAAATTTAAACACTTTCATCTCTATTTTTCCATCGCATAAACCTAAGTATGCATTACTAGTAATGCTAGAAAATCCCCAAGTAGCTAAAAATTTAACTTACGATTATAGAGGTGTGAGAATTAAAGCTTTTAGAAACGAAGCCGGATGGAACACAGTTTATGTAGCAGGCAAAATAATAGAAAGAATTGGACCAATTTTAGCCATAAAAAATAAAGACTTTAATAATCAATATGTTGTTGAAAAAACTGATTAAAGGTCTCCCAAAAAAAATTGGCAGTACTAAAGTATTAGGATTAGCAACTCATAGCCAAAAAGTAAAAAAAGGGTATATTTTTTTTGCTATTAGAGGCCATAACTCAAACGGTGAGAAATTTATTAATGAAGCAGTAAATAATGGTGCTATTGCAATTATTTGCTCAAAAAAATGTAATTATAAAAGTGTAAATACGCCAGTTTTTAAAACTGCTGATATCAGATTCTTTTTAAGTGAAACAGCATCAAAGTTTTATCATTCAAAACCTAAAAACATAATAGCAGTGACTGGTACAAACGGTAAAACATCTGTAGCTGATTTATTTTATCAGATTTTAAATATTAATAAAATTAATGTCGCATCTATTGGAACTTTAGGTATTAAGTTTAAAAATAAGATTATTAAATCTGATTTAACATCACCTGATACTATTCATTTACATCAAATTCTTCAAAAACTTAAAAAAAATAAAATTGATAATGTAATTATTGAGGCTTCAAGTCATGGTTTAGACCAAAAAAGAGTTGATCATTTAAATTTTAAAGCAGGAATATTTACTAATTTTAGCCAAGATCATCTGGACTACCACAGAACAATGAAAAAATATTTAAATGCTAAACTTCGTCTATTCAAAAAAATTATGTTTGAAAAAAAATTTGTTATTTCTGATAAATCTATAAAGGAATTTTCTAAATTAAAAAAAATTTCAAGCAAAAGAAATCTAGGTCTAATAGATATAAATCCAATAAAAAAAAAATTAACTAATTTAAATTTAAGATTAAATAATTTTCAAATGGTAAACTTATCAATGGCAGTAGCAGCTGCGAGAATATGTAATTTAAATGAAAAGAAAATTATAAATACCATTCCCAAGCTTAAGAGTGTTGATGGTAGACTAGAATTAATAAAAACGTTTCCAAATAATATTAAAGTGTTTGTTGATTTTGCACATACGCCTGACGCTTTATATAAATCTATTAAAGCACTTAAAAATTCTTTTGGTGAAAACATCTCTTTAGTCTTTGGATGCGGGGGAAATCGAGACTTTAAAAAAAGACCATTGATGGCTAAAATAGCTAGTTCAAGCTGTAAAAAAATTTATGTTACTGATGATAATCCAAGAAATGAAAAACCTGAAAAAATTAGAGGACAATTAATCAAAAACATAATTAATACTAATTGTTTTGATATTGCCGATAGATCTAAGGCAATTAAAACATCAATAATGAATGCAAGTCCAAATGAAGTAATTTTAGTGGCAGGTAAAGGCCACGAGTCAAAACAAATCTACAAAAATAAAGTTATTTTCATTTCTGATAAAAAGATAATCAAACAATTGCGAGTAAAATTAAAAAAAATTTCTTATAGGGAACAAGATTTTTCACAAAACAAAAAAATTTTTAATGAAATTAAAAATAAAACTAATATTGAAAATTTTCAAGGTTTAGCAATAGACTCAAGATTGGTAAAAAAAAATAACCTTTTTTTAACAATAAAAGGAAAAAATAAAGATGGAAAAAATTTTATACATAAAGTAATAAAGAAAGGTGTAAAATATATAGTTTCATCAAAAAAAATTAAAAAATATAATAATAAAATTATTAAAGTATCTGACGAAATAAAATTTTTAAATAACTTTGCAATAAAAAAGAGAAATTATTCTTCAGCACAAATCTTTGCTATAACAGGTAGTTCAGGGAAAACATCTCTAAAAGATCTTATTTCAAATTTACTTAAAAATTTTGATGAAACTTTTAGTTCACCAAAATCATATAATAATCATTTTGGTGTGCCCTTAAGTATTTCAAATTTAAGCACAAAACATCGATATGGAGTTTTTGAAGTTGGGATGAGTAAAGCTGGTGAGATTGATAGACTTTCAAAACTGATAAAACCCCACATAGCAATCATTACAAACATTGGGGAGGCACATATTGAAAATTTTAAAAATTTAAAAGGAATAGCAGACGCCAAGGGAGAAATAATTAATAATATTCAAAAAGACGGAGTAATCATTCTAAATCGTGACGACAAATTTTTTAATTTTCTTGCAAAAAAAGCAAATTCAAAAAATTTAAATATTGTTACTTTTGGCATGACCCAAAAAGCTGATGTACATCCCATTTCTATCTCAAAAAATTTAAAAACTTCAAAATTGATTATTAAAGTTATGAGTAAAATTTTCAAAATAGAGGTAAAAAATATCAATATTTATAATGTTTTATCTTCGCTAGCGTTATTAAAAGCACTTAATCTTAATGTAAACAAAATATTAAAATTATATAAAGAATACGAACCTTCTGAGGGTAGAGGAAAAATACATAAGATTCGAAGATATAAAAAAAATTTTAAACTAATAGATGAAAGCTATAATGCTAATCCAATCTCAGTAAAAAATGCTATAAAAAATTTCAATTCTATCAAGAAGAAAAACTTTAAAAAATATTTGATATTGGGAGATATGCTTGAGTTAGGTCATAAATCTAATTTTTTTCATAAAGAATTGTCAAAAGTTATTAACAATTCAGATATCGACAAAGTATTCGTTAAAGGTGCTAAAACTCTTATAACTTATAAAAATCTCGATATAAAGAAACGGGGTAATATTTTTCATCATAATGAAGATGTGGATTTTACAATGAATGATATTATAGCTAACAATGATTACCTTATGATTAAAGGATCAAACGCTACCGGTTTAAATTACTTAAGCAAAAATATGATTAAAGGTTATTAATGTTATTTCATTTTTTTACTTCTCTCATTGATCAGTACTCTTTCTTAAATGTTTTTAAATATTTAACTTTTAGAACAGGCTTGTCAGTCATCACATCATTAATTGTAGTTTTTTTAATTGGAGGTCCACTAATTAAAATATTTGCAGAAAAAATGATAACAGGTCCAATCAGGCAAGACGGACCTATTGATCATATAGTAAAAAAATCTGGAACTCCTACTATGGGCGGCGTAATAATCATTATTGGAATTATTTCTAGTACTTTGTTTTGGGCAGATTTAACAAATATTTACATTTGGACGTTAATATTTGTGTCTTTAAGTTTAGGTGCTCTAGGATTAATCGACGACGTATTAAAAATAAAATTTAAGAATTCTAGCGGGCTTAAGTCGAGATACAAATTTATTGGCCAATTATTAATTGCAGCAGTAACCTTATACATTTTAAAAAACTTTTCTGATCATGAATTCTTATTTAACTTATATTTTCCTTTTTTTAAAAATCTTGTTTTACAAATGGGCCTATTTTTCATTCCTTTTGGATTGTTTGTAATAATAGGAGCTTCAAATGCTGTTAATTTGACGGATGGCCTTGATGGTCTTGCCACGGTTCCAGTAATGTTAGTGGCTATATCATTTACATTAATTTCATACGTTGTTGGGAATACGATATTTTCAGAATACCTTAAAATTCAATACATACCTGATGTTGGTGAATTATCAATATTTTGTGGTTCAGTTGTTGGGGCTTGTTTAGGTTTTCTTTGGTACAACGCTCCTCCAGCAAAAATATTTATGGGAGATACAGGTTCGCTTTCTTTAGGAGGTTCATTAGCTGCAATAGCGATAATTGTTAAGCACGAAATTGTTTTAGCAATAATTGGAGGGTTATTTGTATTAGAAACAGTTTCAGTAATTGTTCAAGTAATATCCTTTAAGTTAACAGGAAAAAGAATATTTAAAATGGCCCCAATTCATCATCATTTTGAAAAAAAAGGGTGGGCAGAGTCCACAATCGTAATTCGTTTTTGGATAATAGCTATCATTTTGGCATTAGTTGGATTGGCTACACTTAAACTAAGGTAGGTAATGATTTCTAATCAAAATTTTAAAAAACTCTCTTTTTTAGTTTATGGATTAGGTTTAACAGGCAAATCAGTAGTAAATTTCTTTAAAAGAAATAATATTAGTAGGTTCCAAGTTTGGGATGACACGAATAGAGATCTTTATAAGAATAAAAGACCACCTAATCTAGGAAAAGCATTAAAGAGAGTAAATTATATTATTTTAAGTCCAGGAGTAACATTAAACGATCAGAAATTAAAAAAAAGATTATTAAGATACAAAAAAAAAATAATCACGGATCTAGATTTGTTTTTTTTATTAAATAAATCTACTAAAACTGTTGTCGTTACTGGAACTAATGGAAAGTCAACTACTTGTAAAATTATTGCTCATTTACTTAATAAAAATAAATTCAAAACTGTTGTAGGAGGAAATATTGGGACACCAGTGTTAAATTTAAAAATTAAAAAAAATTTTTTTTTGGTAATCGAGGCTTCATCTTTTCAACTCGCTCATTCACAACATATTAATCCCGATTATGCATTTTTATTAAATATTTCTAATGACCATATTGATTGGCATGGCAGCGTTAATAATTATATAAATTCTAAATTTAAAATTTTTAACCTTCAAAATAAAAAACAATTCTCTTTAACTAATAAAAAACTTAGTTCAGTTTTTAAAAGAAGAAACTTACTTGGAAAATTAATTGTACCTAATATTCTGAATTATAAAAAAATAAAATCTAAAATTAAAAACCCTTATCTTAATTTAGATTTAAATGATGAAAATATGTCTTTCGTATTTGAATTTTCCAAATTATTAGCCATAAGTGCTAAATCTTTCATAAAATCGTTTAATAATTTCAAAGGTCTACACCACAGATATGAGATTTTTTTAAAAAAAAAGAATTGTATATTTATTAACGACTCCAAAGCAACTTCATTTCAGTCATCTAAATTTGCTCTACAAAACACAAAAAATATTTTTTGGATACTTGGTGGCTTACCTAAAAAAAATGATAAAATTATATTAGGGAATTTGAAAAAAAATATAATTAAATCTTATATAATTGGAAAAAATGTTAAATTTTTTAAACGTCAGCTTCATAACAAAATAAATTATTTTGTTGCTAATGATTTGGAAAAATCAATTACGCAGGCACTTAAAGATATTAAATATCTAAAAAAATCCAATAACGTTATACTATTAAGTCCGGCTTCGGCATCTTTCGATCAATTTAAAAATTTTGAAAAAAGGGGTGAAAAATTCAAACAATTAAGTAAATTTTATGCAAGAAAGTATATATAAAGATAATTTTTTAAATTATTGGAGAAATATTGATAAAAAAATATTTTTAAGTTTCTTAATTTTACTTACGCTAGGTTTATTTTTCTCATTTTCATCAACTTCGTCTCTTGCTGGCGAAAGACTTGATAAAGATTACTATTTCTTTTTTTCTAAACATCTAATTTTTACTTTTTTAGCAATAATTATAATGGTTTTTATCTCTTTTATTGACTCAAACCTTTTCAATAAATTCATTACTCCTTTATTCGTAATCTCATTTATTTTACTTGCTTTAGTCCCCTTTGTAGGTGTTGAAGTTAAAGGAGCCAAAAGATGGTTGGATTTTTATTTTTTTAGATTGCAACCAATAGAAATATTAAAGCCTTTTTTTATTCTCGCTACAGTAAAAGTTTTAACTATTGATAAAATGAAAAATTCGCAAATAAAATACTTTTTTAGTTTCTTACTTCTAACCTCTGTAATTATTTTTTTGATAGACCAGCCTGATCTCGGACAAACTATATTATTAATAGTAAGTTGGGTTGCTACAGTTTTTATATCTGGAGTAAGTTTGTTATATATTTTCATATTTTTTCTTCTTTTTATCTTTTCGATTAGTGCGATATTATTTTTGATGCCTTTAAAGTTTGGCTACGTTATTAATCGACTAATTTCATTTATTGATCCAACAAAAGGAGATAAATTTCAGTCATCATCAGCATTAGATGCAATAAAACTTGGCGGATTGAAAGGCCAAGGAATGGGAGAAGGGATTTTAAAAGAGAGCGTACCTGAGGCCCACACAGATTATATTATCTCAATAATTTCAGAGGAATATGGTTCAATAATATCTATTATAATAATTTTAGTTTTTTTATACATTTCATTTAGAATTATAAAACACTGCATTAATCAAAAAAATCAATTGATTAAAATTTCATTATGTGGTCTTGCATCATTATTGATCTTTCAAACATTTATTCACATTGGAGTTAATACAAGTTTGATGCCAACAACAGGTATGACATTACCTTTTTTAAGTTACGGTGGA
>CACHQZ010000018.1 GCA_902582165.1 uncultured Pelagibacteraceae bacterium
GTAGATGTATTTCCTATGTCACCTATTATATAATTCATTTCAATTATTTGTATTTTCTTTTCATGTCTGCAAATGATAAATTGTTTTTTTCTGTTAAAAATTTTTCATAAGCATTGATTATTTTTTTTAAAATTTTTTGATTGTTAATTTTTATATTTAATATATTTTTTAAACTAGTCGAGTAAAAGCTTTTGTTTTGTGGAGCTATGTTAGTGTTTATCCCTATGCCTACTATCAAATAATCAAAATCATTGAATTTTATTACCTCTTGTAAAATTCCACAAAATTTTCTTTGGTTTACAAGCAAATCATTTGGCCATTTTATCTTTATTTTTTTTGGAATTGTTTTTGAAAGCACTTTTCTTAACAAAAATGCATTCAAAATTGCAAATTGTTTAAAATTGATCTTTTTATGATCAAATTTAAAAAATAATGATATGAAAAGATTTCCTTTTTCAGAAACCCATTTTTTTCCTACTGTGCCTCTTCCATTGGTTTGTTTTTCAGTAGTAACTAAAGTTGGATTTGTTATATTTTTTTTAATTAGTTTCAGGGCAGTATCGTTTGTGCTTTTTACCTTTTTATATTTTATTACGTTAATCTTCATTAACTAACGAATAATGTGTTTACTAAATTATTCAAAATTGAAGGATACAAGAAAAATGTAATTAGAATTGTACAACTAGCAATTACGGAAAATTTAGCAGTTCTGTTTTTTGTTGGCTCAAATGTGACAATGCTATCATCGAAATAAATGGTCTTAATGATTTTAAGATAATAAAATGCTGACATAACTGTAGTGATTAAACCTATAATTGCTAAAGCATACATTTCTTTTTCCAATACAGCGACAAAAACATAAAATTTAGCAAAAAATCCTCCTAAAGGTGGGACTCCAGCAAGTGAAAACAAGATTATCAATAATGAAATAGCTATAAGAGGATGTTTTTTTGATATTCCAGACAAATCAGAAATATTTTCTTTATATTGTCCATCCTTCTTTAATAAGTATAGACATGAGAAAGCCCCGATATTCATAATTACGTAAATTGAAATATAAACTATTGCGCTTTGGTAGCCTGATATAGCTCCAGTAGCAACTCCTGCGAGCGCGTAACCAATATGGCCAATTGAACTATAAGCCAAAAGTCTTTTGAAATTTTTTTGGATCATTGCTGCTACTGCTCCTAATATCATCGATGCAATAGATATAAAAATCATAATCGTTTGCCACTCTAATAAAATATTTGAAAAGGGAACAAACATAAATTTTATTAATAATGCTAGGCCAGCGACTTTTGGAACAACGGCAAAGTAACTTGTGATTGATGTTGGTGCTCCTTCATAAACATCTGGTGTCCACATATGAAATGGAACTGCAGAAATTTTGAATGCAAGACCTACTAATATAAATACCATTGCAAAAACTGCACCTGTATTTTCTTTATTAAGTTGATCAGCAATTAATTCAAAATTTGTTGAACCTGTAAATCCATATAATAATGAACATCCGTATAATAATAAACCTGAAGATAGCGCACTCAATACAAAGTACTTTACACCGGATTCTGTTGATCTTAAATTATCTCTATCAATAGAAGCGAGAATATAAAGTGATAAAGATTGTAACTCTAATCCTAAATAGAAAAGTATTAAATCATTAGAACTAACCATAAAAAACATTCCAAGAATCGACAAAAGAATAATTATAGGGTATTCGAATTTATCTAATTTATTATCAATAATGAAATTTTTAGATGAGTTAAGAACAAATAACGTAGATAAAAGAATTAAAATTTTAAAATAATTTGAAAAAGGATCTCTTATAAAACTATCTAAAAATATTCTTTCTACATTATTAGAGTTTGTTAAAATAATTGAAATAGTTACAATAATAATCAAAGATGTAAGATTGAATATAAGATTAAAGCTCTTTTTAATGAAAACACCAACCATTAGAATAAAAAAAATTGACAAAGATAAAAAAATCTCGGGAAACATTATATATAAATTGTTTATCATGATTAATTTGTAATTAATGCTGTTTCATAATTATTGATTAAACTATTCACTGAAACATTAAAAGTTTCCATTAATGGGAGAGGGTAAAAACCAAAAAATAAGATAAAAAAAGCCAATGTAACTAACATGACAACTTCAGATTTATTGATATCATTAATTTTTTTTATTTCTGAATTATTTGTAACACCAAAAATAACTCTTTTTGTAAGCCAAAGCATATAAGCTGCGCCTAATATGACACCGAATGTTGCCAACATTGCTGCTAAAAAACTTTTTTGAAATGTGCCTGCTAAGACAAGAAACTCTCCTAAAAACCCAGAAGTGCCAGGCAATCCTAAAGCAGCTAAAGCAAATATTAAAAATAAAAAAGAGTATTTTGGAATATAATTTACTAATCCTCCATAAGTACTTATCATTCTCGAATGTAAACGGTCATAAACTACTCCGACACACAAGAATAATGCTGCTGATATCAAACCATGACTGATCATTTGATAAATGCTTCCCTCTATACCTTGCTTTGTTAACGTAAAAATTCCTAAAGTGACGTAACCCATGTGAGCTACAGAGGAATAAGCAATTAACTTTTTCATGTCATCTTGCATTAATGCTACTAGAGACGTGTAAATTATAGCTATTATGCTTAAAGTATAAATAAGAGGAGTAAAATATTCTGATGCTATAGGAAACATTGGTATTGAAAATCTCAAAAAACCGTAGCCAGCCATTTTCAATAATATAGCTGCAAGAATTACGGAGCCTGCTGTTGGCGCCTCTACATGCGCGTCAGGTAGCCAGGTATGTACTGGCCACATAGGCATTTTAACCGCAAAAGAACTTAAAAAAGCTAGCCAAAGTATATTCTGATATTCTTTTGGTATTTGAATTTCATATATCTGAGTGATGTCGGTAGTACCCGTTATCCAATATATAACTATTATAGCCACAAGCATTAAAACCGAGCCAAGTAAAGTAAAAAGAAAAAATTTAAATGCAGAATAGACTCTTCTTGGACCACCCCAAACTCCTATAATTAAAAACATTGGTATTAAGCCCGCTTCAAAAAACAAATAAAAAATTACAAGATCAAGCGAGCAAAAAACACCAATCATGAATGTTTCTAAAATTAAAATAGCTATTAAAAATTCTTTGACTCTTACTTTAACGCTATTAACACATGAAATGATACAAATCGGAGTGATAAAAGTTGTTAAAACTATAAAGAGTATTGATATACCATCAACACCTAATTTAAATTTTATATAATTATTTATCCAAGATTTTTCTTCTACAAACTGGAATTCAGAGGTATTTATATCTAAAGAATACCACAAAAATAATGAGAGAAAAAAAGTAGCAACACTACTAAATAGAGAAATAGAAATTGAACTTACATTTGTAGTTTTATCTTTGGATAAAAAGATGAAGAAAGAACTAACTAAAGGTAAAAAAATTAAAGTTGATAATATCGGAAAATTCATTTTATTTTAAGATCAAATAAGTTAGCAAAATTGATAAACCTAGTAGCATCACAAAGGCGTAATCATAAACAAATCCTGTTTGAAGGCGTGCAGTTTTATTAGAAATTATTTTAACTAATTTTGAAATACCATCAGGTCCAAACCTATCTATTATACCCACATCTCCTTTTTTCCAAAAAAATGAGCCTATTTTCTTTGCTGGATTTACGAAAACTTTTTCATAAAATTCATCTACGTACCACTTATTTAATAAAAAGTTGTATAAAGGCATATTTGTGTTTTTAAAATCCTCCAGAATTTTAGGTTTTGAAATATATAAATAAAAAGAGATAGGTATCGATATTAAAACTAAGATCGGAGTAATTAGTAAAAACCATAATGGTATAGATTCATGTTTTATTTCATTTAAAAAAAATATTGATTCTTGCCAAAACTCTTTACTATAATGACCAATAAAAGTGGTTTTAAAAAGATAGCCAGAAAATATCGCCCCGATACCTAAAAATACTAAAGGGATCAACATTACTAAAGGTGACTCGTGAGTTTCGTCTATAAGAATTTTTTTATTATTGTAAGGTCCATGAAATGCTTTGAAAAATAACCTCCATGAATAAATTGAAGTTAAGAAAGCTGTAAAGATACCAATTGTAGCTGCATAATTTCCTAAAGTAGAATTTTTAAGATATGCAAATTCAATTATTGCATCTTTTGAGTAAAATCCCGACAAAAAAGGAAACCCTGTTAACGCCAGAGTTCCTAGTAACATAAAAGTGTAAGTATATGGAAGTTTTTTTCTTACACCGCCCATGTTTGTAATATCCTGCTCATCTTTAAATGCGTGTATTACAGAACCAGCGCCTAAAAACAATAATGCCTTAAAAAAAGCATGTGTAAATAGATGGAACATTGCAACATGGTAAGCTCCAACTCCTGCTGCAAAAAACATATACCCTAATTGGCTGCAGGTTGAGTAAGCAACTATCTTTTTAATATCATTCTGTACAAGAGCAACTGATGCAGCAAATATGGCAGTTATCATTCCTACAACTGTAACCAGATTTAAAGCATATTGAGAATATTCAAAAATCGGCGAACATCTAACTACAAGAAAAACACCAGCGGTTACCATTGTTGCTGCATGAATTAAGGCTGAAACCGGTGTCGGTCCCTCCATAGCATCTGGTAGCCAGGTATGAAGTAAAAATTGAGCAGATTTTCCCATCGCTCCAATAAAAAGAAAAACACATATTAATGTTATCAGGTTTACCTCAAAACCTAAAAAAATTATTTTTTTTTCAGCAAACTGACTTGTGACTTGAAAGGTTTCTTCAAAATTAATAGTGCCAAAAAAGAAAAAGATTAAAAATATTGCAATTGCTAAACCAAAATCTCCTATTCTGTTAACGATAAATGCTTTAATAGCCGCATTATTTGCAGTCTCTTTTTTGTACCAAAAACCAATTAATAGATAAGAACACAATCCAACACCCTCCCATCCAAAAAAAAGTTGTAAGAAATTATCTGATACAACTAAAGCTAACATTGAAAAAGTAAATAATGATAAATAAGACATAAATCTTGGTTTGTGAGGATCATGACTCATATATCCAATAGAATAAATATGAACTAATGCTGATACAAAAGTAACAACTACGAGCATTATCGAACTTAGTGGATCAACTTTAATTGACCAGTTTGCTGTGAACCCACCAGAACTTATCCATTCAAAAATTTTATAATTTCCATAAATATCGTTCTGAATTCCATTCCAAAAAACAAGAATAGAAAGTACCGCTGAGATACTGACGAATAAACTTGTAGAGATTTCAGCAAAATATTTTGTAGTTGACCTGCCCAAATACCCTATAAGAGAACCAATTAATGGTAAAAATAATATCGCGTATTCCATTTAGCCTTTCATTCCGTGAATATCTTCAACCCTTATAGAGCCTCTGTTCCTGTAATAAACTACAATAATAGCCAGACCTATCGCTGCCTCTGCTGCTGCAACTGTGAGAATAAGCATAGTAAAAATTTGACCTAAAATGTCACCAGAAAAAATTGAAAAAGATATTAAATTTATATTCACTGCAAGTAAAATTAGCTCAATAGACATCAAAATAACTATAATATTTTTCCTATTTAAAAAAATTCCAATTACCCCTAAGAAAAAAATTATTGCGCCTAATGATAAATAATGTCCTAAACCAATTTCAGTCATCTACCTTAACTCCTTGGTTAGATTTGACCTCTATTAATTCAACTGCATTTGATGGATTCCTTGAAATTTGATTTAAATAACTTTGTTTTTTTACGCCTACTCTTTCTCGAAAAGTTAAAAGAATAGCTCCGATCATTGCTAATAGAAGCACTATTCCAGCCAACTGAAAATATAAGATATAGTCAGTGTACATAACTAGACCTAATTGATGGGTATTTGAAATTTCCGATAAAAGTAATGTGCTACTTGACATTAAATCCTCTTTATACCTCCACCCTCCTACTACAACTAATAATTCTAATAAAATTAACACGCTCACAATTAAGCCTGTTGGGATATGAGTTGACTTTTTACCAATAAACCATGATTGTTTTTGTTCTGCAACGT
The DNA here is from genome assembly GCA_902582165.1 of uncultured Pelagibacteraceae bacterium. Taxonomy (GTDB): domain Bacteria; phylum Pseudomonadota; class Alphaproteobacteria; order Pelagibacterales; family Pelagibacteraceae; genus Pelagilacustribacter. The sequence continues at coordinate 6,112 of CACHQZ010000018.1, forward strand.
TCAGCATCATTACGACAAATAAGAATAATACTGCGACTGCACCTACATAAACAATTAATAATATCATTCCCAAAAATTCAGCTCCAACCATAATAAATAGGCACCCAACTGAAATAAAATCTAAAATTAAGAAAAAAACAGAGTTAATGGTGCTTCTTGAAGTTATTACCATTAAAGATGAAAAAATTGCAATTACGGAGAAGAAATAAAAAAAAATTGAGTGGACTATCATCTATCTATAAGGTTTATCTAGCTTGATATTTTTTGCCAAGACTGACTCCCATCTATCTCCATTTTCTAAAAGTTTTTCTTTATTATAGTAAAGCTCTTCTCTTGTTTCAGTAGCAAACTCAAAGTTTGGTCCTTGTACTATTGCATCAACTGGGCAAGATTCTTGACAAAGTCCACAATAAATACATTTAAGCATATCAATATCGTAACGAGTTGTTTTCCTGCTTCCATCTGATCTCTCTGAAGACTCAATAGTAATAGCTTGAGCAGGGCAAACAGCTTCACATAATTTACAAGCTATACATCTCTCTTCTCCGTTGGGATATCTTCTCAAAGCATGTTCTCCTCTCATTCGAGGACTGATTGGGCCTTTTTCAAAAGGGTAATTAATTGTTTTAGATTTTCTAAACATCTCTTTTACCGCCATGAAGAGACCTGTTATAAACTCAACTAGAAATATAGTTTTAAATAGCCTACTAAAATTCATTAAATGTTTACCTTTGGCAATTTGTCAAAATAAAATAAAAAACTTGCAGTTAATACGAGATAAATTAGTGAAAACGGTAAAAATATTTTCCAGCCCAATCTCATTAGTTGATCATACCTATATCTTGGAACAATTGCCTTGATCAGAGCAAATAATAAAAATAAAAACAAAATTTTTAATATCATCCATATTGGAGCAGGAATTATGTTAAGTGGATAAATGTCCATTAGTGGTAACCAACCGCCAAGAAAAAGTATAGAACCCATCGCACACATTAACAATATATTTGCGTATTCTCCCAACCAAAACATTGCGTACATCATTCCTGAATATTCAGTTTGATAGCCTGCCACCAACTCGGCTTCAGCTTCTGGTAAATCAAAAGGAGGTCTGTTTGTTTCTGCAAGTGCAGAAATAAAAAAAATTATAAACATAGGAAAAAGCGGAATCACATACCATAATTCTTTTTGTGCAATAACAATATCGTTTAGGTTTAATGATCCGACACATAAAAGTACATTGATAATTATTATTCCTATCGAAACCTCGTAAGAAACCATCTGCGCTGCAGATCTTATAGCTCCGAGGAAAGGGTATTTTGAATTAGATGCCCATCCTCCCATGATAATGCCATAAACTCCAAGAGAAGAAATTGCAAATAAATACAAAATTCCAACATTAATATTTGCTAAAACTAAATCCTCACTCATAGGAATAACTGCCCAAGCGACCAAGGCCAATGTCATAGTTACGATTGGTGCAAGTATGAAAACTACTTTATTGGCGCTGGCAGGTATAATAATTTCTTTAAAAATATACTTCAATGCATCAGCTAAAGTTTGAAAAAGTCCAAATGGACCAACAACATTTGGTCCTCTTCTTTTTTGAACTAAACCCCACACTCTTCTATCTAACCAAACAATCATAGCTACAGATACGAGAATTGGAACAAGTAAAAAAATTATTTTATAAACCTCTTGACCTAAAATTTGTAAATACTCTATCATAAATTATCTGTGCCGGTTTTTTTTGTACTATACTTAATCTGTCTACATTCACTCATCGTCTTTGAGGCTCTTGAAATAGCGTTAGTAAAAAAATAATCCAATTCTTTTATATTGACTTCTTCACTTTCAAAGTAAGGAGATGTCTCAATTAATTCAGTATCTTTAAAATTGGGTAACTCATTTAATTTTGTAAAATTTGGGATTGATATTAAGACTTCTTTTCTTAAAGTTTCAAAATTTAATAAGTTTTCATTTTTTCCTAAAGCTTTCAATATTAAATTTAGTATCTTCCAATCTTCTAAAGCTTCCCCTATTGGATAAGAAGCTTTTTTGCATTCTTGTACTCTTCCCTCAAGATTTTCATAAAGCCCATTTTGTTCTGTAAAGGCAGC
>CACHQZ010000019.1 GCA_902582165.1 uncultured Pelagibacteraceae bacterium
TAAGGGATTTGGTTCAATTGACTTTATAAATCAAACAAATAAAAAAAACGATTATGTGAACGCTAATAAGCTTGTTCAATTTGGGTGGAAAAAAGAAGCAGTGCCTTTTGTTAATGAAAAAAAGTCTATATTAGCTCGATTATTTCAGCAAATATTTAAATAACTCTGTAACTTTAAGAAACATTAGTTGTTTTAAAAGTATCCGGCCTATTATGTATAACAGCTCAATGTTAAACATTTACCAACAAACTCTATCGCAATCTGTAAATTTCGAGGGTGTAGGTTTACACACTGGACTAAAATCCAAAATAACTATTAAACCAGGTAAAGAAGATCAAGGGATATTGTTTATAAGAACAGATCTTTCAAAAAATAATCAAATTTTAGCTAATTATAAAAATGTTTCCTCCGCTAAATTATGCACAACATTAATGAATAAAAATAAAGTCAAAGTTTCAACTGTAGAACATTTATTAGCAGCTTTGTATATTAGCGAAATAGATAATGCAATTATTGAAATTAATTCAGAGGAAGTTCCAATATTAGATGGATCTTCAAAAGAATTCCTCAATGGTTTAAGAAATATAGAGGTTGTCAAACAAAGTAAGAAGAGAAAATATTTAAAAATAAAAGAAAAAGTTGATCTAAAATTACACGACAAAGAAATCTCAATTTCTCCTAATGGTTTTTCATTTCAAATTGAATTTAAATTAAATTATGAAAATGAAATAATTGGTAAACAAAAAAATTCTATTAATTTAAATCAAGACAATTTAGAAAATTTATACTCCTCAAGAACTTTTTGTTTGCTTGAAGACATTGATAATATAAAAAAAATGGGATTAGCAAAAGGTGGTACTTTAGAAAATGCTCTTGTAGTTGATAAAAATAAAATTTTAAATAGTGATGGATTAAGAAACAGTAAAGAATTTGTGAATCATAAGATCCTTGATTTAGTTGGAGATTTTATGTTGTCTGGCTATAGAATTTTAGGTTATGTTAATTGTTATCAAGGTGGCCATCAGCTCTCATGTCAGTTTTTATCAACTTTATTTAAAAATAGTTCGTCTAAATTTGAGATTCTAGAACTTGAAACTAATAAGATTACTAGTATCTCTCACGAAAAATACTCTTCGAGAGTAGCTGTCAACGCTTAAATCATTAAATTTACCATTTAATATAAATTTGTTATTAATATTATAATGTTAATAAGGAAGTTTCTTTTTTTAATGATGGTTATAGTTTTCTTCTCGTGCTCCAAGGAAAAAGCAGTCTATGAATTAGAACCTTCTGAGGATCCATATAAAATTTATCAAGATGCACACAAAGCTTTCGAAATAGGAGATTTTTTTTATGCCCAAAAAAGATTTTCAGAAGCTGAGTTAAGTTTTGAAATTCCTGAGCTCGCGGCCAAATCCTCTATTATGGCAAGCTACTCTTTGTATGGAATAAATTTTTATTTTGAAGCTTTAGAAAATCTAAATAGATATTTTAAAAAGTTTCCAGCAGATAAAAATTCAGTCTATGCACATTATTTAGAAGCAATAATCTATTTTGAACAAATATCTGATGAAAAAAGAGATTTAGAACCACTACTGAAAGCTGCAAAGAAAATTGATTTTTTTTTAAATGAATTTCCAGACACAGAATATGCGATCGATCTTCAATTTAAAAAAGATTTAATAATTAATCAAATGGCTGCTAAAGAATTATTTATTGCGAAATATTACATTTCGGTACAAAAATGGATACCAGCAATTAATAGACTTAAAAATATTGTCGAAAACTACAACCAAACAATTTTTATTGAAGAGGCACTACATAGATTAGTCGAAATAAATTACTATTTAGGTTTAGTGCAAGAGGCTAAAAAATATACAAAAATTTTAGGATATAATTATAATTCAAGTGAGTGGTTTAAAAAATCCTATACGGTTTTAAATAAAGATTATAAGCCTGAAACCACAAATAAAAAAGATAAAGAGAAAGAGAGTTTTATCAAGAAAATTATCAAAAGAATTAAATAGAATAATTCATGGAAGATAAAAAAAAATTAATTAAAGATTACAAAAAAAAAATACAACAAATTAAAAAGCATAATAATTCATATTATAACAAAGATAATCCCATTATTTCTGACTCTCAGTATGATAATCTTAAAAATGAAATACTGAGTCTTTCAAAAAAGTATAATTTTTTAAAAGATTACGGAGATTTAGAGCAATTAGTTGGAGCTCCTGTTTTGAATAAATTTCGAAAAATACAGCACTTAACTCCTATGTTGTCTTTAGCCAATGTATTTAACAAAGAAGAAATGGGTGATTTTTTAAAAAAAATTAAAAATTATTTAAATTACAAAGGTGAGATTTCTTTATTTTCTGAGCCAAAAATTGACGGGATATCAGCTACTTTAATTTATGAAAATAAAATTTTAAAAAAAGGATTGTCAAGAGGGGACGGTGTGACAGGTGAGGATATTCTTGCAAATTTAAAAACAATAAAAAGTATTCCAAAAAAAATTGACTTTCCCAATGTCCCCAAATTATTAGAAATTAGATGTGAAATTTACATTGGAAAAAAAGATTTTGAAAAAATTAAAACTAAATTTGCTAACCCGAGGAATGCAGCCGGGGGTTCTCTTAGACAGAAAGATCCATCAATTACATCAAAAATTCCATTGAGATATTTTGCTTATGGTTTTGGAACTATATTGCCAATGACTTTTTTGACACAATCCTCTTTTTTAAAAAAAGTCAAAGATTGGGGATTTACTACCAATCCACTATCAACTGAGCTTATAGGCATTGATCAAATTGAGAAAGAGCATAAAAAAATAGAGCAACTTAGATCATCGTTGGATTATGATATTGATGGTTTGGTATATAAAGTTAATGACCTTAAGTTACAAAAAAGATTAGGTAATACTTCGAATTCTCCTAGATGGGCAATCGCATATAAATTTTCTGCTGAAAAAGCTCTAACAAAAATTAAAGACATTGTTATTCAAGTCGGTAGGACTGGAGCAATTACCCCCGTTGCAAAAGTTGATCCAGTTACAGTAGGTGGAGTAGTTGTATCTAATGCTACACTACATAATGAAGATGAAATAATTAGAAAAGATATTAGAATAGACGATACAATTATTATACAAAGGGCAGGAGATGTAATTCCACAGGTAATTTCCACTGATCTCTCAAAAAGAAAAAAAGATAGCAAAAAATTTATATTTCCAAAGAAATGCTTGTGTGGAGCACAAACTGTAAAAGAAATAAGCAAAACTACAAAAAAAGAGGATGCTGTAAGAAGGTGTACCAAGGGATATGATTGTAAATTCATTGCTAAAGAAAAGCTTAAACATATAGTTTCAAAAGAGGCATTTAACATAGACGGCCTAGGTAAAAAAGTAGTAGACCAATTATGGGATTTAAATTTTATGAAGGAACCCTCTGATATTTTTGATTTAGACTATGATAAATTAAAGAGTCTTGAGGGGTGGGGAGATCTTTCGATAAGTAATTTAAAAAAAGCGATTGAGAAATCAAGATCAATTATGTTAGATAAGTTTATTTTTTCAATCGGAATTAGGCATATTGGGCAAGAAAATGCAAAAATAATAGCAAGTTTTTTTGGATCAATTGTTGAATTCACAAAACTATTTAATTCTAAAGAGAGAGAGAAAATTTTAAAAAGCTTGGTCGAACTTGATGGTATCGGAGAAACTCAATCTAAGTCAATTAATAACTTTTTTTCGAACGATACTAATATAAATATAACAAAAAGATTAATTAGACAATTAGATATAAAAAAGTACTCTATTAAAAACATCAACGGATTGTTTTCTAATAAAAAATTAATGTTTACTGGCGGCTTTCAAAATATGAGTAGATCAGAAGCGAAAGCATTTGTGGAAGAAAATGGTGGAAAAGTTCTTGGCACAATTTCAAAAAAATTAGATTATTTAGTAGTTGGAGACTCTAAACCAACTAAAAAAAAAATTGAACAAGCAAAAGAGTTTAAAGTTGAAATTATATGGGAAAAAGGCTGGAATAAAATCCTAAAGAGCTGAGCATGCTTTTATAAGATCTATTTTTTCCTCACTGGTCATTTTATTTTTAAGATTCTTAAAGACTTTTTGATGATATTTATTTATCCACCTTATTTCATTATAATTTAATAATTTTTGGTTAATTAATTCTTTATCAATTGGAACTAATGTAAGATTATCAAAATATAATTTTTTTTTTTGTTTTTTAACGTAAATAAGATTTTCAATCCTTATCCCAAAATTATTCTTTTCATAATAGCCAGGTTCATTTGAAACAATCATACCCTCTTTAAAGTTAATTTGATTTTTGTGTGAAATGGCATGAGGACCCTCGTGAACATTAAGAAAATATCCAACTCCATGACCAGTTCCATGAGAGTAGTTCAAGCCAACCTTCTTTAAATGTTTTCTAGCCTCTATATCAATCTTAGAACCTGAAGAATTCTTATTTAATTTATAACTTGCAACACTTATGTGTCCTTTTAAAACTCTTGTAAAAATATTTTTTATTCTTTTATTTGAATTATTAAGAGAAATAGTTCTTGTTACATCTGTTGTTCCGAATTCATATTGACCACCAGAGTCCACCAAGTAAATATCTCCTTTTTTCAATTTTCTATCTGTTTTAACAGTAGGTCTGTAATGAATAATAGCTCCATTGGGACCTGAGCCAGAAATAGTTGGGAAACTCGAAAATCTAAAACTGTTTGATTTTTCTCTTAATTTGTAAAGCTTCTGTGAGGCACTAAGTTCAGTAATTTTTTTTTCAATATAATTTTTTTTTATCCAAAATAAGTATTTTGTTAAGGCAACCCCATCATGAATATGGGCTAATTTCATATTCTCGATTTCTTTTTTATTCTTAATTGATTTAAAACTATAAATTGGATCTCGAATATTAATTATTGAATTATTTTTTAAAATACAGTTTTCAAAAAAAATAGAACAAGTGTTACTGTCTATTGAAAAATTTTTACCATTTATATTACGAAGTATCTTTTCGGTTAAATTAATATCTATTATATGAATATTTCTTAGATATTTTTTAACAGAGGAAGAGATTTTATTTTTATCACAAAATAATTTTAGCTGTTTATTTTTATCTATCAAAATATAACTGTGAGGTATTGGAGAGTAAGGCGAGTCATGACCTCTTATATTAAGTAGCCAAGCGCAATTTTCACTAGCCGTAATAAAGTGAAAATCTACTTCTAAATTACTAATATTATTTACCACTTTATCAATTTTTTGTTTATAGGTTTCACTAGTTGAACTTTTTGGTAAAAAATAAAATTTACTTTTTTTTTCTATAGTTTTTCGTTTCCAAATCCTATCTATAAGATTTTGTTGTATAGGTAACAGTTTACAATTTGTCTTATCAAAAAAAGAATTTAAAATTTTTTTTGTTACTAGTTTCGGATCAAATCCAATTATTAATTTCTTATTTTTGAAAATATCTTTTGGCATTTTTTCTGGGATTGTAATTATTTTAAAAATCTTTCCGCTCTGTTTTTTGGCTTGAAGTGTATATCGTCCATCAACGAACAAATAATTCTTATTTTTAAATATTAAAGAAAAGCCATAAGAGCCTGTAAAATTAGAAATATAATATAGTCTATCTTTATAATTAGGTGTAAATTCCTCAAAGAATTCATCATTTTTTGGAACAAAGTAACCATCAATTTCAAATTTTTTTAAAGAAACTCTTAATCTTTTTATTTTTTCCATTTCAATGTTTTGTTTTTTTTATATCTATCCCATCCTGGGCTTCGATAATCCCCATTAAAATCTAAAGTGTTATCTTGATTGAATTCGAAATCGTCCACTTCTTCAACTCCAACGTCATTTTTTTCCACACTTCCATCTGGTATTTCATTAATAAATCTAGATGGTAAAGTATCTAGCCAATCACCATGGTACGCTCTTTTCATCGCAAAAGATAAGTAAGCCTCTTTCTTTGCTCTTGTGATGCCTACATAAGCAAGTCTTCTCTCCTCTTCTAAAGCAAAATCTCCTTTTTCTTCCAAGGATTTTTGATGAGGAAACAATCCTTCTTCCCAACCAGGAAGAAAAACGACTTCAAATTCTAATCCTTTGGCTGCATGCATTGTCATTAAATTTATTTTTGCACCTTCCCACTCTTGATCTATTGAAGTTGCCAATGCAACGTGCTCCAAAAAACTTTGCAAATTATCATAATCTTGCATAGCTCTTAGTAATTCTTTTAAGTTTTCTAGTCTATTCTCGTTTTCTAAATCTTTTTTATTTTTTAGCACTGAAGAATAGCCTGATTCATCTAGAACTAATTTTAGTAAATCAAAATGCTTCATTTTAATTGAGTCTTTCCGCCATTTATGTAAAAAAACAATTAATTGCTTTAGAGCTGTTTTTATTTTTGGTTTAAAACCATCTTTTTCTAATATCTTAATTATAGAGTCCTCAAGGCATAAATTTTCGTTTTTAGCAAAAACATAAATTTGATTTAGAGTACTTTCACCTATACCTCTCTTGGGCGAACCAATAACCCTCTCTAAAGCAAGATCATCAAATTTTTGATTTATAATTCTTAAATACGAAACTGCATCTTTAATTTCTGCTCTTTCATAAAATTTAATACCTCCGAGAACACGATAACCGATACCAAGCTGAAGAAATCTTTCTTCAAATTCTCTTGTTTGATAAATTGCTCTGACTAAAATTGAAACATCGTTCAAAGAATACTTATTTTTAATTTTTTTCTCAATTATATCACTTATCCCTTGCGCTTCTTCCTTTCCTGTTCTGTAACAATTAAGTTTAACAAGCTCTCCTTGAGCTGCAGACGACCATAGATTTTTTCCAACTCGATTAGAATTATTTGAAATTAAATGTGAAGCAGTTTCTAAAATATTTTTAGTAGATCTATAATTTTGTTCAAGTTTATAAACTTTACAGTTTTGATAAATTTGATCAAAAGTTAAAAAATTTTTTATTTCCGCACCTCTCCAACTATAAATTGATTGATCATCATCACCAACACAACAAATATTTTGATTTTGATTTACTAATAAATTGAGCCATTTATTTTGAATAAAATTGGTATCTTGAAATTCATCAACCAAAATATATCTAAAATTATTTTGATATATTTCTTTTATATCTTTATGCTCTGTAAATAATTTTACACAGAATAAAATCAAATCACCAAAATCAAAAGCATTTAAGTCTTTTGTTTTATTTTGATATATTTTGTATACTTTTAAGATCGAATTTTTAATTGAATTTGATTTTTCTAGTTTAATATCTCCAGGTAATAACCCTTTATTTTTCCATTGATCTACATGGTACAGTATTAATTGAGGAGAAAACTTCTTGGCATCTAAATCCTCTCCTTTAACAATATTTCTTATCAACTTTTTTTGATCATCGGTGTCTAAAATAGTGAAATTACTTTTGTATCCTAGTGCTTCAGCATGTCTTCTTAAAATTTTAACGCTAATTGAGTGAAATGTTCCTAGCCAAGGTGTTGAATTTGAATTAATTTTAATGTGTTTGATGACTCTATTTTGCATTTCCTTTGCTGCTTTATTTGTGAAAGTCACACATAAAATTTGATTTGCAAAAGCTTTTTTTTGATTAATGATATGCATCAACCTTGTTGTTAAGACACGTGTCTTTCCTGAACCGGCACCCGCAACAATTAAGTTAGGACCCTCAGTATTGAGGACAGCTTCCTTTTGCTCATTGTTTAAGTTCTCAATTAATTTATCTATGCTATTCATAACTAAAAAAAATTTATTTATATACTAGTTACAAAAATAAAAAAAATGATAAATAAAATTTACAAAATAATTAACAATAAATTTCCAAGAATTTTAAAGTTCATCATTT
>CACHQZ010000020.1 GCA_902582165.1 uncultured Pelagibacteraceae bacterium
AAATCATATTATTATTGGTTTAGACAGGGCTTCAAAAGCTGAGGCTGTTAAAGCTTGGAAATTTTTTAAAAAATTAAATACACCTTTTACAATTTTATGGAATGATGGGCCTAGATTAAAAAAATTACATGAAGAACTTAAAGAAAAAGATTTAGCACCGGGAGAGACGGGAAAGGGAAGAAATGTTTGGTATTGTCTTGGCATGTGTATAGCACGAGATGAAGCTAGATCTGTTGCCCTTCACGATTGTGATATCAAAACTTATGACAGAAGAATGTTAGGAAAGTTATTCTATCCTGTTGTAAATCCTTTTTTTAATTTTGAGTTTTGTAAGGGATATTATCCAAGAATATCTAATGGAAAAATGAATGGTAGAGTTGCAAGATTACTAGTATCTCCTTTATTGAATGCTTTAGAAAAAACTATTGGAAGAAGTGATTATTTAGATTTTATGAAATCATTTAAATATCCCCTTGCGGGAGAGTTCTCCTTTAGAAGAAACGTTTTACCAGAGCTGAGAATATCATCTGACTGGGGTATTGAAGTAGGTATTCTATCAGAAATGCAAAGAAATTTTTCTCCTCAAAACATTTGTCAGGTTGATTTAGCAGATAAGTATGATCACAAACATCAGGACTTATCAGCAAATAATGAAAACAAAGGATTATCAAGGATGTCTTTAGATATAATTAAAACATTAATAAGAAAACTAGCAACACAAGGAAATACATTTAGCCCTGAATATTTTAGATCATTAAAAGCTACGTATTATCGATATGCATTAGATTTAATTGATATTTATAGAAGTGATGCTGAAATGAATGGTTTTAAATTTGATTCTCATACTGAGGAAAAAACAGTTGAGTTATTTGCTTTAAATATAATAAAGGCCGGCGACTCTTTCTTAAAAAGTCCTATGGACACCCCATTCATATCCACTTGGAGCAGAGTTAAAAGCGCTATCCCTGATTATTTAAAAAGACTTAAAGATGCAATTAATGAAGATAATAAAAATTTTAAGTAATTTTATGATTAATATTAGTAAAACTCAAATTGTGTTTTTTCAAATAACACGATTTGAAACTTAAGTTTTTATTTAAAATATTCTTAACAACTCTTAAAAGAAGCATACATATTTCTAATTAAATCAAAGTATAAATTTTTTCCTGGATCAAGAGTAGCTCCTAATGGATCTATAACTCCGGTCTTTATATTGGTATCTTTTGCGACTGCTTTTATAATATCTGGATTAAATTGAGGTTCTGAAAATACACAAGTTACTTTTTCATGTTCAATTATCTCTCTGATTTCAGACAATTGTTCAGCTCCTGGTAATACATCTGTATTAACTGTAAAAGCTCCTAAAACATTCACATCAAATCTTTTTTCAAAGTACTGGTAGGCATCATGGAAGACAATAGATTTAAAATCTCCCTTCAATTCAGATTTAACTTTTTTTGTAAGATTGTCTAAAGCTTTATGAGCTTTCTTTAAATTAGCTTTATAAGCAGGTGCATTGTTTGGATCTTTTTCAATTAAATGCTCTGCCATCTCACTTAAGATTGCTTTTGCGTTTATTGGATCAAGCCAAATATGCGGATCGTGCTCTCCATGAGCATGCTCGTGATGATCATCATGTTTATCCTCTTTATGACCATGCTCTTTATGATCATCATGTTTATCCTCTTTGTGACCATGTTCTTTATGATCATCATGTTTATCCTCTTTGTGACCATGTTCTTTATGATCATCGTGTCCGTGATCATCATGCCCTTCGAATATGTTTCTTTCTCTAAATTCTAATTTTTTTAAACCCTTGATTTCCATTAATTCTATTTTTTCAGCTTTTTTTGCTATTGATTTTAATGGTTTTTCTAAAAAAGTTTCTAAGTCTTCGCCAACCCAAAATATTAAGTCAGCATTTTGCAACATTTTAGCGTGTGATGGTTTTAATGCAAATCCATGTGGAGAATTATATCCATCAACAATTAAATCTGGTTTACCCACTCCATCCATCAAATAACTAGCTAGTGAATGTATTGGTTTAATAGAAGCCACAACTTTAATATCTGCATTAGCAGAAAAACTTAGAGTTAATGTAAAAAATAAAGCAATTGTAAGCTTAATAAATTTGTTTATCATGGTGTTATAATATAACGTTTGTTATAATATAACATATTTGAGGTCAAGGTTTTTATTATGGAAAATAAAAATAAAGTTCTATTAAAGGTTGAAAATGCTGGCGTTTCTATAAACGACAAATCTTTAGTTAAAGGAGTTTCATTTGAGATTAAACAAGGTGAGATAGTCACTTTGATAGGTCCAAATGGCTCTGGGAAATCAACAACAGCAAAAATTGCTTTAGGGATTTATAAAAAGATAGATGGCAAAGTTAAAAAATATACTGACAAAATTGGATACGTGCCTCAAAAAATTTCAATAGATTGGACCTTGCCGATAAGAGTATTGGATTTTATGACTTTGACAGAAGAATTAACTCAAGATCAAATTAATATTGCTTTAAATTTAACCGGTGTTGAACACCTAAAAGATAAAAGTTTAAGTAATTTATCTGGAGGAGAGTTCCAAAGAGTTTTGATAGCAAGAGCTATTTCTAAAAAACCAGAATTATTAGTTCTTGATGAGCCAGTACAAGGCGTTGATTTTAAAGGTGAAATTGCTCTATATAAATTAATCAAACAAATTTCAGAAAAAATGAAATGTGGAATTCTTTTAATTTCACATGATCTACATGTAGTAATGTCTGCAACTGATTTTGTATTATGTTTAAATGGACATGTATGTTGTTCTGGAGCACCTCATAAAGTCGTTAAAGACAGTAAATATAAGGAATTGTTCGGAGATAGAGCTTCAAATATCTTATCTTTATATGAGCATAAACATGATCATACTCACTCTCAAGATGGAACAATAGATAAAAAATAATATGCTTGATGATTTTTTTATAAGAGCTTTACTTGCAGGAATTGGAATAGCTTTAATAACAGGTCCAATAGGATGCTTTGTAATTTGGAGAAGATTGTCTTTTTTTGCAGGTACACTTGCACATTCAGCTTTATTAGGTGTAACTATGGCTTTGGTATTTGAACTTAATATTGCTTTTTCAGTTTTTTTAATATCAGCAGTTTTAGCAATTTTTCTCCTTCAATTACAAACTAAAACAAATCTTCCTAACGATGCTTTGTTAGGTTTATTAGCCCATTCATCGCTAGCAATAGGACTTGTAATCATTGGATTTTTAACAACTATTAGATTTGATATTATGGGATTGTTATTTGGCGATATATTAGCTGTAAGTCAAAGTGATTTGTTATTAATTTGGGGTGGTGGCGTATTTATTTTAATAATTTTAAAGATTATTTGGAAACCTTTGTTTGCTTCCACAATAAATTATGATTTAGCTAAAGCAGAGGGAATGAACCCTGATAGGTATAATGCAATATTCACAATTTTGATGGCAGCAATAATTGCTGTTTCAATTAAAATAGTCGGACTTCTTTTAATAACAGGAATGCTAATAATTCCCGCAGCTCTTGCAAGAAATATATCTAACAATCCATTACAGATGGTTATTTTATCAACAATTGGAGGACTATTATCTATTTTAATAGGATTATTTTCTTCTTTAGAATTTAATACCGCATCAGGTCCATCAATAATAACCGCAGCTTTAATACTTTTCTGTTTTTCACTTATTAAGTTTAAAAAATATTCCGAATTGAAAAAATAATGATTAATTGGTAAATTATATAATGGCACAAGCACAAACACTTTCTAGAAATCAACAAATTGTTTTAGATATTATTGAAAAAGCAAAGGGTCCTTTAAAAGCATATTCGATACTTTATAATGTACAAAAAAAAGGAATTAACGCACCTCAACAAATTTACCGAGCTTTAGATAAGTTGATTGAAATGGGCAAAATTCATAAAATAGAAAGTAAAAATGCTTTCGTCGCATGCAGAAGTTCAGATTGTGAAATCTCTAAAGCTACAGCGTTTTCAATTTGTGAAAGTTGCGAGAAGGTTGATGAAGTTAGTGACGCTAAACTTTCAAAATACTTATCGAGTTTTAATCATAAAAAAGGAATGAAATTTAAAAGATTTAACTTGGAATTTTTCGGTTTATGTAAAAAATGTAAGTAATTTTTTCTATATAAGCCATTAAATAGATCTCAGACGTATATCTTCCATATTTCACTTTTTAGTTGTGTTCCGGTTACAATACACACTACATTTTGTTACATTGTTTGAAAAAATAAATAACTCTAGGGGGTTAAATGAGATCATTAACAAAACTATTGGCAGTAATATTCGCTGCCTTGTTTTTCAATAACATCGCTAATGCTGCGTGTGGAAAAATCACTTATGCAAACATGAACTGGGCTTCAGCTTCATTAATGGCGAATATTGATAAAATTATTTTAGAAAAAGGATATGGTTGTGAGGTAGAATTATTACCTGGCGATACTATGCCATCATTCACTTCAATGAATGAAAAAGGTCAACCGGATGTTGCACCTGAGCTTTGGGCTAATTCAGTAATGAGTCCGCTTAAAAAAGCTGTAGGTGAGGGAAGAATTCATATTGTAAATAAAGGTCCGATAACTGGACTTGGGGAAGGTTGGTTTGTTCCGCCTTACACTATGGAAAAACATGGAATTAAAACTGTTCAGGACTTGTTAAAAAGACCTGATCTGTTTCCGCACCCTGAAGACAAATCAAAAGGTGCGTTTGTCGGATGTCCAGCTGGTTGGGGATGCCAACTAATTAACAATCAACTTTTTAAAGCTTTCGATATGGAAGCAAAAGGCTGGAAATTAGTTGATCCAGGATCAGCAGCAGGACTTGATGGTTCAATCGCAAAAGCTGTTGAAAGAGGAGAAAATTGGGTTGGTTATTATTGGAGCCCAACTGCAATAATCGGAAAGTACGATATGAGACTTTTAGATTTTGGAGTTAAGTGGGGTGGAGATGATAATTGGCACAAATGTGTAGTTAAACCAGAACAAGAGTGTGCTACACCAAAAAAAACAAGATGGGTAGACTCAGAAGTTTATTCAGTTGTTACCGATAACTTTAAAAAATCTGCAGGACCAGAAGCTATGAAATTCATGAAAAAAAGAATTTATCCAGGAACAGTGATGAATTCAATGTTAGTTTACATGACTGATAATCAAGCTGAAGGTGAAGATGCAGCAATTGAGTTTATGAAGAAACACGAAAAAGTTTGGTCTAAGTGGGTTTCTTCATCTGTTGCAAAAAAAATTAAAGCAGGAATTTAATTTAAATTACTGTTTTAGATGCAACTCGAATTCTTCTTAAAATTTCCCTCAATGGAGAGGGAAAGTTTAAGAGATTTGAAAAAAGGTATTGACCTTACCTTTAAAGACTTTTCTCGAGAGTATGGAGATTCAATAGAGGGCTTTTTTGGCCCTCTATTAAAATTTTTAGTCTGGTTTGAAAAGTTTCTAATTACTACTCCTTGGCCTTTAATAATCTTTTTATTGTCATTTTTAGCTTGGTTAAGCTCGAGAAGTCTTAAGCTATCAATAGGCACAGCGATAAGTTTTTTTGTAATTGGTTATTTTGGCATGTGGAAAGATACTATGTCTACAATGGCAATAATATCTGTAGCAACTTTAATTTGTTTAATAATAGGTACACCTATTGGAGTCTTAATGGCTAGATCTGAAAGATTAAAGAATATTTTGTCCCCGGTCTTAGACATGATGCAAACAATTCCAACTTTCGTTTATTTAATACCAATTATTATGCTTCTAGGAATTGGCAAAGTACCAGGATTGTTAGCCGTTTGTGTTTATGCGATACCACCAATTGTAAGACTTACAAATTTAGGTATCAGGGAGGTAGATAGAAGAGTAGTTGAGGCAGCGAAAGCTTTAGGAATAAAAAAAAGAATAATCTTATTTAAAATTGAAATACCTTTAGCACTCCCTTCAATTATGACTGGTGTGAACCAAACTATAATGATGGCATTAGCTATGGTTGTTATTGCTTCAATGATTGGTGTAAGTGGTTTAGGAGTTCCAATTTTAAGATCTATTTCCAATCAATTCCTTGCATTGGGCTTAATGAACGGATTAGCTATAGTTGCACTAGCAATAATATTTGATCGAATTTCTCAAAATTATGCTAGAAGAATTCAAAAACATAAAGAGGCAAAAAAGTAATTATTTCAAACTGTTTAAGTATTTAATATGCTTAGGAGTAATTTCACAACATCCTCCAATAATTTTTGCACCCTTGTTCTTTAATCTTTTACAAATTTCAAAGAATTTTTTAGGAGTAAGATCTTTTCTTTTTCCAAGTTGAACCTTAGGATTATTCGAGTCTGGTTTCCAACCTGGTGGAATATGCTCAAAAGCATTGATTTTAAATCCAAATGGAACTTTAAGTTTTTTGGCATCCTTCATTACTTCATTTAAATCTTCAAACGAAACACAAGAAGCCATAATTCCAATGGGCTTTTGTTTTTGGACTTTTTTTGCAACAGTTATAAATTTTTCACCTGAGGGCAATAATCCTTTACTCCTAATGTGGATACCAACTAAAATTTTTTTCTTGTATTTTTTAATTGCACTCAAACCCAATGAACACTCTTTCCAACTACTCATTACGTCTAAATAGAAGAAATCAACATAGGGATTGAGATATTTTGCCTGGGATCTAAAACTTTCTTTTATAAATTTAAGATCTTTTCCAAGATCAGCAAAATAAGTAAAATTTTGAGGCGGAAGACTTCCAGCAATTAAAATTTTTTTTTTAGATATTGCTACGGCTTTTTTTGCCAGTTTTCCTGCCAGAACATTCAGATTTTTATATTCTTTTACTAAACCATTTTCGATTAGCCTTCTTTTTCTACTACCAAAGCTATTAGTTACTATAATTTCTGCTCCAGCTTTTATAAAATCTAAATGCGTTTCGACGACTGTCTTATGATATTTTCGATTATATAATGCTGAGGCTCCCCACAGACTTCCGTGAGGTTTTACTCCACGGTTAAGTAGCTCCTGACCCATTCCGCCATCAAGAATTCTAGTTTCTTGA
>CACHQZ010000021.1 GCA_902582165.1 uncultured Pelagibacteraceae bacterium
AGGTAATTTTCCTTATCAGCATCAATAAAAATTAAATCAAATCTTTGACTTGAATCTTTCAATTCATTAAGGCTTTCGGTAGCAGGTTTTACAATTTGCTTTATTTTTTTTTCATTTGCTTTTTTATAAAATGATTTTGCTTTCATACTAAATTCAGGACTTTTATCTAAGCTAATTAGAAGACCATCAGATGGGAGAGCTAAGGCCATTGATAAAGCGCTAAAACCTGTAAAACTTCCTATTTCTAAAATCTTTTTAATATTAGAGATTTTAATTAATATTTGTAGAAATTGTGCTTGAGAAACTGAAATCTGTAATCTCTGTTGATCACCAAGAGTTATATTATATTGAATTATCTCTTTCTGAACATCAGTTAAAGATTCTGAATGATCAATAATGTATTTTTCAAGATTTTCAGTTAAATCTAATTTCTTAGGCATAATTAGCCTTTTAAAAGTTTTTTTAGAATTTCATTTGTCAATTGAGGGTTTGCGTTCCCACCAGATAATTTCATAACCTGTCCAACAAAAAAACCAAACAATTTTTCTTTTCCAGCTTTATATTGATCAACTTTATCTTTATTTTTTGATAGTATTTCATTAATCATTTTCTCTAATTCTTTAGGATCGCTTTGTTGTTTCATCCCTTTTGACTCTATGATTTTTTTTGGGTTATCACCGCTTTCAACCATAATTTCGAAAACTTCTTTTGCTATTCTTCCTGAAATCTCTCCAGATTTAATTGATTGTACTAACTCAGCAAAATTTTTAGCAGAAATTGGTGAGTTAGAAATATTAAGTCCTTTGTCGTTGAGCATTGCAAATAAATCACCCATGATCCATGTAGCTGCTAGTTTTTTGTCAGATAATTTTGCAACTTCCTCATAATAATCAGAGATTTCTTTTTCGGAAACCAATACGTTTGCTTCGTATGAGTTAAGCCCATATTCTTGAATAAATCTCTCTTTCTTGTTATCTGGCAACTCAGGCAAAGATTTTTTTAAATCATCAATTAATTTTTGTTCAAGTCTTAAGGGTAAAAGATCTGGATCAGGAAAGTATCTATAATCGTGAGCATCTTCTTTTGATCTCATTGATCTTGTTTCATTTTTTTTTGTATCAAATAATCTTGTTTCTTGATCTATCTCTTTTCCATCTTCTAGTAATTCAACCTGTCGATTAGCCTCATATTCAATCGCCATTTGCATAAATTTAATTGAATTTACATTTTTAATTTCACATCTTGTGCCGAAATTTTTATCGCCTACTTTTCTTACTGATACATTTACATCTGCTCTTAATGAACCTTCTTGCATATTGCCATCACATGTGCCCAAATATCTCATAATGGTTCTTAATTTTTTTATGTAAGCATTTACTTCATCGGGCGAACGAAGATGGGGTTTGCTAACGATTTCCATTAAAGCTATTCCAGAACGATTTAAATCAACATAGGTGCTTGAAGGATCCATATCATGGATACTTTTACCTGCGTCCTGTTCTAAATGAAGCCTTTCAATGCCAATTTCTTTTGAACCATAAGGCATATCCAGTAAAACTTTTCCTTCACCAACAATAGGATTTTTATATTGGGAAATCTGGTAGCCCTGTGGAAGATCTGCATAAAAATAATTTTTTCTATCGAATACTGAATAATTATTTATTTTTGCATTTAAACCTAAGCCTGTTCTTACAGCTTGTTTCACGCATTCCTCATTGATAACTGGTAGCATTCCGGGAAAAGCAGAGTCAATTAAACTTACTTGTTTGTTAGGATCAGCTCCGAATTTAGTTGAGGAGCCTGAAAAAAGTTTAGAATTAGAAAGGACTTGAGCATGAACTTCTAAACCTATAACTACTTCATACTTCCCTTTCTCACCATTTATAAAATAATCAAATTTTTCTTTGCTCATGACCACCACTTTTTAATTTCATTTTTATAACCACAATTCTTTTCGAATGCGTAACCAATATTGAGAATTTTTTGTTCATCTAAGGCTTTACCTATCAATTGTAAACCAAGTGGGTAGCCCTGTTTATCTAATCCAGCAGGAAGAGATAAGGCTGGTAATCCAGCTAAATTTACTGGCACCGTAAAAATGTCATTTAAATACATTGATACAGGATCATTAGTTTTTTCTCCTATCTTAAATGCTGAGCTTGGTGTTGAAGGTGTTAAAATAGCATCAATTTTAGTAAAACTATCATCAAAATCTTTTTTTATTAATTGTCTTACTTTTTGGGCTTTTAAATAATAGGCATCGTAATAACCAGACGATAAAACATAAGTGCCTATTAGTATTCTTCTCTTTACTTCATCACCAAATCCTTCTGATCTAGTGTTTTCATACATTTCAATTAAATCTTTTCCTTTTTGTGATCTGTAGCCATATCTTACGCCATCATATCTTGCTAAATTTGATGAAGCTTCCGCAGGAGCAACGATATAGTAAGTTGGCAAAGCGTACTTGGTGTGGGGTAATGAAATATCAATTAACTGAGCACCTAAATCTTTTAATATTTTTTTTCCTTTTTCCCAAAGTTCGTCAATTTCTTTTGGCATATTATCTACTCTATACTCTTTAGGGATACCAATTTTCAATCCTTTGATATTATCTTTTAAATTTTTTGAGTATGTTTCTTTTTTTTTATTAATTGAGGTTGAATCTTTTTCATCAAAACCAGACATTGCCTCAAGCATAATTGAGCAATCATTTACTGTTTTAGTCATTGGCCCTGCTTGGTCTAATGAAGAAGCAAAAGCAACTATACCCCACCTCGAACAAAGACCGTAAGTTGGCTTGAGACCTACAGTGCCAGTAAATGATGCAGGCTGCCTAATAGACCCACCTGTATCTGTTCCAATTGTTGCAGGTGTAAGATCAGCCGCCAAAGCAGAAGAAGATCCCCCTGAAGAACCACCTGGAACTAGATGATCTCCGATAGGATTAATAACGTTTCCAAAAAAACTTGTTTCATTCGAAGAACCCATAGCAAATTCATCACAATTTAATTTTCCAAGTAAAAAAGCTCCATTGTTCCATAAATTTTTTGTTACAGTAGACTCATATGAAGGAACAAAATTATTTAAAATATTACTTCCAGCCGTAGTTTTAATATTTTCAGTACAAAATAAATCTTTTACAGCTAAAGGTACCCCGCTAAGAAGTTGTTCATTATTTGGTTTGTTATCAAATTTTTTTGCATTTTCTAATGCTTGATCAAATGTTGTAGTTACAAAAGCATTTAGTTTTTTTGCATTTTCAATGTTCTTTATATATGCTTGTGTAAGTTCTAATGAGGATATCTTCTTAGACTTTATATTTTCCAAAATTTCACTTAAACTTTGATTAGTTATATTGCTCATTACTCAACCACCTTTGGAACCACAAAAAATTCCTCATTTTTTTTTTGGAGAATTTTTAAGAATTTTTTCTCTTATCTTACCATCACTGATTTCGTCTTTCCTTGATCTCAAAGACTGGTTTAAAATCGATGTTAATGGTTCAACTTTATCAGTATTCAGTTCATTTAATTGTTCAATAAACTTGAAAATTGAGTTTAAATCTTTGGTTAAACTATCTACTTTAGCTTCATCAACTGAAATTCGAGCTAATTTTGCTACATGTTTAATTTTCTCTTTATCTAAGGACATTTGTGCAATAAGTTAATTTAAATGTGTTTTATCACAAATTAGGTAAATTTCATGCTCGATATTGACGTATTTATTGAAAAAACCAAGAAAAAATCAAGATTAATAGGTATTGATCCTGGCGGTAAAAGAATAGGAATAGCTTTATCAGATGAAAATAAAATTGTAGCTACGCCATACACCACGATTATTAAAGAAAATTATAGAGATCTAGTTGATCAAATTAAGAAAATTGTCAAAGAATATGACATAGACGGAATAGTCATAGGTAATCCAATTAATATGGATGGAACGGAAGGGCCTTCTTCACAATCAGCTAAAGATCTAGCTAAAAATCTTTCAAAAGATATTACAGAAAATATCACTTTATGGGATGAGAGACTATCTAGCCAGGGAGCCTTTAATCTATCTAATGATTTAGCAATTAATTCATCAAAAAGAGTGAAGAAATTAGACGAGAATTCTGCTCAATTTATACTTCAAGGGATACTAGATTATTATCATAAAAAAAATACTTGATATAATATAGTAAAAGGCCTATAGAGTTGATTTTAATGGCAACTGAAAAAAAAGTTACGGCTATTAAAAACACTCCCAAACATCTATTAGGTATTCAAAATTTATCAGTTCTCGAGGCAAGAGAGATTTTAACTGAAGCAAAATCCTTCATAAAATTAAACAGAGGAAGTTCTAAAAAACTAGATGTCCTTAGGGGAAAAACTCAAATAAACTTATTTTTTGAACCTTCTACAAGGACACAGAGTTCATTTGATTTAGCTGGAAAAAGACTAGGAGCGGACGTAATGACGATGAATATGGGTAACTCTGCATTAAAAAAAGGTGAAACATTAATTGACACTGCCATGACATTAAATGCCATGCATCCTGACATCATTGTTATAAGACATCAAGACTCGGGTGCACCAAATCTTCTTTCACAAAAAGTAAATTGTACGGTCATCAATGCAGGTGATGGAAGGAGAGAACACCCTACACAAGCCTTACTTGATGCTCTAACAATTATTAATAGAAAAGGTAACATTGAGGGATTAAAAATTGCAATATGCGGAGACATTCTTCATTCAAGAGTTGCTAGGTCTAACATTTATTTAATGAATATGTTGGGTGCAGAAGTAAATGTCATTGCACCAAAAACTTTAATGCCCAAAGGGATAGACAACTTAGGTGTTAAATCATTTACCGATATGAAAAAAGGATTAGATGGGTGTGATATTGTTATGATGTTAAGATTACAAAATGAAAGAATGCAGGGATCTTTTCTTCCATCAAAGAGAGAATATTACGAATTTTTTGGACTAACACCAGAAAAACTAAAGTTTGCAAAAAAAGATGCTTTACTAATGCACCCTGGTCCAATGAACAGAGGTGTTGAGATTGATACTAAATTAGCAGATGACATAAATGTTAGTCTCGTGAAAGAACAAGTTGAATTAGGTGTAGCTGTTAGGATGGCATGTTTAAAATTGTACTGTAAATAAATGAAAGAAAAAATTTTGACAAATGTGAGAATTATCGACCCATCTCAAAAGATGGATGAAATAGGAAATATAGTTATCGATGAAAAAGGAAAAATAAAATCCATTGGAAAAAAATCAGGTACATCTAAATCGGCAGAAAAAATTGATTTGAAAGGCCTAGTAGCTATTCCTGGATTAGTTGATATGAAAGCTTTTGTTGGAGAGCCTGGCTTTGAATATAAAGAAAATTTTAGAACATTAAGCCAAGCAGCTTTGGCAGGTGGAGTAACTTCAATTGTAACTATGCCAAATACTAAGCCGGTTATAGACAACGTATCTATGGTGGACTTTATAATTAGAAGGGGTAGAGATAAAGCTAAGGTAAATCTTTTTCCATGTGCTTCGATTACTAGACAGATGGAGGGTAATCAGATGACTGAATTTGGTTTGTTAAAAGCAAGAGGAATTATTGGGTTTAGTGATGTAAATAAAACTATCCAAAATTCTGAATTGATGTCTAGAATAATGAATTATGCTTCAGACATTGATGTTCTGATTATGCAACATGCCGAAGATTATGATTTAGCTAAAAATTCATGCATTAATCAGGGAGAAGTGGCAACAAGATTGGGTTTACAAGGTGTCTCAGATATTGCTGAAAAGATTATTATTGAAAGGGATTTATCTTTGTTAAGTGAATTTCCTTGCAGATATCATATTAATCAAAT
>CACHQZ010000022.1 GCA_902582165.1 uncultured Pelagibacteraceae bacterium
TGAATTACATTCAGCACCAGAGTTCCGTTTTTCATCTCTTTACCCATTTTTATGGAAATAGGGTAACATCCATCGAAAATTTTCTTACCAACTATTTTTGTCCAATTATCGACTATATTTGAATAGTTATAACCACTTTTTCTTAAATATTTCTTTAATGTTTTTGGAATTGAAGATGAAAATGGACGCAGACCTTGTATGTAAGTGTGCGTTTTATTATTATTTTTGTTATGCATATAAATTCGACCTTACCAAAAAAAATTTTAGCTTGGTATGATAATAACAGACGGAACTTGCCTTGGCGTGTTGGCAAAAAGTCTCCAAAAAAGCTGTATTATAGACTGTTGAGCGAATTTATGTTGCAACAAACTCAGGTAAAAACCGTTGTTCCATATTTTTTCAAATTTACAAAAAAATTTAAAACAATTGAAACTTTATCTAAAAGCAATGAAAAAGAAATATTAAAAATGTGGGAAGGTCTTGGTTACTATAGAAGAGCAAGAAACCTTTTAGCATGCTGTAAGATTCTTGTAAAAAATCATAAATCAAGACTGCCGAATTCTATAATTGAAATTAAAAAACTTCCTGGAATAGGAGATTATACAGCAAATGCTTTATTAGGCTTGGTTTATAATGAACCGAGAATTGCAGTAGATGGAAATGTGAAAAGAGTGTTTTCACGAAATTTGAATATCAAAGAAAAAAATATAAAATTTGATAAATTAATTGAGAAAAATAAAAAAAAACTTTTTAGCACAAATCGAAATGCTGATTTCGTTGAGGCTTTAATGGAATTTGGTGCGTTGATTTGTAAACCAAAGGACCCAAAATGTCTTGCTTGCTGTTTGAATAAAACGTGCAAGTATTTTAAATCTGATAAAAAAATTAAAAATATCAGAAATAAAATGGCCAAAAATAAAAATTACGATATTTTTTGTTATATTAATAAAAAAAAACAAATCGCTTTGAAAAAAAATAATCAAATCAGTTTTTTGAAAAATTTTAATTTACCCGAGATCAAAGAAGCAAATAGTTTTATCAAGGACCAAAATTGGAAATTTTTAAAAAACTATAAAAATTCAATTTCAAATTTAAAGTTAAATATTAATCTATATTATAAATTTTCAAATAAGCTTCCATCAAAGTATAATTGGTATTCTTTAAAAGATAATAAAGAATTTGTTCCAAGTTTTACAAAAAAAATATTAAGACAAGTATCAACTTTATTTTAATGAAAAAAAAAATAGCAATAATAGGTTCTGGAATAGCAGGTTTAACTCTTGCGAATCTAATTAAAAAAAATTCTGATTATGAATTTATGTTATATGAAAAACAAGAAAGTTTATCTCTCGACGAAGGGTTTGGAATTCAACTTTCGACAAATAGCGTTAAAATTTTAAACACTATTGGGTTTAATAAAATAGATAAAAGTAAAATTTTTCATCCAAAAGGAGTCGATTTTTATAATATTCAAAATAAAAAAATTTGTGAATTAGATCTCACACAGTTTAATACAGAAGAAAAAAAGTATACTACTTTAAAGAGATCCACATTGATTGAATTTTTAAAGGATGACGTATACACTCAGCATTTAAGATTTGGAAAAAGAATTAAAGAAGTTTCTGAGCTAAAGGGAAAAGTTTTTATAAAATTTGATGACAATACAAATGATCTTGTCGACTTAGTTATTGGTGCTGATGGTATATTTTCTAATACTAGATCTTTTTTTGAAAAGAAAAAGAATGAACCAAAATTTAAAAAAGCTATAGCCGTTAGAATAATATTAAAAACAAAATCTGAATTAAAGATTGATGATCAAAGAGTAAGTCTCATGATGGGAAAAAATTGCCATATTGTGATTTACCCATTAAATCAAAATAAAGAACTTAACCTTGTTTGTATTATAAGAGATAAAAAATATAACCCTGATCATATTAAGCAATTAGTCAATAAAGTCGTAACCCAAAATTCTAATTTAGATAAAGTATTTGAAGGTGATTTAAAATCTTGGCCGTTATATTTTACACCTCGAATACTCCCGTCCACAAATAGTAAAGTTTTTTATATTGGTGATGCATTCAATGGTTTTTTACCAACTCTAGCTCAAGGGGCAGGACAATCGATAGAAAGTGCTAATGAACTATTCAACTTAATAAAGGAAGACAAAGAAGATATTCAAAATGCTTATTATCAAGAGAGATTAAGAAGAGCAAAAATTGTAAGAAGAAGATCAAATATTAATTTTTTCGCCTTTCATTTTTCCAGTAAGATCATGCAAGTGATCAGGAATTTTTTTATTAAATTTCTAATTAAAAGAAAGAGCTTTATTGACTCTTATTTAGGAACGGTCTACAAAAATTAGTTTTGTTTTTCTGAAATAAATTTTTGTCTTAGGTTATCTATTAATATTGATGATCCATTTAAATCATAATGCCAATAGGTCCAACCATTATAACTTTCTGCACCCATTATTTTTGCAGCGATTTTGTGTATTGATCCTTCAGTATCCTTGTATTTTAAGCTTCCATCAGCCATTATTTTTGCATTAATTTTTTTCTTAGGATCAAACAAAGAAGTTCCAGGTTTAATTATCCCCAATTCTACTAGAGAACCAAAAGGAATTCTAGGTTTTGATTTGTTGTTTTCAATAGTATCAAGATAATTGTCAGCTATTTTAGAAGTTTTATTTATTCTATTTTTTGCTGCAATAAAGTATTTTTTATCTTTTTCGATCCCAAAATAATTTCTCCCTAATTTTTTAGACACAACAGCGGTAGTTCCTGTTCCTAGAAAAGGATCAAGTACTTTGTCACCTTTATTAGTAGTTGCTAAAATAATTCTATGAAGAAGTGCCTCAGGTTTTTGAGTAGAGTGTATTTTTTTTCCATTTCTCTTCAATCTTTCTTTCCCATTACATATTGGTAATTTCCAGTCTGATCTCATTTGTAAATCATCATTTAAACATTTCAGGGATTGATAGTTAAAAGTATATTTTGATTTTTTGCTTTTTGATGCCCAGATTAAAGTTTCATGAGCATTAGTAAATCTTGTTCCTCTAAAATTAGGCATTGGATTATTTTTTCTCCAAATAACGTCATTTAACAACCAATAACCTAAATTTTGTAAGTGGTATCCTAATCTAAAAATATTATGATAAGAACCTATTACCCATATAGACCCATTATCCTTTAAAATTCTTTTACACTCGCTTAACCAAGATTTACAGAAATCATCATAATGATTAAAACTATTAAATTGATCCCATCTATCGTTAACGCCATTCACTTTTGAGGAGTCTGGACGAGTTAATTTTTCACCAATCTGCATGTTATATGGTGGATCAGCAAAAACTAAATCAAAAGTTTTATCAGGAATTTTTTTTAATTCCTTCAAGCTGTCACCATTAAGTATTTGGTTACTAAATTTTAACATTTTCTTGATTCAACTCTAAATTGAATCCAGGGTCAAATCATTTTAGAAAAAAAATGTATCTTCTAGTGCTTTAGAATTTTAACTCGACAATATCTTGTGTACAGGTTTAAAACCTTTTCTGTGATGAGCAGTAACACCAAACTTTCTTAAACCATCTAAATGAGCTTTAGTTCCATAACCAAAATTTCTTTCCCAGGCATAATTTGAAAATTTTTTTGATAATTTTATCATAAAGCGATCTCTATAAACTTTTGCAATTATAGATGCAGCACTTATTACTTTTATTTTTTCATCGCCATTGATTATTGCTTTACAATTTTTTAAACCTTTTGGAACAAAATTCCCATCTATCAAAGTTAAACCTGGTTTTACGATTAATTGATCAATTGCTCTTTTCATAGAAAGTAGTGATGCTTGTAGAATATTAAGATTTAAAATTTCATTCACGGATGCAATACCTATTGAATAATAAGAGTTATATTTGATATGTTCAGAAATTCTTTCCCGCTTGTTAAAAGATATTTTCTTAGAGTCTTTTAAAAGGCTTAGATCTATACCTTTTTTGAATATCACAGCAGCAGATACAACTGGGCCTGCAAGACATCCTCTTCCAACTTCATCAACTCCTGCTGTAATTAACTCTTTCAATTAAATTTTTAGGTAAGTTTTTTTATCTCTAATCATTTTTAAATCAATCCAAGACATTTTTTTTTGGGCTGGTTGTCTCATTAAAAACGCAGGGTGAAAAGTAATGAGAACGGAAGTTTTACAATTTCCAAATTCTTTTTCAATCCACTTCCCTCTCATTTTTGAAATCACAACATCATTACCGATTAGTGCATTCATCGCAGTGCTCCCAAGAAGAATGAGTATTTTTGGATTAATTATTTCAATATGTTTTTTGATAAAGGGCAAATATCTTTTAATTTCGTCATTCGTAGGTCTTCGGTTTTCAGGTGGTCGATAATTAATAATATTAGAGATGTAAACTTTTTTTCTATCTAAATTTATAGCAGCTAGCATTTTATCCAACAACATTCCCGCTCTTCCGACAAATGGTAAGCCTTCGTCATCCTCATTGGCACCTGGCGCTTCTCCAATAAGCATTATTTTTGATTTAGGATTACCATCGCTGAAAACTATGTTCTTAGCATTTTTCTTAAGATCGCATTTTTTCAAATTCATAATAGACTTTTTCAAAAACTCTAAACTTTTAGATTTATCTTCAGGTATTTCATAATTATCTTTTTTATACCTATTGATTGCTTTATTATTGTAAATTAGATTGTGATTTATAAGATTATAATATTTTATTAATTTAATTTTATTATTTTTTAACATTTTATGCTCAAAAGTGAAAAACTAAGTAAGATTACAGGACATATTACATTTGTCATTATTTTTATTTTTTTTTCCACACTTGAGGCAAAAAATTTGGATAAATACAACAAGGCAGAAAATATAGCTGATTATTTTTCAGGTATTCTACTTTTAAATCAAAGCAAATATACCGACTCTTATCAGTACTTTAAAAAGCTTGATGGACTTGAGGATAGTCACCCGAATTACTCCAGAAAGTATATTTATTCTTTAATTAATTCTAGAAATTTTAGTCAAGCTTTCAGTTATGCAAAAAAACTGAATAGAGAAAAAAAAAATAATTATGAAAGTGATTTAGTCCTTGGAATAAATCATCTCAAAAATTCTAAATATGATCTTGCCAAAAAATATTTTATTAAAGCAAAAAAAAATAATTCAATCTCAGTTTTAGACAATTATATTTTAAATACATTATATATTTGGTCTGATTTGGAGGGTAGAACTTTAGAAGAGGCTAAGCTCAAACTGAATCAACTTGATAATAGATTTGATAACTTAAAAAAAATTCAAAGTGTTTTTCTTCATTGTTATTTCAATAGCAAAGATACAAATCTTCTTTTTAACAAACTTATTTCTAATGAAAAAACTGATTTTTCTAGATACAACTATTTTTATGCAAGACATTTAGATAATAAAGGACAAAAAATTGAAGCTAGAAAAATTATAAAGAAAGCTTTAAAGAAATATCCTAGAAATTTAATTCTCAATCAATACGAGATCAATTTAGAACTTCAAAAAAACTTCTCCGACTTTAACTGTAGTAATAAGGTAGAAATCGTAGCAGAATTACTTTACATAGCCGCAAATGCCCTGTCTTCACAATCATATTTTCAAACT
>CACHQZ010000023.1 GCA_902582165.1 uncultured Pelagibacteraceae bacterium
GAATAATTAGAACTTATATAGTTGTAGTGTAAAATCGAGGATAAAATTATACCCTTAAGATTTTTATATTTTTTAAGATCATCCAAATGGGATAGTTGGCCAATTCCACTTCCAAAGATAAATGGAATTTTAATTTTATTATCTAATATTTTTAGCAAATTCAAATCAAATCCTGTTTTAGTCCCATCTTTATGAACTGCAGATATCGAAAATTCTCCAACACCACTATCTTGCATTAAATTAATCCAATCAAAAATATTCTGTTCATGGATATTTTTTCCATTTTCATATGTAAGTTTGTATTTTCCATCTACTAAGGCAACGTCAAGTGAAATAACTATAGTACTACTTCCAAACTCTTTAACAGCTTCTTTAATAAACCCTGGGTTTTGGTGGGCATGAGAATTTATTGCTATTCTATCTGCTCCTGATTTTAGCATTTTATATATGTCATTTAAGTTTCTTATACCGCCAGAAACAGTGAGAGGAATAAATATCTTTTTTGCTGTATTGCTTACCAAATCATACAAAGCACTTCTACCAAGTAGACTGGCTATAACATCGTGGTAGATTATTTCATCTGCCCCATCATTATAGTATTTAAATGCAAATTCCTCCGGTGCACCAAGAACTCTTAGACCTTCAAATCTTACACCTTTTACTAACTGATGATTTTTTACATCAATTTTTGGAACTAATCTAAAAATTTTCACGATCTAAATTATGCTCCAACCACCATCTACTATGATATTAGCGCCACTAATATAGTTTGAAGCACCTGAGGATAAAAAAACAATTACAGACGAAATTTCCTCTGGTTTAGCTAATCTGCCTAATGGAGTTTTTTTCGAATAATTTATTTTAAAAATTTTACTTTGTTTTTTTTTTGTTCCAGCAACTTTACCCTCGACACCACCTGAAGATAAACAATTTACTGTTATTCCAAATTTTCCATAAATTGATGATAATTGTCTAGTTAGATTTATAATACCGCCTTTAATGATTGAATATGCTAAATTATCTTTTAAGTTTGTATTTTTATAAAGCTGTAAATCTTGTCCAAGAAAACCATAAATAGAGGTCATATTAATTATCTTTCCTTTAATTTTTTTTGATTTCATTTTCTCAGCAACTATTTTAGATATCCAGGTATAGCTCAGTAAATGATATTCAGTATTTTTTTTAAGATAATTTATTTTAATATTTTTAGATGAGCATTTAGACCAGTTTTTGTCGTATGGGTAACTACAATTAATAACGATGTCTGGATTTCCATGGTTTTTAAAAATATCAGTAAGAAGATTTTCAATACCATTAAGTTTAGTACAATCAAATTTTATAAATTTAGCATTATTATTTTTAGATTTTTTAATATCAAGATTGAATACTTTACCTTTAAGATTTTCAAAATTTTTTATTACAGAAGAGCCTATTAAACCAGATCCACCTATTACAAATATATTTTTATTTGAAAAATTAAAATTTTCTAAAAAGTTTCTCATTTGATTAAGCTTTTGACTATATTAAGATCATTAAAATTATCAATATCAACTGATCTATCTTGTGGCATTATATAACAAGACGTTTTATTTGAAAAAAGATTATTTGATTTTAACAAAATATCTCTTTTCCATATATAAATTGAGGCGTTCATATCATATGTTTTTGGAGCGTCTTGTCGTCTAGTGATTTTCATTTTACTTTTTTTAATAATTTTTACAGAATTTTTTTTCAATTCAACCATATTGAAATAAGGATTTTTTTTAGACTCACAAACTGTGATTAAATTTTTGGCTTTTTCATTTATAAATTTTTTGTATGAGTTTTTAATATCTGAAATATTTCTAAGTGGAGAAGTTATATCTAAATCAAATATTACGTCATATTTTTTTTTAAATTTTTTCTCAGCAAATAGTAATGCATGTCTTATTGCAGGTATTTTTGGAGAAGAGTCTTTTGCCATATTTTTTGGTCTTAGATAACCGTCAACATTATAATTTTTAGCTTTAGTGAGAATTTTTTTACAGTCCGAGGAAATAAAGATCTTGTCAAATAATTTTGATTTTTTTGCAGAGTTAATTGTATAGCTCATTAATGGTTTTTTGTTTATGATTAGTAAATTTTTGTCCTTAATTCCTTTAGAACCTTTTCTCATGCAAATTATGCAAAGAATTTTATCTGTAATTTTTGATTTTATTGATGTCATGAACTGATGATAAAGCATCTTTAAACGTACAAATTACTTTTTTCCCTTTAAAAAGATCTTTATATTGATCAATATAGTCGGCGTCTTTTTTATTTTTAAAGCTTATTTCTCTCTTTTTTTTTAAAGGTGAAAATATTGAGATTTTTCTTTTTAAGAAATCTGCAAAGTATGATTTTTTTGATCCATCTATTTTTATAAATCTTTGATTATACTGTGAATAATAATTAAGGAAGATACCTATATATTTAATATTACTTGTATTTGCTTGCAAAAAAAGGTGGTCTTCGGATTTTATTTTTAGTTTTGAAATCTTTCTGACGTCACAATATTTTATTTTTATTTTTCCGAACAGATATTTAACATAATCAATTTCATGACTTAAATCTAATGTTACCCCGCCTCCTTTGTCTTTGAAAGCACTATATGATTTTTGATAATTAATTCCTTTTCTCCAAAGAGGTAAAAAAGAGTTACAAGTTACCTGTACTGAAAAGAACTTTTGGTTTTTAATAACTTTTTTAAGATATCTTATAATAGGGTTAAAACGCATGTTATAGCCAACAAAATATCTATTTTTTAATTTTTTTAATTTATAATTTTTATCAAATAAAGGCTTTTCAACTAAAACACTTAAATTCTTATATTTTTTTTCTATTATTTTTACTGAGTTTATGTGCTGGCTTGTATTGTTTGCCACCACTATAAGATCTGGTATAAATTTCAAGTCGTAAATTGATTTAACAGTGAGCTTTTTTTTTAGTAATTGTTTTGTAACTATACAAATATTTTTAATTTTAAAATGGTTTTTTAATATATTGTAATGTTTTTTACCGATAGATCCAAAGCCAACTATTACAACCTTTATATTCATTTTATCTTGTCAAAAACTTTTTTATAATTTGACCACTGACCAATGTCTATCCAAGCATCGTCCTCTATTGGATATATTCCAATTTTTTTTCCATTTTTTTTTGAATTAGATATTAAATCAGTCATATCTATTGGAACGTTTTTTTTAATTGTTTTGAGTATTTTTGGTCCTACTACATACAATCCAATATTAATGAAAAAATTGAATGAAGGTTTCTCATTTATTTTATCTAGCAAATTATTTTTATCTATTTTACAAGTTCCGTATGGTAATTTATACTGTTTAGAAGAAACTACCATCGTAAGGTCATTTTTCAGATCTTCATGAAATTTCATTAGATCCGCTAACTCTATATCAATTAGAGTATCGCAATTCGTAACTATCAAATTTTTATTTTTATTCTTAATTAAACTTAACGATCCTGCAGTGCCAAGTGGTTTTTTCTCTTTTAAAAACTTTATATCAAACTGCTTTTTTAGTTGGCTTAAGAAAGATATCATAATTTCCTTTTGATGATTTAAAGATACTGTAAAATTAATTTTTTGATTTTGAGAAAATTTTTCAAATATATGTTGAATTATGGGCTTGTCACGTATTGGCGCTAAAGCTTTTGGTAAAATATTAGTTAATGGTTTCATTCTTTTGCCAATCCCTCCAGCCATGATCACGATATTTATTGGGGAACTTTTAATTTTTTTCTTTTCTGATTTAAAGTAAGATTTTGTCGTAATTACTCTTATAACTTTATTTTTATCATTTAGTATAGGGATTAAAGTCAGCCCCTCTTTTAGAAGAGAATTTTCAATTTTTTTGTAATTAATTTTATTTTGATAAAAATATGTGGGTTTTTTATTATAAAAATTCTTAATTGTATCTTTTAGGCCACCTCTTAAAATTGCATTTCGTAAATCACCATCGCTCAAAGTTCCTAAAAATATTTTGTCCTTATTAATAATTAATAAACATTTTTCCGATGTCTTTTTAATTTGTTTTAGTGCGTTTTTTATCGGGCTTTCTGGGTGAATAAATAAATTTTTCATTTTAAGTGATCCTAGGTATAACATTCTTTTTATTAGAATATTTTGATATGTGAGATATTAAAGCTGTGAGTAACATTTTATGCATTTTTAAACTTTTCAAATACGATGGTAGATTTGCTTTTCTTCTCAATATTTTACTCATAGTTTTATATGTCAAGTCACTCTGATAAGGCATAATGAATTTCTTTTTATTAATCGTCCCATTTTTTTTGTTATGCTCAATTAGTAAATTTTTTTTCTCATTAATTACAAATTTAATCATTTTATGGTCAATAGTTAAAAGATTACTTTTATTTTTAATAGAGTTTCGCTTATCGTCTTCGCACACAATTGTTGATCCCTTATTATTGTAGAATGAAATTCTACCTTTTAACTCATGAAAATTTTTTCTTGGAGATTTGTAAACCTTTTTGTCCAATTCATTTCTCCTGATGTATATTTTGTTATCGCTATTTAGGTAAGCAAATAAATCAACAAAATGAAAAATATTTGATGCAAGATTCCAATTAAATCCGATAAACTTTAAATTGATTTTTTGTGATCTAAGTTTTCTTAATTTCTTATAAATATAATTATAAACTTTATATTCTCTTCTTGAAAAATTTATGTGATTTGTAATTTTTTTTATCTTAAGCAAATTCAGTATATTTTTGTATTCTTTAAAATTTGCTGCTGAAATTTTTTCAACAAGAATATTTTTTACCTTATTTTTTTTCAAAACTTTTTGAATTATTGAATATCTATTATCTGACGTAGTTGAGATTAAAAGAAAATCAAATATTTCATCGCTAAAATCTAAGTTATATCTAAAATTTAGACTAATTTTTTTTACATTGAAGTGTTTATTTCCGAAAAATTGTATTATCTTTATGAAATTCTTTTTTTTTCTATCAATTACCAATATTTTGATATTTTTTGCGTATTTAACAATACTATACAAATGATAAAAACCAATATTACCTAATCCAATAATACAGATATTTAGTTTAGAACTATTCATCTTTAAATATTTTTTTTATCAAAGAATAAGTTTTTAAAACATCTTTTAAATTTTGAACTGGCCATTTCTTTTCATTTCTTTGAAGGAGATTTTTAAAAGCTAGTGC
>CACHQZ010000024.1 GCA_902582165.1 uncultured Pelagibacteraceae bacterium
TTGGTCCATCAGGAAGTGGTCAGTTAACTAAGATGGTAAACCAAATTTGTATTGCAGGTTTGGTACAAGGATTATCTGAAGCAATAAATTTTGGAATGAATGCAGGATTAAATATGCATGATGTGATTGAAGTAATTTCAAAAGGTGCAGCACAATCTTGGCAAATGGAAAATAGACATAAAACAATGATTGAAGATAAATTTGATTATGGTTTTGCAGTTGATTGGATGAGAAAAGATTTAAAAATAGCGATGGACGAAGCTAAAAAAAATAACTCCCCTTTACCTATCACAAAAATAATTGATGAATATTATGCTGAAGTACAAAAAATGGGTGGTCAAAGGTGGGATACTTCAAGTTTAATCAAAAGATTTAGAAAATAAATCGTGTCAGAAACAGTCAGTTACTACGAAGATTCAAAAGAGATTGAAAAAAAAATTTGGGATTTATTATCAAAAGCTGTCAAAGATAGATCCTCAGAATTCAGAACTCCAGTTTTTATTTGTGGAAATGATAAAGATCTTGATGGTAGAGTGGTAGTTCTTAGAAAAGCAGATCAACAAAATAATTTTATTCAATACCATAGTGATATTAGATCTTCAAAAATTGAGAAAATAAAAAAAAATCCTAAGTGCTCAATTTTATTTTATGGTAAAGAAGAAAAAATACAACTTAGAGTAAAGGCTGATTGCGAAGTAAATTACAATAATGATGTTACAAAAGAGTCTTGGGAAAAAACTGGCCATATCAGTAGAAAATGTTACTTGGTTACTAATGGACCTGGAACAGAATCTGAAAAACCGACCTCTGGGTTAGATAATAAGTTTGATAATTTTGATTTTACTAAAGAAGAAAGCGAAGCCGGTTATAAAAACTTTTGCGTCATTAAATGTAAAATTAAAAGTATTGAATGGCTTTATTTAGCAGCAAAAGGTCATCGAAGAGCAATAATCGATCTAAATGGATCGAAAAAATTTACTTGGTTAGTTCCCTAATTTTTTGGTAACTTTTTCTTTTGTCGAGCCTAAATTAACTTCATCAAAATAAACGACCATATTTGGATAAGGTTTATCTCCATGTTCCCTTTTCCACCCGCTTACAAATGTCTGATAAATTCCAAAATCTAGTCCTACACCTCTTTTAGTGTATGGCGTAATATTTTTTATATTCTCAGCATTTAATATTAATTTATTATTAATCCAAACTTTCATGAATCCATTTTCTTCTCTTGAGTATCTAGCGTTAATTAGTACATCAGTCCATTTTCCTCTCATATCATTTATCCTGATTGCCTTTTTCATTTCAACATACTCGCCACTCCACATTCTTCCTACTTCTAACCATTCACCACTTCTATCTGTAATCATAAGAATAGGTTTCCAGCCTTTTTCATAAAGTTGAGCAAAAGCAGTTCTAACAGGGGCTACTGATTGATAGTCTTCGGGTAAATAAATTGATGCAGAATACCAATGATCTTTTTTACCCATTTGATGTTTTTTGAATTGAAGCTCAGTTCTTTGTCTATCTTTTTTACAATCATCATGTCCGCTATCTTTACCGCAATCGCCTAATCTTACTTCAAATCTGTAAGATTTTTTTCCAGATCTTACAGGATGACCATCTTTACTATTAACTAAAGTTAGAGAATATTTTTTTTTGTGAGAGATAGTTTTTCTTTTTACCTCAGTATTAGAGACATCTTTACTGTTTTTAGCTTTCAAATCTGAAAAGCCTGATAATAAAATGGCAAATAAAAAAAAACTATTTCTTATATTTTTTAATATTTTCAACATAGTCTCTGGCGTTTTCTTTAATGTGTTCTATCTCTTCATCAGTAACTTGTCTGACTACTTTACCAGGGCTTCCTAAGACAAGTGATCTGTCTGGAATAACTTTATTTTCTGTAACCAATGAGTTTGCTCCGATGATGCAGTTTTTGCCGATCTTTGCTTTATTTAAAATAGTTGAACCTATTCCTATAATACAATCGTCTGAAATTTCACATCCATGAAGCATAACCATATGACCTACTGTAACTCCTTTACCTACAATAGTTGGGCACCCTGGATCTGTGTGTATTACGC
The DNA here is from genome assembly GCA_902582165.1 of uncultured Pelagibacteraceae bacterium. GTDB lineage: Bacteria > Pseudomonadota > Alphaproteobacteria > Pelagibacterales > Pelagibacteraceae > Pelagilacustribacter. The sequence goes on from CACHQZ010000024.1 coordinate 2,085, forward strand.
TACCATCTTGAATATTTGAACCCTCACCAATAATGATTGGCTCTAAATCACCTCTTAAAGTTGCATTAAACCAAATATTTGAATTTTTTTTTAATTCAACTCTTCCAATGATAACTGCGTTAGAAGCTACCCAGCTGTCTGGATCCATTTTAGGAGTGTGACCGTTAACATCGTAAATCATAAATTTGCTGTAATGTATTATTAATTATCTTATAATATATTATGGCTTTAACAAAGACACCAGTATGCGATTTTGGAAAAAAAGCTGAGGATTTCAAACTAAAATCAATAGAAAATAAAATAATCTCTCTAAATGATGTTAAAGGTGAAAAAGCTACACTTATTATGTTCATATGTAATCACTGTCCTTACGTTAAAGCTATCATTCGTGATTTAGCGATAGATTGTAATGAATTAAAAAAGGACGGGATTAATTCTGTTGCAATCATGTCTAATGATACTAAAAATTATCCTGAAGACTCGTTCGATAACATGATTAAATTTGCAAAAAAAAATAATTTTGGTGAGCTAAATTATTTAATAGATGAAAAACAAGAAATTGCAAAAAAGTACGGTGCAGTTTGTACACCTGATTTCTTTGGATACAATAAGGAATTAAAGCTTCAATATCGAGGAAGATTTAGAGAACTAAAAAATTTAAAACCTATTTCAAGTGGAGATAGTGATTTAAAAGTAGCTATGAAGATGATCTCTAAAACTCAAATTGGCCCAAAAAAACAAACTCCTAGTATGGGATGTAATATAAAGTGGTTTAATTAATGTTTTTAGTTTCTACAAGAAATTTTCCCCCTGAACTTGGCGGTATGCAGAACCTTATGGAAGGTTTATCTAATGCTCTTATAAATCACGGCCCAGTAAAAGTTTTTGCAGAAGATCACGAGCATGCTAAAAAATATGATCAAAACTCTAAATTAAATGTAGAGAGGGTTTCAGGTTTAAAAATATTTAGAAAGTATAGAAAAGCTAATTTAGTTAAAGATTTTATTAAGCAAAATCAAATAAGAGCATGCTTCTTTGATCATTGGAAAAGTATTGAAAATATTGAATTAGACATCCTTAAGAAAACAAAATCTTTCTGCTTAATTCACTCAAAGGAAATAAATCATCCTGTTAGCTCTTCTTTAAATAAAAGAGTTTTAAAATCTTTAGGAAAAGCTGATTTTGTAATTGCAAATTCAAAATTTACTAAGGAGTTAGGTTTAAAACTTGGATTAAAAGATATTCATGTCATTAATCCTGGTTGTAACTATCCTATTGATGTTAATGATGCAGCTAGAGAATTTTCTAAAAATATTTACGGAAATTCATCACCAAAATTGATAACTGTTTCTAGATTAGATGGTCGTAAAAGTCATCAAAATATTTTAATGACAATAAAAAATCTTCTACCAAAATTTCCAAATTTGAAATACGTATCGATTGGTGATGGAGATGAAAGAAAAAACCTCGAAAGATTAAGAAAAGAATTAGATTTAGAAAAGAATGTTGAATTAATTTTCAATTCTACAGAGCAAGAAAAAGTCGGTTTACTTGAACAATCAGATGTATTTGTAATGCCTTCAGTCGTTTATAAAAAATCAGTTGAAGGATTTGGTATCACATATATTGAAGCAGCGTCCTACGGAAAACCATCAATCGGTGGAATTTACGGTGGTGAAGGAGATGCTATAAAATCTGGTGTAACAGGATATCTTTGTAATGGTAATGATCTAAATGCTATTTATGATACACTTTCAAAAATTTTATCAAATGAAAAATATAAAGAGCTCGGGGCTAATGCTCTTGAATTTTCAAAGGGCTTTAGTTGGAGCAAAATTATAAAAAATTATATTAATTTAATTTAGATTTTACTTTTTCTAGGACATCTTCGACTGTTAAATTGTTTAAATTCTCAACAGTTATTGCTTTAAAATTAAAATTTTCCATACTAACTTTCTTTGCACTAGTGTGGCCTCCAAAAAGAACAATTCCTACTTTATCTAAATGTGAAGCTATATGAGCAGGTCCTGTATCATTGGCAATAATAAATTTAGCCTTACTTATTAATGATATTAGTGTTTTAATATTAATTGGTTTATTGTTATCTAAAACCACTTTAGCATTCAATTTTTTAGCTTCATCAATTTCGTCTGGTCCTGGAGCTAATAAAACTGGATACTTATTTTTATAATCTTGTTTTAATCTTAAGATTAAATCTTTAAAAAAAGGCCATTTTTTTTGAGTAAGTTTTTTTGAGCAAAAAGGAAATAATAAAATAAAATCACTATTTGCATATTGTTTAATTAACCTTGAGACATCAGAAATAGCCCAATCTAATTCAACGTTTTTCACAAATTCAGTTTGTACACCACTTTTTTTTAATTGAATTTCCATTCTATCAAGAACTGGATATTTATCAAAATCACTCTTTTTTTGACCTGGCTCTAAAGTAGTCTCACTTGATGACCACTCAGTATTTCTTATAATAAATCTTTTGTAAAATTTAGTTCTGCTTGAATTTTGTAGATCAAAGATTTTTGTGAAGTTATATTTTGATAAATTCTTTTTAAGATTGTTGAGATAGAATAAATTCCATCTAGGTAACCTCTTATCTATAATAACACCATCTAAATAAGGACATTCCGACATAAAAATCGCGTAAGGCTGTGTCGTAAGTAAAAATACTTTTCTA
>CACHQZ010000025.1 GCA_902582165.1 uncultured Pelagibacteraceae bacterium
AGTAATTTTTGATTTAGTTTTTAACATATTTAAAAAATCATCTGTAACTTTTTTTGAAAATTGTAAATCTCTACCTTTTAAAGTATCTGTTAAAATTGATGCAGATGCTAAAGAAATTGCACAACCCTCGCCTTCAAAACTTAAACCTGAGATATTATTATCTTTATCCAATTTTAAAAAAATATGAACTTTGTCACCACAAAGAGGATTATGAGCTTTTGCATCGTGATTATATCCTTCGCACTTACCTTTGTTTCTAGGATTTTTTGCATGATCTAAAATAATTTCTTGATAAAGTTCTTTTAGTTCCATTTAAATTTGAAATACTTTTTTACATTTACTAATTGACTCGCTTAAAATATCAATATCTTCTTTTGTGTTATAAACTCCAATTGAAGCTCTCGCTGAGGCAGGTATTCCAAGTTTATCATGTAAAATTTGACAACAATGGTGCCCTGCTCTAATTGCTACACCATCATCATCTAAAATTGTAGCTATATCATGCGGATGAATTCCTTTAATGGTAAAAGACAAAATAGATGCCCTGTTTTTGGGGTTACCAATTATATTTACAGAATTGTCTTTTCTCAATTTTTCTAAACCATATTGAAGTATTTGATCTTCATGTTTTTCTATATTCTTAATTCCCAAATCCTGGATAAACTTAATTGATTTAGCAAAAGCTACTACCTCTGCAGTTTGCATAGTACCTGCTTCAAACTTAGTAGGCGAGTCTGCATAAGTTATTTCATCTTTTTTTACCTCGCTTATCATTCCACCACCTCCTTGATATGGCGGTAATTCATCTACCCATTTTTTTCTAGCATAAAGAATACCTAATCCATTAGGTCCATACATTTTATGACAAGAAATAGCATAAAAATCACACCCCAAATCTTGTACATCTACAACTGAATGAGGTGCGCCTTGAGTCCCATCAATTAATACTGGAATATTCTTAGATTTGGCCAAATCGATAATTTTCTTCACTGGCATAATAGTTCCTGTAACGTTTGAAATGTGAGTAAAAGCAATCATTTTAGTTTTTTCAGTAATTTGTTTTTTAAATTCGTCAATATCAATTTCTCCGTTTTCATTTACTGATGCAAATTTAATAACTGCGCCTCTCTTTTTTCTAAGATAATGCCATGGAACATAATTTGAATGATGTTCTAGTTCAGTGACTAGAATTTCATCACCAGCTTTAATAAATTTTTCTCCATAAGTGCTAGCTACTAAATTTATTGCCTCAGTAGCTCCTTTTGTAAAAATTATTTCTTCTCTATGTTTAGCATTTATATATGATTTAACTGTATCTCTGGTTTCTTCAAATTTATTAGTTGCTTTGACTGCTAGTGTATGCACGCTTCTACCTACATTTGAAAATTCAGTTTCATAAAATCTGGACATTTCATTAATTACAGCTTTTGGTTTTTGTGAAGAATTAGCGCTATCCAAGTAAGTTAAGGGCTTACCTTTAATTTTTTGTTCAAAAATTGGAAATTTTGATTTTATATTTTCAAACCCCATTTATTTGTTCCTTTATAGTTTTTTCAAGAAAAGTTTTTATTTTTTGTTCAGGAATATTATCGAAAACCTCATTAAGAAAACCTGTTATTAAAAGTTTTTTGGCTTCAGTTAGTTTAATTCCTCTAGTCATTAAATAATGAATAGCATCTGCATCTATACTTCCCGATGTAGATCCATGAGAACACTTAACGTCGTCAGCGTATATTTCTAATTCTGGTTTGGCATTAAATTCGGACTTATCATCTAATATGAGTGCTTTACTCAGTTGATAAGCATCAGTTTTTTGCGCAATATCTTTTACAAATATCTTACCTTGATAAACACCATTACTATCACTTTCTAAAACATTTTTAATTTTTTGATAACTTTTACAATTTGGTGCCAAGTGATTTATTTGTGTCTTAATTTCTTGATGTTCATTTTTACCTAAACATAATCCTGATAAAATAAAGCAATTACTATTCTCTTTTGTTAAACTAATATTTTGATCTATTTTGTTAAATGCCAATCCGGAACTCAATATAAAATTTTGATAGCTTGAGTTATATCCTTGTGTTCCTACTACTCTTTTATAAAAATAACCTTTGCTCTTTGTTTTTTGGATAAAGAAACTCTTCAAAACTGAATTATCTTTTATTTCTATGTTTTCAAAGGTATTTTTAATAAACTTATTTTTTTCGTCAATGTTATATTCTAGCAGAGTTAGTTCAGAGTTTTTATTTAGTTTAATTTTATTAGAATTATTAATAATCTTATTATCTAAATTTGAAGTAAAATAATTATAAATTATAAATGGTTTTTTACATTTATAATTCTCTTGTATCTCTAAATAAAATCCTCCTAAAGATAAAGCTTTGTTTAAGAAATATAGATTATTATTTGTATTATCTTTAACCTCTTCAACTGACTTAAGACTTTGAATTTTAATTTTTCCTTTTTCTTCAAATCTTGTGTCATTTGATTTATATGATCCATTTACTAAGATGATAGAATTATACTCAAAGTCATTGATTAACTGAATTTTATTTTTCTCAAAATTAAAATTATAATCATTTGAGATATTCTTAAAATTTTTTTTTATAATAGAATTTAAATCAGTGAATTTCCAGTCTTCATCTTTTTTGTTTGAAAACCCAGATTCTAAAAATAATTTAAGATTTTTCTCTCTGCTTGTCTCATCTTCTTTTGAGAGAAGAGATGTTTTCTTTAAATCAATATTAAATAATTCTTCCATTATTTTAAATTTTCGTATCCTGTTTTTTCTAATTCTTGACCTAAATCAGCACATCCAGTTTTAACAATTTTACCGTTAGATAATACGTGAATGAAATCTGGCTTAATGTAATCAAGTAAACGTTGATAATGAGTAATAATTAAAAAAGCATTTTTTTTATTTTTATGAGAATTCACTCCATCAGCAACAATTCTAAGTGCATCGATATCTAAACCAGAATCTGTTTCATCTAGAATAGCTAGTTTTGGCTCTAAAAGTTTCATTTGAAGTATTTCATTTTTCTTTTTTTCTCCGCCCGAAAAACCAACATTTAGTTGTCTAGATAAAAATTTTTCATTAATATTTAGTTCGGATGCTTTTTCTTTGATCAATTTTAAAAGAGATAAAGTATCTAATTCCTTTTCGCCTTTAGATTTTCTTATAGTATTTAACGAAGTTTTTAAAAAATTAGTTGTATTAACACCTGGAATTTCTAAAGGATATTGGAATGCTAAAAATATTCCTTTTTGCGCCCTTTCTTCGATAGGAATATCTTGTAAGTTTTTACCCTCATAATTTAAAATCCCACTAACTTCATAACCATTTTTTCCAGAGAGTATATTTGCTAAAGTGCTCTTTCCTGATCCATTTGGACCCATGATTGCATGAACTTCGCCTGGCTTAACTTTTAAATTTAGGCCGTTTAAAATTAACTTATCATTTATAGAAGCCTGTAGATTTTGTAATTCAAGCATTATCCAACACTTCCTTCCAGACTGATTGAAACTAGTTTTTGTGCCTCTACTGCAAACTCCATAGGTAGTTGTTGCAGCACCTCTTTACAAAAACCATTAACTATTAAACTTACAGCTTCTTCTTGATTAAGACCTCTTTGATTGCAATAGAACAATTGATCTTCATTAATCTTAGAAGTCGTAGCCTCATGCTCCACAGTTGAAGATGAATTTTTATTTTTAATATATGGTATTGTATGAGCTCCACATTTATTACCCATTAGTAATGAATCACATTGAGTATAGTTTCTAGAATTCAAGGCTTTTGTACCAATATCTACGAGCCCCCTGTAAGTATTATCAGCTTTTCCAGCAGAGATTCCTTTTGATATAATTTTACTCTTAGTATTTTTTCCTAAATGAATCATTTTTGTACCTGTATCTGCTTTTTGGTGATTATTTGTAATAGCTATAGAGTAAAACTCACCTACTGAATTATCACCCTGCAAAATACAGCTTGGGTATTTCCATGTAATAGCAGATCCTGTTTCAACTTGTGTCCATGAAATTTTTGAATTCTTACCTCTACAAGCACCTCTTTTTGTAACAAAATTGTAAATTCCTCCTACACCATTTTTGTCACCGGGATACCAATTTTGAACTGTAGAATATTTTATTTCCGCATCATCTAATGCAACCAATTCAACGTTAGCTGCGTGTAGTTGATTTTCATCTCTCATAGGGGCTGTGCATCCCTCAAGATAACTTACGTAACTACCTTTGTCTGCAATTATAAGTGTTCTTTCAAATTGACCTGTTTCTGAAGCATTAATTCTAAAATATGTTGAAAGTTCCATCGGACATCTTGTGTTTGGAGGAATGTAAACAAAAGAACCATCAGTAAATACCGCAGAATTTAATGTTGCGAAATAGTGGTCACTAATTGGAATTACAGAACCTAAATATTTTTTTACTAGTTCAGGATGTTTTTGGATTGCTTCAGATATCGGGCAAAAAATTATTCCTTTTTTATCAAGTTCGCCTTTGAAAGTTGTGGCAACAG
>CACHQZ010000026.1 GCA_902582165.1 uncultured Pelagibacteraceae bacterium
TCCCACTTAACAAGTCGGTTTTTAGGATACAAAAACTAAAAATTTACCCTCAGCTAGTAAGTATCTACGATTACAAAAACTTTAAAGTTAATAAAATTAAACTTGAAGATAATGACTTAAAAATTGACTTAAACGATCTTAAATTCTTTAAAAATAAATTTATCAATTTAAAAAAGCAAATATCTTTTAAAAATTCAAATTTAGAAATTTTTGACAGCGATAAAAGTATTATAAATATAAAAAATATAGACTTTGCAAATTATGGATTTAACAAGAATAAAATTAATGGAGAAGTTTTCAATAGAAAATTTAAATTAGTTTTAAATGATAAAAAAAGAAAAATTAATTTCAAACTTATAGATACAGGAATTAAAGCTCGTCTTTTAATTTTGGATTATGATCAAAATGATTATTTAAGAGGAAATTTACGAGGAAAGATTTTAAAATCTAATTTTAAATTAGATTTTTTTTATGACTTAAAATCTATCAAAATAACTAATTTAGTATTCCGAGATAAAAACCTCTCATTTGAGACCAATGGAGCTTTAATGTTAAGACCTTTTTTTAAATCAAATTTTAATACTGAAATTAAGGATATTAGTACTAACTTATTAACTAATTTAAATATTTTAGGGATACTTAAATCTAAAGATTTAATTAGAAAAATAAATTTCGAAAATAATTTATTTTTTTCCAAAAAAAAATTTACTAATGGTTTAATAAATGATTTGAAAATTAAAACAATTTTAGAATATGGCAGATTAAATATTTTAAAAGAAATTTTGATTACTAACACCGTTTTAATGTGCAATAACAATGTTAATTTATTAGATGAATTTCCCGTAATAAATTTTGATTGTAAAATCGACTCTCCAGATCTAAAAAGTTTTTTAAAAAAATTTTCTATTAATCGTAAACTTAATGAACAGAAGTCATTAAGAATTACTGTTACAGGCTATTTGAATATTCTAAATAATAAGATCAATTTTAATAAAATAACTTCCAATAATGATTATGAAGCAACAAAAGATGATTTAAAATTTTTTAAAGAAAAATTTGAGAAGATTATCTTTGATGAAAAATTTATTAATATTTTTGATAAATCGAAAATCAAAAATTTTATAAATGAGGTATATTAATTCATCTTGGTTTGGTCATTTTTAAAGGGTTCATTATCTTTTCATAGTCACGTGCTTTTATTAACCCTGATTTTATCACCTCATGTTTTAATGATGTACCGTTTTTATGAGCTAATTTTGCTATCCTGGCAGCTTCATCATAACCGATTATAGGAGCTAGTGCTGTAACCAACATTAGGGAATTATCTAAAAGATACTTAATTCTTTTTTTGTCTGCTTTAATTCCTTTCACACAGTAAAGCGCAAAAGTTTTTGCTGAGTCACTCATAATTTCTATAGATTGTAAAATATTATGTATAATTAATGGCTTAAAAACATTTAACTCAAAATGTCCATGAGATCCAGCCATTGTTATTCCATTGTGATTTCCAATTACTTTAACACAAACCATAGTTACCGCCTCTGACTGTGTAGGGTTAACTTTGCCAGGCATTATAGATGATCCAGGTTCATTAGATGGTAAAATTAATTCTCCGTAACCAGCTCTTGGGCCAGAACCTAAAAATCTAATATCGTTAGCTATTTTCATTAAACAAACTGCTGTTGTGTTTAAAGTACCAGAGAAATTTACAATTTCATCATGCGCTGCTAAAGATGCAAACTTGTTAGCAGATGGCTTGAATGGTAACTTTGTAATTTTACTTATCTCTTTTACAATCTTTTTATCAAAATTTTTTCTAGTATTTAGACCTGTTCCAACAGCAGTGCCGCCTTGAGCTAAATAGTAAATTTCTTTTAAAGCAGTTTCTATTCTATAAATACACTTTTTTAATTGTGCGTGATAACCAGAAAATTCTTGACCTAAAGTTAATGGAGTGGCATCTTGCAAATGAGTTCTTCCAACTTTTACAATTTTATTAAACTCTCTCATTTTTTTAGCCAATTCCTTCTCCAACAACTTTAATGAAGGTAAAAGTTTTTCTTTGGCCTTTATAGCTATGGCTATATGCATTGCCGTTGGAAATACATCATTAGTTGATTGAGATTTATTAACATGATCATTAGGATGTATTGGTTTTTTTGTACCCATTTTACCACCCATCATTTGAATCGCTCTGTTAGCAATAACTTCGTTTACATTCATGTTTGTTTGAGTGCCCGAACCGGTTTGCCATACTTTTAAAGGAAAATGATTATCATGTTTCCCTTTGATTACCTCATCACATGCTCTAATTATGTATTTACTTAATCTAGTGTCTAAATCTCTATTCTTAGCATTTACTAAAGCTGCAGCTTTTTTTATTATTGCAATTGAGTGGATAACTAATGGTCTAACCAAAAAATCTCCTATATTGAAATATTTGTTGGATCTCTCGGTTGAGGCCCCCCAATACTTATCACCAGGAACTTTGATTTTTCCAATACTATCAAATTCTATTCTGTATTTCATCTTTGATTCTTTGGTATATTACACTTTATTTAGATAATTATAAAACACAAAGGATTAAGAAATGAGCAATTTTGAAAGAGTTAAAACATTTATGAAAACTTTCGGTCAAGAGGTTAAAGAAAAAGCTGAATTTCCTGACGATAAAATAACCTCTTTACGATATGATCTAATTTGTGAGGAACTATCAGAGTTAAAAGAAGCTATTGATAAAAAAGATATAAAAGAAGTGGCTGATGCTTTGACTGATATCTTATATGTAACATATGGTGCGGGGCATTCTTTTGGAATAGATTTAGATAAATGTTTTGAAGAAGTTCAAAATTCAAATATGAGTAAATTAGGAGCAGATGGAAGACCAATTTATAATGAAAATGGAAAAGTCATGAAAGGACCTAATTATTTTAAACCTAATTTGAATAAATTTGTTGCATGATGAAAAAAAATTATCATTGGATCCTTCTAGGAATAGCCGCTGGTATAGTTATCTATTTAATTGATAAATATATTTTTTAGCACTACCTAAATGAAAAAATTAAAACCAAAACCGTATCAATTTTGGGCTTGGTGTTCGACACTTACAATATTAGCAGGAGCTATTATTGCTGCTTTAGGATTTTATCCTTTATATTGCTACATATTCTTTATTGGCAATAGTAGCTTAGCTATTGTTTCATGGTTGTGGAATGAAAAGTCACTGGTTGCTTTAAATACAGGTTTAGCGAGTATTTACTTAATTGGATTAATTAATCTTTATTTAAAATAAATGGTAAAAAAACTCTCCTATATAATTTTTAATATTCTCATTTTTTTTGATAAGATTTTTTCAATATTAACTAAAAGAAGCTTTCTTATCTGGTTTAATGATTTTATCCAAGAAAGGTCGTATAAATCTATTAAAATTTTAGACAAAAAAATAAAATTTTTTTGTCCTAACCAGCTTATAAAATGGAGAGTTGATACATATTTTACTAAAGAGCCCGAAACACTCGAATGGATAGATAGTTTTGAAAAAAAAGAAAATTTAATTTTTTGGGATATAGGAGCAAACATAGGCTTATATTCAATTTATAATGCTTTAAAAAATCCAAATTCTACAACTATAGTTTTTGAACCTTCAAGTTCAAATTTAAGGGTTTTATCCAGAAACATATCAATTAACAACTTAGAAAAAAAAATAAAAATAGTTTCAATGCCATTGTCTAATAAAGAAAATAAATTCCAAATGATGCATGAAAGTAAATTTTTTGAAGGAGGCGCATTAAATTCTTTTGGCGAAAAATTTGATTTTGAAGGAAAAGAATTTTACCCTGAAATGAAATACAATTTACTTGGAACAACCATGAATTATTTTATAGAAAATTCAATTTTAGATATTCCCGATTATATTAAAATTGATGTTGATGGAATAGAGCACTTAATATTGGACGGCGGAGATAAATTTTTGAAAAATGAAAAAATTAAGAGTTTGTCTATTGAAATAAATGAAAATTTTAAAAACCAATATGATAATGTTCTTAATTTAATGAAGAGATATAACTATAGAGTCCTTCATAAAAAACAAAATAGTGATTTACTTTCTGAGGGTAAGTTTAAAGAAACATATAATTATATATTTATAAAATAGTAATAAGCGATAATTTTTTTTATATTTAAATATTAAACATTAAGAGTTCTAAATTAGAATATAAAATTTAAGATATCTACTTATCAACCCTTATTTTATTAAAAAAAACTTTATTTATATATACCAGATTTAATTGATAAATTTTATTAGAGTATAAATTTCCATAAAAATCATTAGCAAAAAGTCTAAAATTGTTACCTAATTGG
>CACHQZ010000027.1 GCA_902582165.1 uncultured Pelagibacteraceae bacterium
CTGAATTATTTACATCAAATATTTTTAGTACATTTTTATCTAAATTTTTGTAAATTTTCGTCATTTCTTTTAAAGATAATTCATTTAACAATTTATTTTTCATTTCGGCATAATTCACCAATTTTGCTGCAATTGCATAAGACTCTCTAAAAGTAAGCTTCTTTTCCTTCACTAAATAATCAGCAAAATCAGTAGCTGTTGTATAACCTTCGTTGGCCATCTTCAGCATATTTTTTTTATTAGGTATTACCGAATTCACTAACTCAACACCTAAAACTAATGAATCATTTAAAGAGTCAAATCCATCGAAGACAAGTTTTTTATCATCTTGAAGATCCTTGAAATAAGACATTGGAAGTCCTTTCATTATAGTGAGCATTGAATTTAAATTACCATAGTTCAAACCAACTCTACCTCTAATTAATTCAGCAGGATCAGGATTTTTCTTTTGTGGCATAATTGATGAGCCAGTTAACATGCTGTCATCAAATGAGATCAAATTAAATGCATTTGAATTTAAGATTATAAAATCTTCGGCTAATCTAGACAAATGCATTGCACATAAAGCAGAAGCATATAAAAAATCTAATGCAAAATCTCTATCAGCTACAGAGTCTATTGAATTATCAGTTGGTTTCTTAAAACCGAGTTGTTTAGCAGTATAATTTCTATCTATGTTATAAGAAGTCCCTGCAAGTGCAGCTGAACCTAATGGGCACTCATCTAAAAGTTTTATATTATTTTCAAATCTTTTTATGTCTCTTTTAAACATTTCAAAATATGAAAGAATATAATGAGCAAATGAAATAGGTTGAGCATTTTTAAGATGTGTTAAGCCAGGCATAACAGTATCAACATTTTTCTCAGCTTTTTTGATTAAAATTTTCATTAAAGAATTAATGTTACTAATAGTTTCTTTTGATGATTTTTTAATCCATAATTTGAAATCTGTAACAACTTGATCATTTCTTGATCTAGCTGTATGCAAAAAGCCCGCTGAAGGACCAATTAATTCAAATAATTTTTTTTCTATATTCAGATGAATATCTTCAAATTTTTCTTGAAATTTAAAATTTCCTTTATCTATCTGTGATTTAATTTTTTTAAGACCATTTATAATTTTAGATCCTTCTTTATTACCAATAATCTTTTGTTTGATGAGCATTTTGGCATGAACAGTAGACGCAGCTATATCTTGCTCATATAACCTTTTATCTACACTAATAGATGAGCCAATTCTTTGAAAAGACGATGATGTCTTTTTTTTTAGTCTATTCGCCCAAACAGTTTTATTTTTCATTTTACTATGTTATTTACAATTTAAATTAATATGAAAATTAGTAAATCTTTTAAAATCTATATTCACATAATAGTTTTATCTCTTCTTACGCAAAAACTTAACGGTGCAGAAGATTTTTCAAAAAACGTTATTATTCACGAAAAACCCCTAATTATTAGCGAACTAAAATTCAAAGACTCAAATCTCCAAGACGTTGATCTAATCAATAAAAGAGGCAAGATCATGATAATTAATTTTTGGGCTACATGGTGTGCGCCGTGTAGAAAAGAAATGCCCTCTTTAGAAAAATTGGGTGTTAAGTTACCTGAAATTGATATTTTTGCGGTGAACATGGAAAAACCAAATAATATAAAAGTAGATAAATTTTTTAAAGATATTGGAGTAAAAGATCTAAAAACTTATTATGATCCTGAATTAAGATTAGTTAAAGAGTTCAAGTTAAGAGGCTTACCAACAAGCATATTAATTGACAAAGAGGGAAAAGAATTTGGAAAAGTTATTGGCGAAATTGATTTTGCTAGTGATGAATTTATTGACTTAGTAAAAAAATATATTTAGTCTTTAAAAAAATAAGCAAGTAAAACTAAAACTATAATTGCAATAAATTGCAATAAAACCCTTAACTGCATAAGCTTATTAGAATATTTTTTACTAGTACTTCCACCTTTAAATAAAGTATAAATACCCAATATTAAAACTATGGCAACTGCACCTAATAAAGTAAATCCTATAAAGTTAAATAAAAATTCTGACATTGGTAATTTATCTATATGACCTTTTCGTTAAATACAATTATTTTAGAGCCACTTTCTAAAAAAAAACCAAAGAATGCAGTAATACTCTGCCACGGATACGGCGGAGATGGTAAAGATATTTCAATTTTAGCTAGTTATTGGAGAGCCCATTTACCAGACACTATTATAATTTGTCCAGACGCTCCTGAAAAATGTGCAGCAAGCCCAACTGGTTTTCAATGGTTTGACCTAATGGATCAAAGCCCTGAGCAAATTTTATCAAAATCTTTAATAGCTGAGAGTAAACTTAATAAATTAATAGATGAAGTTAAGGAAAAATATGTTTTAAAAGCAAATGACATTATTCTTGGAGGTTTTAGTCAAGGTTGTATGATAACTTTACAAACTGGAATCAAGAGAAAAGATACCATAAATTCTATTGTTGGGTATTCAGGAAGAATTATAAGTACAGAGCATCTCTCTAAAAATATAATATCTAGACCAAATATTATCTTAATGCATGGAGATCTTGACCAAGTTGTTCCGATAGAATCACTGCTTGAAGCTAAAGAATTTTTTGGAAATAATAGTTACGAAATAGAAACAAAAATATTTAAACATTGTGAACATCGTATACCAACCGAAGGGTCAAGTTTAGGTCTACAATTCATTAAAAAACATTTTAATTTATAACTATTTTAACTGTAACATAATTATAACTTGATAAAATTTTTCTTATCAGTTAGCTTTAAGCATGATTATTTCTTCGGCAGATAAAGTTCCATTAGAAAAATGTCCAGCATTAGTTCTTAATGCTGATTTTAGACCCTTGAGTTATTATCCGCTATCTATTTGGTGCTGGCAAGATGCAGTTAAATCAGTTTTCTTAGATAGAGTAAGTATTGTCTCAAACTATAAAAGAAAAATTAGGAGCCCATCTTTTGAAATGAATTTACCAAGTGTAATAGCTTTAAAAAATTTTATACAACCATCAAAAAATCCAAATTTTACGAGATTCAATGTATTTTTGAGAGATAAGTTTACATGTCAATATTGCGGAGATAAAAAAGATTTAACTTTTGATCACCTTCTTCCAAAATCTAAAGGAGGGTTAACAGATTGGAACAATGTAGTTACAGCTTGCTCAAGTTGTAATGTAAAAAAAGGCGGTAAGCTATATAGAGATTGTGATTTAAAATTAGCTAATAAACCCTACGCTCCAACTGTTGAAGACCTTCACAGAAATGGTAGAAATTTTCCACCGAATTTTTTACACGAAAGCTGGATGGATTATCTATATTGGGATATAGAATTAGAACCGTAATTAAATTTTTTCAGAAATTGTAATAGCTATTCTTGATGAGGTTTTGATAACTTTATCTAAAACACCAAACAACCCTTTTTTTGTTGCACCATTGTCATAAGCTATGTCTTTATGGTCAAGTTCATCTTGTCTAAACTTTATAATTTTCTTTTTCAACTCTTCCTCATCTTTACCAAGTTTATAAGTTTGATCTTTATAATGACCATCTATTACTTCTTCAACCGAAGCTGTACATAACATAGCTGCTTTCTCACCAAGCATCGCAGTACCAAAACCTAAAGTCACTCCCATTAAATCCCAGAGAGGTAAAAGTTTAGTCGGCCGAATATTTCTCTTTTTAATTTCGTTATTAAAGTATTCGTAATGCTCTCTTTCATGTTCTTTCATTTCTTCAATCTTTCTTTTTAAAGAAGCGTTTTGTTTGAAAGTTTTAAGGGCAAGTAATTGACCTTCGTAAATTTTAATTGCCCCTCGCTCACCAGCATGATCAACTCTAATTATTTCTTCTAAGGTTTTTTTATTAGTTTTTTCCATAATTTTTAATTACTTTAACCATTATACCACTTAACAGAATTGATATAACTGTATTTATTGTAGCAAGAGAAAGTCCAAAAAACCTAAAAGTTACATCTTTACAGCTTATTGGAGTTTTATTCTGAAGTTGTTTTAGCAAATCTTCTTTAGACATAACTCCATTAGATGAACCCAAATCGCACACAAAAGACTCATTAAAAAATCCTTGTTCAATTCCTACATGGTAAAAGGAAACTATTGAGCCAAAAACAAAAAACAATAGTACAATTCCAGCAATTACTTTCTCAAATTTGTTAATAATGAATATTATTGAGATAAGTATTAAAGACGCTAAATAAGGAATTCTCTCAATT
>CACHQZ010000028.1 GCA_902582165.1 uncultured Pelagibacteraceae bacterium
TTATTTGATTAATTTTTATGATTTTTGTTTTGAATTACCCTTAGATAATATGATAAGAGAAGCAATAAATTTTGGTAATAAATATGGCAGTACCTAAAAGAAAAACATCTAATTCAAGAAAAAAAATGAGAAGATCTCATCATAGATTATCTGGGACGAATATTGTTGAAGACAAAAAAAGTGGAGAATATAGGCTATCACACCATGTAGACCTCAAATCCGGTTTTTACAACGGAAAAAAGATCTTAGATATTTAAAAGATAAATGACAAAAAAAATTTCTATTGCAATAGATGCAATGGGAGGTGATAACTCACCTCAAAAAACGATTAGTGGTGTAAAGCTCTTTATTGAAAGAATAAAAGGCGAGGATTATTTGTTAAATCTCTTTGGTAATGAAGAATTAATAAATAATGAATTAAAAAAACAAAATATTTCAAAAAAATCAATAAATATAGTCCATTCTGATTCTGTTATCTCTGATAAAGAAACTCCTCTCACTGCAATCAAAAATTCCAAGAACACAAGTATGTGGAATTGTATTAAATCTCAATTGATCTCAGAGTCAGATATTAGTTTATCCGCAGGCAATACTGGTGTTCTCTTGGTAATCTCAAGAATGATTTTAAAAATGATGGATCAAGTAAGTAAACCGGCTCTTGCAGGATTATGGCCAAACAAGACAGGCACAAATGTTGTTTTGGATTTAGGTGCTAATATTGAATGCAATGAGGAAAATTTAATAGACTTCTCAGAATTAGGATCAGCTTTATTCAAATCATTATTTCCAGAAAAAAAACCAATAGTTTCTCTTTTAAATGTTGGTTCTGAAGAGATTAAAGGAACAGAAGAGTTAAAGCGAGCATTTAAAAAACTAAGCGAACTAAGTAGTGACAATAATTTTATATTTAAAGGTTATATTGAGGGAGATAAAATTATGGATGGTAACTCGAATGTTATAGTAACCGATGGTTTTACTGGGAATATTGCATTAAAAACTGCTGAGGGTACAGCAAAATTTATTACCAATAATTTAAAAGAAACTTTAACTCAAAATATTTTTACTAGAATATCATTAATTTTTTCATTTTTGGCTCTAAATAAATTTAAAAAAAAATTAGACCCTCGAAAATATAATGGAGCGATTTTGTTAGGCCTCAATGGAACGGTTGTTAAGAGTCATGGTGGAACAGATGCTTTGGGTTTTTATCACTCTATAGATTTATGCTACAGAATAGTGAGAGGTGGTTTAATGACTCAGATTAAAAAAAATCTTAGTCACTTAAAAAATGACAAAAATTAATTTAACAAAAAAAGATATAGTTTTAAGCTTGAATAAAAAAAATGGTTATTCAATAGCTTTTACTAAAAGGTTGGTAAATGATTTAATTAATTCAATGATCGAAACTTTAAAAGACGATGACCTATTTTTAAAAAATATAGGTTCTTTTAAAAAAAAAGAAAAGAAAGAAAGAATTGGTAGAAATCCTAAAACCAAAGAAAAATTCATAATAACTAAACGAAAAGTCGTCATTTTTACACCATCATTAAAATTAAAAAATAAAATTAATTCTAATGTATAAATTTATAGATATAACTACTCTATCCAAAAAATTAAATCTTATAAATAATTCTAATAAAAAACCCCGAAATTATATTTTAAGATATTGGGAAAAAGAATTTAGTCAAATAAAACCTAAAATTATAAATAATAGAAGATATTACTCTCCTAAACAGGTGGAAATAATCAAATTGATAAACTTTCTTTTAAAAGATAAAGGCCTTACTATTAAAGGGGCTAAAAACATTTTAAAATCAAAAATAAATAACCTTGACGATTATAATGCTATTAGTCTAAAAACAGAATATTATAAAGATAATCTAAAAAATAAATCAAAATTAGTTTTAGAGAAAATTAGAAAATTAAAAAAGTATGGCAAAAAAAACACATATTAAAGTTCGAATGGTTCCAGAGAGTAACCCTGACAGTAAATTTGTTTACTATGCTAAAAAACCGACTAAAGGTGAAAAGACTAAAAATAAATTGAAATTAAAAAAATATAATCCCAATACAAGAAAGCACGAATTCTTCATTGAAAAGAAATTACCACCACATAGCAAATAGCTATTTTTTTTTAAAATTTCTATACTCGTAACTTATATAAGAATTAATCATCGACTTCCAAATATTGACAGTTATTCTTGGATCTATTTTCATTTTATTTGACTTAATCTTAATATTTTTCAAAATTATCTTTATCCTTTTTTTATCAACTATATCTTTTTTATATCTTTTATTGAGAATAACTTTATCAATGATCTGTGTTCTCTTCTTAAGCAATTTTAAAAATTGATTGTCAAGTTTATCTAATTTATTCCTTAACTTTAATATATTCTTATTCACCATAGCGACATTTTAAAATAACATTTTTCATATTTATTATTATATATATTAATTAGTAATGATCCATAGCGATAAAAATAATCTGATATTAGCGAATTGGTTATTGGTAGCACTATGTCTGATCTTTGCGATGATTGTTATAGGCGGTTTAACAAGGTTAACTAATTCTGGTCTTTCAATTATCGAATGGGAACTATTCTCTGGTATTTTTCCACCTTTAAATCAAAAATCTTGGAACGAATATTTTAGTTTGTACAAAACTATACCTCAATTTGAACTTTTAAATTATAATATGACAATTAATGAGTTTAAAATAATTTTTTACTGGGAATATGGTCATAGATTACTTGGTCGTGTAATAGGATTATTCACTTTAGTAACTGTAATTTATTTTCATTTTTTTAAAAAAATATCTAAAGCTTATCTCATACAATGTTATGTAATATTCTTTTTAGTAGTTCTACAAGGATTTATAGGATGGTATATGGTTCAAAGCGGTTTAGTTAACGATGTAACTGTTAGCCATTACAGACTTTCGTTACATCTAGTTTTAGCAATGATTATTATATCAATTATTTTTTGGTTAATTTTGAGTTTAAAAAAAAAAAAATTAAAGAATTTTTTTGATATACAAAAATCTAATATTCTTTTTTTAGTATTAATTTCGTTAATTTTTATTCAAATAATTTTTGGCGCCTTTGTTTCTGGGTTAGACGCTGGTAGAATTTATCAAACATGGCCTTTGATGGGTTATAATTATTTTCCAGATGATCTCAATTTTAAAAATATTGAAAGTTTTGTTAATTTTGATCATCATTCACTGGTTCAGTTTTATCATAGAAACCTAGCATATTTAATCAGCCTTTATATTTTTTGTATATTTTTTTTTATATTAATAAGGAAAATACTTTATAAACCAATATTTTTAGTTTTATTCATCTTATTAGCTCAAATAGTTCTTGGTGTTTTTACTTTAGTCACTGATTTGAATATATTTTTAGCTTCAGCACATCAAATTAGCAGTGTCTTGTTAGTTTTAAGCACTTTTAATCTCTATTATTCCTATATAAAATAATTTGACTTTATTTATTATTATAGGTAATTATCGCCATCTGTTATGACACCCTTTATTAAAAAAAAAGAAATTAAAAAAGACTGGTATCTTATTAATGCAGAAAACATAGCTGTTGGAAGACTAGCTGCTTATATTTCTAGAGTTTTAAGAGGAAAAAATAAAACTACATTTAATCCTCACATGGATAATGGAGATTTTGTAGTAGTTACAAATATAGATAAGTTAAAATTTACTGGTAAAAAGTTTAAAGATAAAAAATATTTCAGGCACACAGGACATCCCGGTGGTATAAAAGAAACCACTCCTATGTTGCTATATAAAAGAAACAAATCTCATGAGATTTTAAAATTGGCAGTAAAAAGAATGTTGCCTAGTGGCCCTTTGGCAAAAAAACAATTAACTAAATTAAAAATTTATAATACAGATAAGCATCCACATGATATGCAAAACCCAAAAGTTATTAATTTTTCTGAACTTAATAAAAAAAATTTAATTAAATAATGGAAAATTTAGTATCAAATACTAAAGAAAATAAA
>CACHQZ010000029.1 GCA_902582165.1 uncultured Pelagibacteraceae bacterium
GGGAAAACTATATTTTTTAATAATGCAATAAATCGTGTGCAAAAACCATCTAATTCAAAAAAAATGTTGGTAAATTTTCTAGAAAAAACTAGCTCTATTCTTGGGAAAGAAGAATGGTTTGGAAAATCATTTTCTAAAGAAGAAATCGAGGAATTTATAGATAAATACTTTACAATATGTTGGCAACATTGGCTAAGGCTTCAAATTCCTTATTTAGTGAGATTCAGATCTTTTTTTGGTGATTTAGAAACGTGGAATGTTTGGGGTGCTATTGGTATCTCACAATTTACCGATTATTCAAAACAAATAAAAAGCAGAGTTGTTGAAGATCCAAGAACTTACGCTGACTTATATTTGCATCTTTTAAGGCATACTCCTAAAAATGGAATAAATGCATCTTCTATTTCTGAAATTTCAACGATCCCTAGAGCCACTGTGATTAGAAAATTAAAATACCTTTTAAAACAAAAATTAGTTACAAAAAACAAAAAGTTAGAATATATGCTTTTACCATCTCCCAAAAATATCAAATCCTTTGAAGAAAACTACATGCAAAACCAAAAGCATAAAGCTGGTTTTGTAACTTCAATTTTTGACCTCATGAAGAACTCTTCATTTAAAGTAGAATAAACAATTAATAAAATGAAATGGAAATCGTAACTACAATAGCACCCGTATGTCTTGCCATAATAATGTTCGGTTTAGGTCTTGGCTTAACAATTGGGGATTTTACAAGGGTCTTAAAAAATCCAAGAGACTTCTTAGTAGGTTTTTTATGTCAGGTTATTTTGCTTCCAATAATTGCTTTTATTTTAATTAATATTATTTCACTTCCACCTGAAATAGCTTTAGGAGTTATGGTTATAGCTGCAGCACCAGGAGGAGTAACCTCTAATATTCTTACCAAGTTTGCCGATGGAGATGTTGCTTTATCAGTCAGTTTGACAGCGATTGTCAGTTTATCAAGTATTTTTGTTGTTCCACTATTAGTCTTTAATTCGGCTGCATTTTTAGGGATTGAAACAGCAAAAAATATATCAATGCTTAATATAGCATTGAAAATGTTTTTTGTAGTAACGGTTCCTGTTATTTTTGGAATGATTGTTAGAGTTTTAATGACTAATTTTATAATTTCTAAAACTCTTATTATTCAAAGATTGTCAGTAATTTTATTTTTAGTCGTATTTATTGCAATTTGGGTAGAGGAATGGGATAGAATTGTTTCTTATATAACTAGAGCAGGGTTAATAGCTTTCATTTTAAATATTACTATGATTTTTGTTGGATATTATGTTGCAAAATTTTGGACATCAGGAATTAAGCAAAGAAAATGTATTTCATTGGAATGTGGCTTACAAAACGGAACTTTAGCAGTGTTTGTAACAACACAATTATTTGATGATATTGTATTTATGGTACCAACAGCAGCTTACGCTTTAATAATGTTTTGCACCTCAATTATTTTTGTTCTCATAGTAAGAAAAATCAATTAGATTATCTAAAAAAGGGCGAATGGTGGAACTGGTAGACGCGCCGGACTCAAAATCCGGTGGTAGCAATACCTTGAGAGTTCGAGTCTCTCTTCGCCCACCAAGTTATGGATATAAGTAAATTAAATAGCTTAGTTGAACTTTATTTTAAAAAGACAGAAGAGGTTGATGGTAAAAGACCATTCTTAAAATGGTTAAAACCAGAAAAAAGAACTTATAATTGGGAAGATATAACTCAAAGAATTTTTAAATTAACTGCAAAAATTAAATCGTTAATTAAACAAGGGGACAGATGTTTAATCCTATCTGAAAATAGACCTTACTGGTTAATGACCGATATTGCCATTATGAATGCTGGAGGTATTTCAGTTCCTATTTTTACAACTTATTCTGCAAACGATTACGAATATATTTTAAATGATTGTAAACCCTCATTGGTATTTGTATCAAATCAAAATCAATTTGATAAAATTAAAAAATTTATAAGAAACGATGTAAAAATAATATCTTTCGAAGAAATAAATACTGATAGTTTATTAATTAAAGAAATATTAAATGAAGAAGTTAATGAAAAAATAGTTAACAAAGATTTAAAACGAAATATGCCTGCTTGTATAATTTACACATCAGGTACTTCTGGAAATCCAAAAGGAGTTGTATTAAGTCACGGTGGTATTCTGTCTAACTGTGAAGGTGCAGTTGAATTATTAGAAGTTTTAACTAAAAAAAAGGATCCAGTTTTTTTGACCTGGTTACCTTTATCACATTCTTATGAACATACAGTTCAATTTATACAAATTATAGTTGGAGCAAAAGTTTTCTATGCTGAAAGTTTAGAAAAACTGATTTCTAATATGGGAATTGCAAGACCTACAATCATGACAGCTGTACCTAGATTCTATCAAAATCTTTATACAAAAATAAATATGAATTTTGAAAAGCAATCTGGATTAAAAAAAAAACTTATAAATCAAACTTTAAATTTAGGTAAAAAAATACTCAAAAAAGAGAAATTTAAATTAAGCGAAAAAATCGTAAATTTTTTGTGCGAAAAATTAGTAAGAAAAAAAATCAGAAATCAGTTTGGTGGCAATCTCCAAGCCTTCGTATCTGGGGGAGGGGCTTTAGATCAAAATATTGGAGAATTTTTAAATTCTGTTGGATTACCCACGCTACAAGGATATGGCTTAACCGAAGCTTCTCCGGTCGTTAGCTGTAATTTACCAGATCTAGTCAAGGTCGAGTCAGTAGGACCTCCGTTTAGGACAAATAAAGTCAAAATAGCAGAGGATGGAGAAATTCTTATTAAAGGTGAAAATGTTATGTTGGGATATTGGAATTTAAAAGAGGAGACAGAAAAAGTAATTAAAGATGGGTGGCTTCATACTGGGGACATAGGAGAGCTTGATAATAATAATTATTTAAAAATTACAGATAGAAAAAAAGATATTATCGTAAATCTTGGTGGAGATAATATTTCCCCAAGTAAAGTTGAAAATATTTTGTGTTTAAATAAAAATATTAAACAGTCTTTTGTTTATGGAGATAAAAAAAATTATTTAGTCGCCTTAATTGTCAGTGAAAAAGAAAATACTAAAGAAAAAATTAAACTTGTAATTGAAAATATAAATAAAAATTTAACTTTAATTGAAAAAATTAAAAAATTTATCTTAATTCATGAAGAATTTACAATTGAAAACAAAATGCTTACACCAACTTTAAAGTTAAAAAGAA
>CACHQZ010000030.1 GCA_902582165.1 uncultured Pelagibacteraceae bacterium
AACTGCTTTTGGAACAGCGGTATTTGGTTTAATGATCGACAACGGTTTTTCAATTGAAAATATTGCCTTTGTATCAGGCATATACATAGTTATTTCGTTATTTCTTTTAATATTAATAAGAAATAAGCTTGAACCTATTAAGCTTAGAAAATAATTGATTTCTTAAGATTATTTGAATATATACTCTGCATCATGGCAAGAATTACCGTAGAAGACTGTTTAGAAAAAGTTGATAATCAATATGATCTAGTTTTGTTAGCCAAAGAAAGAACAGTTCAATTAAATGCCGGCGCTCCAATGTTAGTTGAAGAAGATAATGACAAACGAACAATTATATCATTAAGAGAAATTGGAGATGGAAAGATAGATGTTAAGGAAGTTGAAGCTAGCGCGATTAAAAGATTAAGAAAAGAACCAGATGAGTCTGAGGAACAAGAAGAAATTGAAGAGGAAACTAATGATGATTTTGAAAATTTATACAAAGGACAAGTTTCAAAAAGTGGCGTAGCCATATTACCCTCGAAAAGAACAAGGAGAATTCCTGAAGCAAAAAAACCTAGCTTGGCTGACGAAGCCCTTTCAGAGCTAAAAGCAGAGCAACCAGAGATTAAAGAAGAAAACTTAATGAGTGAAATTATGAGATCATTACCAGTAACTTATCAAACCCCAACAATGGCTCCTTATTGTAAAGATGAAGAGAAATATAGAGTAGATTATGAAGAAAACTGTTTCAGTTGCGCCTATGATGGATTGCACTGATAAGCACGAAATTTATTTTTTAAGTCTTATAAGCAAAAGCATACATTTGTATACCGAGATGATTGTTGCTAACGCAATTATAAGAGGTGACAGATCTAAACTACTTTCCTTTAAAAAAATAAATAATCCAGTAACACTTCAAGTAGGAGGATCAAATCCAAACGAACTTGCCGAAGCATGTAAGATTTCTGAAGGCTTCGGATATAAAGAAATAAATTTAAATTTAGGCTGTCCAAGTAAAAAAGTACAAAAAAACAAATTTGGTGCATGTCTTATGCAAGAACCAGATCTTGTAGCTAAATGTATTGAAGCAATGGCTAAAGCATCCAAATTACCTGTAACAATAAAAACAAGAATTGGTTACAACGATGTAGAAAATTTCGAATTCTTAAAATCTTTTATTCAAACTACTAAGGATGCAGGTTCAAAAAAATTTATAATTCATGCAAGAAAAGCATTACTTAAAAAACTCACTCCAAAGGAAAATTTAAATATTCCGCAATTGAAATATGATTTTGTTTATAAATTGAAAGATTATTTTAAAGATGATGAGATAATTATTAATGGAGGAGTAAAAACAACAGAAGAAATAAAAAAACATTTAACAAAAGTAGATGGTGTGATGATTGGTAGAGCTATATATCACTCACCTTATTTTTTGGCAGATATTGAAAAAGAAATTTTTAAAAATGAAAATGTACCGTCAAGAACAGAAGTTATGGAAAATCTAATTCCTTATATTCAAGAGCAAACATCAAAAGGTGTACAGTTAAATCATATTATGAGACATACGGTAGGTTTGTTTCATGGACAAAATGGATCAAAAACCTGGAAACAATATCTTTCTAAAAATATGTGCATAAGAGATGCAGATTTGCAAAAAGTAAATCATATTATGGATCAAGTAAGAAAAAATAATCCTGTTTCTTTAGAGAGATAGTTTTGGATATCCTTTCTCAATCAGAAATAATTTATTTAGTTTTAATAATGATTGCTACAGCAATACCAGCTGGGTTTGCTGCTGGATTATTTGGTATCGGGGGAGGGTTAGTAACTGTTCCTATTTTATTTTATATATTTAGCTTTTCTGGTATAGAAACAGCTTATGTCATGCACTTAGCAGTAGGAACTTCGTTTGGAATTATCATACCTACTTCAACTGTATCTGTATTAACCCACCACCAACATAAAGCTGTGGATTTTAGTATTGTAAAAGGTTTTGGGTTTTTTGTTGCTACTGGAGTAATTCTGGGAACAATTTTCGCTGCAAGCTTAGAAACAAAACCTTTGATATTATTTTTTACTATAATTGTATATGTTCTTGCTTTCTATTTACTGTTCCTGAAAGAAAAAGAAACAAATATAGAAATTAAAATTGGATTATTTTCGAAAGCCATTTCGGGAATTGTAAGCGGCTTTATCTCTGCGCCAATGGGTATTGGTGGAGCCGTAATGAATGTTCCAATTTTAAAATTTTTTGGTTATCCAATAAATAAAGCTATTGGTAGTGCTGCTGCAATTGGGTTTATTATTGCTTTATTTGGAGCAGGAGGTTTTTTAATTTCTGGCTCATATCTAGAAGCTGATTTACCATTGAGCATTGGATTTTTGAATATTCCTGCTTTTTTAGTTTTTTTTCCTATTACCGCATTCATGGCAAGACTTGGAGCAAAAGC
>CACHQZ010000031.1 GCA_902582165.1 uncultured Pelagibacteraceae bacterium
CATAACTATTACGTTAAAAAAATTAAAAAAAGTAAAGCAGGTATCGAGGTTATTTGCTCAAATACAATATCAAATAAAAGTTTTTATACGAAAAAATTAGTTCTCGGATGTGGAACACTTGTTTCAACAAAACTAATTTTAGAATACCTTAATGTTAAAAAAGAGGTTAAACTCAATCATCATCCAAGGTTGTTTTCACTATTTTTTTTAAAAAAAAGTTGGAGTAATAATATGATTTTTCAACCATCTCAAAATCATATTAAACTTAAGAAAAAAAATGACTTATTTACAGTTGATCTTAGACCCGGGAATAAACTAATAATTAACTCTATCATAAAGTTTAAAAAAATAATGTTACCTTTTAAATTTTTTTTAAATTTTTTTCGTTCTAATATGCTTTTTGTGAATACGTTTCTTCATCCTAAATTCGGCGATTTATACCTTAAGTTAGATAACAATAACCGTATGAATGTTTACTCTAAAAATAAAAACAATGAGCAATTTTTTAATAAAATAAGTAAAATGATTTATAAATTTTTAAGAAAACAAAATAAAATATTTCCTTTTATTAAAAATTATTTTCCTGGTTATGGAGCAGATTTTCATTATTTTGGAACAATTCCAATAAATGGAAAAGGAAAATTATCAGTTACTGAAAATTGTCAATTAACTAAAGATAAAAACATTTATATTATAGATAATAGTGTTTTTAATTTTAAAAAAAATAAGTATCCTATTGGACTAACTCTTGCTAACGCGAGAAGGATAGCAGAAGATTTAAGTTAATGTTTAGAATCAATATTTATTTAAGAATAGCTGACTTTTTAAAATCAATTTTTTTTTTTTATGAAAAAAAAATAATAGAGAAAAAAATATCTAAGATAATTCTTGATCAAACAAATAAAAAAGAATTATTATTCGCAAGTCAGTGCAGAATAGCTTTTTTATATATTTTAAAATATTTTAAATATCAAAATTTTAAAAAAAATGAGATTATTTTTTGCTCATACAATTTAGCAGATATGGTTAATATTGCTCAAAACTTAGATTACTCAATAAAATTCTGTGATATAGATAAGAAAACCAACTTTATTGACCTAAAAAAGCTTAGACCTTTAATATCAAATAAAACTAAGGCTATAGTTTTAACTAATATGTTTAATGATTTCGAGCAAGCTTTAAAATTAAAAGCTCTGACAAGAAAAAAAAATATTTTGCTAATTGAAGATAACGCGATTTATTTTGATAATTTTAAAAAAAAAGGTAATAAAAAAATTTATTCAGGCTCTATTGGTGATTTTTCACTCTATAGCTTTAATATAATGAAAAATATTAGCGCTTTATATGGTGGAGCTCTAGCTACTGATGATAAAAAATTTTGTGAATATTATAGAATTGAAAATAAAAAACTTAGTCACTTCTTCTTAGTTAAATTAACTAGCCAAATAACTATCTACCTATTTTTAAAAATCATGACAATAAAAGTACTTTATAAATTGTTATTCTTTAAAGTAGTAAGATTTTCACATCAAAAAAATTTATTACCTCTATTAAAGATATTTTATCCATCTTTAAAATTTAAAAAAGCAATGTTTCCCAAATACTATTTTACAAAAATTAGTTATTTATCTCTCAAAATGATTTATTTACAATTAATAAATACAAATCAAAGAAACAAAAACTTTTTAAAAAGAAGATATAACAACGAGTATTACTACAAAGCTCTATCAAAAATTAAAAATAAAAACTTCCAATGTTTGAAAATTAACGATTTTAATTATCAAAACTTTTTAGACTTCCCAATTTTAGTTAAGAACAAGAAAAAATTTAATATTTACTTACTTAATAACGGTATTGAGACAAAATATATTCACTATAAAGACTGCGAAAAAATATTTAAGCCAGGAAAATTCAAATGTATAAATTCAAAAAAATTTGAAAATGAACTTATTTGTCTACCTAATCACAATAAAGTAACAAAAGAATATATGGATAAAATTATTAAGAAAATTAAAATTTACTTAAATGAAGAAAAATACCAATCTGACTGATAAAAATAAAAATATATTATTTATATTTTTATTATCTGTATTTGCCTTTACCATTAATTATCTTGTAGCAAATAGAGGTGTTTTTCCAGTAGACACTTTTATTCATTTTGATCAGGGTTTTAGAATATTACAAGGTGATCACCCTATTAAAGATTATTGGATAGTTCACGGCTTTTTTATTGATTATTTACAAGCAATTTTTTTCTATTTTTTTGGAAATAAATGGCTTTCTTATATTATTCACTCTTCATTACTGAATCTAATAATAACTGTTTCATTTTATATTTTCATTACTAAAATCTTAAAGATCGATAGTCTTGCAGGACTTTTTTTTTCGCTTTGTTTCTCCATCTTAGCTTATCCGATTAGTGGAACC
>CACHQZ010000032.1 GCA_902582165.1 uncultured Pelagibacteraceae bacterium
GCTATACTCATAAAACGCTTTCAGGTTCATTTAACGTTAGAAATAAATATTTAAAAAAGATACTTCAAAAATATAATAAGGACACAGATGAAGTTTGGTCAACAATAACAACCAACCAAGGATCTGTATCACATTTAAATTTCTTAACAACGAACGAAAAAGATACTTTTAAGACTGCTTTTGAGATTGATCAAAGATGGATTGTTGAACTTGGAGCAGATAGAACACCTCACATTTCACAAGCACAGTCAGTAAATATCTTCGTTCCAGCAGATATACATAAGAAAGAACTTCACGATATTCATTTTCAAGCGTGGAAAAAAGGTTTGAAAAGCCTTTATTACTGTAGATCCAAATCGATCCAGAGAGCTGAAAATGTAAACAATGGATCTTCAACAGATGTAACAAAAAATGTTTACTCTGGAAAACAAGAATCAAATAATGAAAGCAATAACTATGAGGAGTGTTTATCATGTCAGTAGCAGAAAAAACTAAACCAACAATAATCCAGCCTAATAAAATGGGCTTATTAGTAGAAAACCCAGTTTACAAACCCTTTAGATATCCATGGTGTTACGATGCCTGGTTAACTCAACAAAGAATTCATTGGTTACCAGAAGAGGTGCCTCTAGGAGACGATGTTAGAGATTGGCAGAAAAATTTATCAGTTGAAGAAAAAAATCTTTTAACTCATATCTTTAGATTTTTTACTCAAGCAGATGTTGAAGTAAATAATTGCTACTTAAGACATTACACAACAGTATTTAAGCCAACAGAAGTTTTAATGATGATGACAGCCTTTGCAGCAATGGAAACAGTTCATATCGCTGCTTACTCTCATCTCTTAGATACTATAGGAATGCCAGAGACAGAGTATTCAGCATTCTTACAGTACAAAGAAATGAAAGATAAGTATGATTATATGCAAGGTTTTGATGTTAAGTCAAAACACAACATAGCGATGACAATGGCTGTATTTTCTGCCTTTACGGAAGGTTTACAATTGTTTGCTAGTTTCGCAATCTTATTAAACTTCCCTAGATTTAATAAAATGAAAGGGATGGGCCAAATAGTAACGTGGTCAGTTAGAGATGAAACTTTGCACTGTAATTCTATGATTAGACTCTTTAGAGATTTCATTAAAGAAGAACCACAAATTTGGAATGATAAATTAAAAAATGAAATTTATGAAGCATGTAAAACAATTGTTCACCATGAAGATGCATTTATCGATCTTGCTTTTCAAATGGGTCCAATGCAAGGTTTAACAGCTGAAGAAGTTAAACAGTACATTAGATTTATTGGTAACAGAAGATTAGAGCAATTAGGTTTAAATCCTATCTACGACGTAAAGAAAAATCCATTAACTTGGTTAGATACAATGCTTAACGGAGTAGAGCACATGAACTTTTTTGAAGGTAGAGCTACAGAATATTCTAAAGCTTCTACAAAAGGTACATGGGGTGAAGTTTTTGCTTAAAAATTATTTTTCCCAATCAAATTTTGGGAAAGTATCAAATACCTGAAGAACTTTATCAGACCATTGATTACAAATTTTTTTGTAATCCTCATCAGATGTATTTAAACATTTAAGGTAAGATAATTTTTTTTGATCTTTTTTATAGACGGCAATATCAATTGGCGGGCCTACTGTTAAATCACTTTTGAGTGTGGAGTCCATAGATATTAATGCACATCTAGATGCATCTCCTATTGAAACATTAGGGGTTATCACTCTATCAAGTATGGGCTTACCATACTTTACTTCACCAATTACCAAGTAAGGTTTACTATCAGCTGGTCTTATATAATTTCCTTGAGGATAAACTAAGTACAATTCTAAATCTTGACCTCTTATTTGCCCTCCAATAATAAATGTAGCTCCTAAAACAAGGCTGTCTGTGTTTACCCCGTCTGGAGATGAATGTTTAATCGTAAGTTTTCCAACATAGGAAGCTATTTGCTCAAAATCTTTACATTTATTAAGATTGTTCGATGAATTTTCTTTTATGTCTTTCTCAATAGACTTAAAAACTGCTTGCGATGTTGCCAAGTTTCCAGAAGTAACTATAACAACTGTTCTGTCACCTACGTCGTAAGTAAGCATTTT
>CACHQZ010000033.1 GCA_902582165.1 uncultured Pelagibacteraceae bacterium
ATTGCCTAATTTTATTATTAAAAGTAAAAACAAAAAAAATATAAAAGTACAAAATTACAAACAATGGATAGCTTTATGGGAAAAAGCTAAAGTAAAATGCATTCCAAGAAAATGGTCTTATAAATATCCTCTTCCTACTTTCAAAGGAACTAAAAGAGATTTAGCAAATATTATTTAATGAATTCAAAATTATCGGAGAAGAATTATCTTCCCGAATTTTTTCTAGCTTGCCTCGGGTATTTTTTATTTGTAACTCAAGATGCAATAGTAAAATATATTGCTGAAGATTACGACATAATACAGATAATTTTCGTCAACTCCTTGTTCGCTCTTATACCTATTATTTTGTACACTCAAACCCTCGATGGCTGGAAAGAATTAAAGGGTGCTAATTTAAAAATTCATTTTTTTAGAACTTTAACGATGGTATTAGCCGTTTTTTTTGCCTACACAGGATTCTATTTATTACCAATGGTTACTATGTACAGTATTGTATTTTTAATACCATTATTAATAACCATCGGATCAGTTTTATTTTTAGGTGAAGTTGTTAGATGGAAAAGATTTACTGCTATAGTAATTGGTTTTATCGGAACACTTATTTCTATTAATCCTTTTGGAGCCGAAATTAACAGTTACGTATTTGTAGCTTTGTTGTGCCCGATTTTTGCGTCTGCAAGTTATTTAATAGTAAGAAAATATGGTTATGAGGAAAGCTTGTTCTCATTTTTAATATTCGGAAAAATTTTTATGATATTGTTTTCTGGTATATTTGTATTCTTTGTTTTCAAAGAGATGACTTTTAATGATTTAGTGTTGAACGCTATTTCTGGAATTTCTAGAGGAACAGCCATGATATTTGTCATCAATGCTGCTAGACACCTGCCTGGAGCAATTTTTGGATCAATTTTATATACTCAAATTTTTGCAGGTGTATTTTTGGGTTACGTTGTTTTTAATGAGATACCTACAATTAATAATTATATAGGAAACTTAATAATAATTGCAGCAGGTGTATATATCGTTTTGAGAGAAGTAAAATTAAAGAAAAACATTGTTACTTCAACAGCAAGACACCCAACTATTCCTATTAAAAAAGATTAAAGTTTCTTTTTAAAATTTTCTAGAATTTCTTCACTAACATTTACTGAATTTTCAGGCCCAGGAAATTTCCCCTCTAAACTATCTTTGATAAATGCTTTTAAGGCTTTAACTCTTTCGATTTCAATTTCATCTTTCATCTTTTTTAAATTTGTATAAGCTTTTGCATGTCTAGGGGACTTTTCTTGCTCTCCACAGATATCATTCATGAATAGATACATAACATCAGCTTTTTTTCCAGATCCTAGAGATACAGTTACAATACTCGTCCTTTTTGATATTTCCCCCATAATATTTTCAGGAATAACTTCACATTCGGCTGAAAAGGCCCCAGCATCTTCTAAACGTTTAAATTTTTTAAATAGTTCGTATGCTTCATCAGCAGTTTTACCTACAGCTCTTAATCCACCAATCCATGTAGATTTTCTAGGAACCAAACCTAAATGACCCATAACTGGAACATCTTCTTTTGCAAGCATAGAAACAACATCCATACTTCTGGCAGTCATAACCGCATCAGCACCATTCTCTAGAGCTTTAAAGGCTCCACGTAACACATCCTCGGCTGTAGGATAATTATGTAGTTCGAGTGCTGCCGTATAAAAAAGAGACTTGGATCCTTCCCGAACCTTCTTAACATTTGAAGCACTTCCTATTATCATGTCAAAACCTGCTTCTTCAGCTGCTTTTGCCTCTAATGAATTATTTGCAGTTACTTGTGTAAGAATTTTTTTTCCTTTAGATTCAATAATGTCACCTACAGTGACAGTTCTTTTTGCAGGATTAGCCGCCCAAGTATAAATATTTTTCATAATTATATTTAATCAAACTAATTAGTATTTTTCAATTCCTTGTAAATATTATTTACTCTATGAACTTCTTCGGCGGTATTGAAATAGCATTCGTATTCAATTTCATTAGGGGTTACATCGAAATGGTAGTGGCCG